>JANXVA010000034.1 GCA_025351875.1 Myxococcales bacterium | reverse complement strand
CGCGCGTCCTCTCTCGCACCGTCCCGCCGCGCATCGACTCGCGCGAGCTGCTCAAGAATCTCTACAAGATGGGCGTGAAGTCACTCCCGATCGTGGCCGTCACCGCGCTCTTCACCGGCGCCATCATGGTGATCCAGGCCGCGACGATCGTGAAGCGCTACGGCGCCGAGGGGCTTCTCGGATGGGGCGCCGGCTTCGGCACGCTCCGCGAGATCGCCCCGCTCCTCACCGCGCTGATGATCTCGGGGCGCGTCGGCGCGAACAACACCGCCGAGCTCGGCACGATGGTGGTCACCGAGCAGCTCGACGCACTGCGCGTGCTCGCCATCGACCCGATCAGCTTCCTGATCGCGCCGCGCTTCATCTCGATCGTGAGCACGCTCTTCATGATGACGCTCTTCGCCGACGCGCTCGCGCTCTTCGGCGCGGCGTACACCGGCGAGGCGCTCCTCGGCGTCAGCCCGACCACGTTCTACAACGGCCTCACGTCGGGCCTCCTCGGCTTCGGCGACGTGGCGACCGGCCTCGTGAAGAGCGTCGTCTTCGGGTTCGTCATCGGGCTGGCGAGCTGTCACTTCGGGCTCGCGACCACGGGCGGCGCGCCCGGCGTCGGCCGCGCCGTGAACTCCACGGTCATGGCGAGCGCCGCGGGCGTCTTCGTCCTCGACTACCTCACGAGCTTCGCGCTCGGCGGTTGAGATGAGCAACGTCGCCGCCCCCGGACCGGAGTCGCAGCGGCACTCGCACGAGACGATCGAGCATCCGTACGAAGACCTCGGGGCCGTCGGTATGCTCGGCGCGGCGGCGATCGATCTCATGGTCGGCGGCCGTGAGCTCTACTCGGTGTTCGTCCGCACGCTCTACTACGTGGCTCGCGGCAAGCGCGAGAAGGGCGCGCTCGCCCGCCAGATGTACGAGATGGGCAACCGCTCGGTGTTCTTCCTCTCGGTGACGATGGGCTTCCTCGGGATGATCCTCGTCTACCAGGCCGGCCTCCAGGCGAAGCGCGTCGTCCCCGACTACACGCTGCTCGGCGCCACGTACCTCGAGCTGCTGGTCCGCGATTTCGCGGCGTCGCTAGGCGCGCTCATGCTCGCCACGCGTGTCGGCGCCGGCATCGCCGCCGAGATCGGGTCGATGGTCGTCACCGAACAGATCGATGCGCTCCGCATGTGCGCCGCCGACCCGATCGATTTCCTGATCAAGCCTCGGTTCCTCGCGAGCATCGTGATGACGATGGTGCTCGTGATCTGGGCGGGCACGATCGCGTTCGTCGCCGGAGCGTTCACCGCGTACTTCGCGTTCGACGTGCCGCTCCAGACGTTCTTCAACCACCAGCTGGTCGATTTCGGTGACCTCGCCGTCGGGCTCACCAAGTGCCTCGCGTACGGCGCGGCGATCCCGATCGTGAGCGGCTACTGCGGGCTCTCGACGTTCGGCGGCTCCGAGGGTGTCGGCTGGGCGACGACACGCGCCGTCGTGAACACGTCGCTCGCCATCATCATCCTCAACTTCTTCATCTCCGGCGCAGGCTTCCTCATCTTCCCCGGCTGATGATCCAGTTCAAGAACATCATCAAGTCCTTCGGGCCGAAGACGGTCCTCCAGGACGTGTCCTTCGACGTCCCCAAGGGCTCGGTGTTCTTCATCATCGGAGCCTCGGGCGTCGGCAAGAGCGTGCTCATCAAGCACCTCGTCGGGCTCCTCTATCCCGACAGCGGCGAGATCTGGCTCGACGGCCAGGAGATCTCGAGGTTCGACGAGGCGCAGATGGGCCCCGTCCGCAGGAAGTGCGCGATGGTGTTCCAGCACTCGACGCTCTTTGACTCGATGACCTGCGCAGAGAACGTCGCCCTCCCCCTCCGCAAGCACAAGAACCTCAGCCTCAAGGCGGCGCTCGCCGAGGCCCGCCAGCGCCTCGAGATCGTGCGCATGGAGGAGTTCGCCGATCGCTACCCGCCGGAGCTGGGCGACGGCATGCGCAAGCGCGTGGCGATCGCGCGCGCGCTCACCGTCGACCCTACGTACGTGCTCTTCGACGAGCCGACGACCTCGCTCGACCCAGTCAGCGCCCGCCGCGTCGACGTCCTCATCCGTGAGCTCTCCGACAAGCTGGGTGTGACGTCGATCGTCGTCAGCCACGACCTAACGAGCATCTTCTCGATCGCCGACCGCATCGTGATGCTCTACCGAGGCAAGGTCCGCCTGCAGGGCTCGCGCGAGGACTTCAAGAACACGCCCGACGGCGTGGTCCAGCAGTTCATCACGGGCCGCGCCACGGGCCCCTTCGAGCTCTGAGGCAGCGAGAGGGCCACTCCGCGGTCGTCAGGGAACCACGGTCACGGACTGCCAAGCCAAGCTGCGAGCCTCAGTCGACGTGGATGACCCTGTTCGCGGCCTGATCTCCTCCTCCGATCTCCCCAAAACCCTGTAGCCTCGCTCCCTAATGGCCCAGGAGAAATCGATCGAGGTCAAGGTCGGCGTCCTCATCCTCGTGTCGCTCGGCATCCTCGCCGCCTTCGTCCTCATCATGGGCGGCCTCTCGTTCGAGAAGACGTACACGGTCTACGTCGACTTCGACAATCCAGGCGGCCTGCAGTCGGGTGCGCCTGTGCGCGTCGCCGGCGTCAAGGTCGGCAAGGTCGCCGAGCTCGCCTTCATGGGCGGCAAGGTCGACCCGAAGACCAACCGCCGCACGCTCGTCCGCGCGAAGCTCAACATCGAGGCGCGCGTGAAGGAGTCGATCCACGACGACGCCGACTTCTACGTCACGACCGTAGGCGTTCTCGGCGAGCAGTTCCTCGCCATCGACCCGGGCTCACCTCAGAAGGGCATCCTCCCCGAGGGAACCATCGTCAAGGGCATCGACCCGCCGCGGCTCGACCTCTTCCTCGCGAAGGCCTACGAGCTCCTCGACACGACGATGAACGGCATCCGGAACAACCGCGAGCTGATCAGCGACATCGCCACGAACACGGCGGGGCTTCTCAAGGGCCTCAACACGACGCTCACCGACAACCGCGAGCGCATCAACCGCACGATGACGAACCTCGAGTCGCTCACCGCCGAGGCGAACACGCTCACCGTCCACGCGCGCACGCAGTACGTGGACAATCCGAAGATCGTACGCACCATCGACAACATCGATCGCCTCTCGAGCGACATCCAGAAGGACAGCGGCCCGCTCCTCAAGGACGCGCGCGAGTCGCTCGCGAACCTCAACCGCGCCTCCAAGGTGCTCGGCGGCGAGGAAGAGCAAGCGAAGCTCAAGAAGACCATCGAGGACGTGGCTCAGCTCGCGGCGCGCGCCAACGCGACCGCCGCGGATGCGCAGGCGATCGTCCAGCACATCAAGAAGGGCAACGGCACGGTCGGCGCGCTCGTCATGGACGAGGCGATCTACGACGATGTGCAGGAGATGGTCCGCGACCTCAAGCACAACCCGTGGAAGTTTCTCTGGCGCGAGTGACGCGCGGCCCGGGCGGCTAGCGACCCTCAGCCCCCGCCGGTGTCTGCCACGCTGGTGTCGGGAACACTCGTATCGGGCATGCTCGTGTCCGTCGCCGGAGCGTCCGTGGTGGAGCCCTCCGTCGACCCGTCGGCCCCTGCTTCGCCGTCGGCGGCAGCGCCGGCCTCGGGGGGCGGCCGTCCGGCCACCATGGTCAGGTCGTTCGAGCAGAGGCGTGAGCCACCCCGCTGCGGCACACAGACCAGGCCGGCCTGGCAGTCGGTCGCCGCGAAGCACTCCTCGCCCGGGCCCGAAAGGGACGTGTCCGTCCCGCAGGCAAGCGGGAGCACGACGGTGAGGACGAGCGGCACGAGCGCGATCAGGCCGAGGACCCGAACGCGTGCCCGACGCGCCTTACGGCCGCGCTCCTCTCGGGGAAACCCGGACTTCACGAGGGAAATCCTACGCGATCGTGAGGAGAACGTCGCCTTCGTTGACGGCCTGGCCCTCGGCGCAGCTGATCTTCTCGACCTTTCCGGAGACCGGCGCCTCCACGGGCATCTCCATCTTCATCGACTCGAGGATCACGCAAGTTTGGCCCTCGGCGACGTCCTCGCCCTCCTTGACCTCGATCTTCCAGACGGTTCCCGTGATGTGCGCGTTCACGTTGGTGGCCATGGAACGCATCCTCCGCCGGATGATGCATGACACGCAACAACGGAAGAACGCCCCCCAAGGACCAGCCGCCGGAGGTGTCCAACTTCGCGCGCGATACCGTTTGCGCACAAAGGCCGCCCCGAGTACCTTTTCACGGCAAGGCGGCCGTGAGCAACCGGCCCCAAGCCCTCCAACGCGCACCCACGGCGAGCAACTGACAATGGCGGAATCGAAAGAGAGCTCCGTTCTCTTCTCCCTCAAAGAGCTGATGAGCCTCGAGGAAGATCGCATCAAGCAAGAGGACGACGACAAGAAGCGCAAGGAGGCCGCCGAGCTCCATGCTCGCGAAGAGTCCGAGCGCCGCGCCCGCGAGGCCGAAGAGGCACGCACGCAGGGCGAGAACGAGCGGCGTCGGCAGGAAGAGCAACGCACGCGCGAAGAGACAGCGCGCGTCGATGCGATCCGTCAGGGCGAGGTCGAGAAGGCCCGCTCCGAGGCCGAGAATCAGGCTCGCCTCCGCGCGATGTCCCAGGTTCAGGAGCACGAGCGCCAGCTCGCGGCCCTCTCGCAGGACAAGAAGAAGAAGCAGCTCACGTACATCGCGGTCGGAATCGGCGCGGTGCTGATCCTCGGCGCAGGCGGCGGTGGCTTTGCGTTCTACAAGAGCGGCCAGGAGCAGGCACGCGTCACGGCGCTGAAGAACGCCGAGATCGCGGAGCAGAAGGCGCAGCTCGACAAGCTGATGGGTGACCTCAAGTCGCAGAGCGACGCGATCGCGGCCGCTCAAGCCGAAGCCGCAAGCGCCAAGAGCGACGTCGATCGTCTCGCCGCGCAGCAGAAGCTCGCGGCCGTGCAGGCCGAGCAGAAGCGCACGCAGGCGAATATCGCGGCCGTGCGCAGCGGCGGCGGTGGCGGTGGCGGTGGTGGTGGTGGTGCCGGCAAGGGCACGCCGAGGCCGGCATGCACCTGCCAGGCTGGCGACCCGCTCTGCAGCTGTTTGTAGGACGACTGTGCTAACAAGCGGGGCGTGCCTGAACGTCCTCCGATCGCCTTCGCGCTCGATTTCGCGAGCGCCTCGGAGGCACGTGATGCCGCGCTCCGCGTGGCGGCTGCCATCGGGATGATCAAGGTCGGCCTCGAGCTCTTCGTGCACGAAGGGCCGAAGGTCGTCGCGCTCGGCCGCGAGGTCGGGCTCCCCGTCTTCCTCGACCTCAAGCTCCACGACATCCCGGAGACCGTCGAGCGCGCCGTCGCGCAGGCGTCCAGTCTCGGCGCCCACCTCGTGACCGTCCACGCGAGTGGCGGCCGGACGATGTTGAAGCGCGCCGTCGCCCGCGCCGCCTCCGAGGGCGGGAGCCTGGCGATCTGCGCGGTGACCATCCTCACCTCCCTCGACGACGCGGACCTCGGCGACATCGGCATGGCCGGCCCGGCGAACGACGCGGCGGTTCGGCTTGCCCGCGTCGCGTTCGACGAAGGCGTTCGCTGGTTCGTCTGCTCCCCTGCGGAGGTGAGCTCGCTCCGCACCGCGCTCGGCAAGGACGCGGTCCTCGTGACCCCTGGC
>JANXVA010000794.1 GCA_025351875.1 Myxococcales bacterium | reverse complement strand
CTTACTGCTCGCCCGACGGATGGGAGAAGACGGTGACGACGAGGGTGCCTGCGCTGCGGCAGAGCGGGCGGAGGACCTCTTCGCGAAGCTCGGCGATGAGGACTGGAATGCGCAGGCCACGCGCGTCCATGCGGGGGCGCTCCTCCGTCTCCGCAAGATCGACGAGGCGCTCGCGCTCTTCGATACCCTCTTCCGTAATCCCTCCGCCGGGTTCCCGCTCGACGGCGGCGTGCATCGCCCGGTCACCTCGTCGGATCCCATCGCCGCCGTTCTCTCCGAGGCTGCGGCGATCGCGCTAGCTGCGACGAAGGACAAGCCCGAGTGGATCCGCGCCCTCGGGTCGATCGCCGAACGCACCGGTCATCGTGGGTGCGCCGAGCGGTTCGAGGCCAGCCGACACAGCCTTGCCGAGCAGGAGCGAACCACGAGGAGTGACGCCGTCGACCTCTCGGATCGGGACGACAGAATCGTCTGACGCCGCGCGGCCGGCCCGCCTGCCCGCCTCAGGACGCGAACGCGGCGTCCGGCAGCGTGTCGAGCAGCCAGGTGAGCGGTGGCCGTGCGCGGACCTCGGCGTCGAAGCCCACGAGGCGGCGGCCGTCGTCGAGCAGGACGACGTACCGCTCGCGGCCGTCGCGGCGCTCGGCGGAGAGGACCTCTCCCGAGAGCCAGACCACGTCCGAGAACCAGGTCACATCACGCCTACCCGCCCAGGCGGATCGATAGCGGATGTGGATGCGACTGCCCACGGCGTGCTTGGCGAGGTTCATGCGCCAGCGAGTCTTGCATCGACCAGGCGGCCATTCAGTCGAGACGTTAGACACGGGTCGCGGACGGCAGGGACATGGAAGGCGGAACGCGTGAAGCCGGGTCTGCTCAGAGAGATGACCTGGGAAGCTGCCGAGGCCGAGAACCGCGACGCCCGCCGCGCGGGATGTTCCGGATCGGACCGCCGAGCGCACACGTGCGGCCGCACGACCGAAGGACCTCGGAGACCTCGCTTGGCTCTCGTCCGAGATCGCGCGCCGCCGCAAGCGTCGCGCGCGCAAATCCAACGCGCACTGACCTGCTACGGCTCGATGCGCATGATCCCGAGCACGCGCGACGCGTCCTTCACGTGCACCTGCATCGGGCGCCGCACGTCGCCCGGCGAGCGACGGAGCCGGAGGCGAAGCGCGACGTAGCCCGTCGGAAGGGGCGCGAGGCAGACCCGCCCGTCCTGGCCGATGGCCGCGCGTTCGAGCACCTTGCCGCGCTCGTCGATGCGCTCGACCACGCCGCCATGCGCGAGATCGAAGCGCGTGCCGAGGTCGACGGCGCACAGGCGGCCTTGCTCGATCCGGAAGTCGTCGAGCGGCGTCACCGCCTCGATGTAGGTGCTGCCGATCTTCTGGCGTCGGATCATGAGCGCGTTGGTCAGGAACGCGGCTGCGCGCGGATCGCTGAGCTGCCCCGTCGCCACCAGCGCCGCCAAGAGCGGACGATCGAAGCGCATCACGATCTTCGCCGCCCAGTAGTCGTCCGCAGCGTCACGCTCGAAGAAGGGCCAGTAAGGATAGGCCTCGCGCCACAGCGCCGGATCGAACTCGGAGGTCGAGATGGAGCCCAGCGAGGCCCAGAGGCTCGGTCTCCGATCTTCCCACGGCCGCTTCCACAGCCCGAACGCGAACGCGGCCTTCGTCTGGTTCTCCCAGTCCCAGGCGTACTCGTAGCCATCCTCGGCGCGGTCCTTCTCCGCCGAGTGCCCGCCCAGCGTCTCACCGAAGTCGATCAGGAAGTGACGCAGATAGTGGCGTCCCGCGTCCTCGGTGTAGACGTCGAGGCCGTTGTCCTCCTTCATGTCCGTGTGATCGAGCCACGCCGCGAACACGCGGAGCCCGCGCAGCTCGCGGCGATGCTCGTGGGGAACGCGATCGTTGGGGTCCTCGCTCCGCACACCCTCGGCCGCGAAGCCGCCCTTCGGAGCGCCTTTGAGCAGCTCGCTCGAGCTCGCGCGAAACGTGCCGTCGGCGAGCCGAGGTGCCTTCGCGAGGATCGCGTCGAGCATGGGCGCGGTGAAGGCGTGCTTCGAGTCACCTGCCTTGGTCTTCGGGTCGATCGTGACGTCGGAGCGCGCAAAGACGACGAGATGATCGGACGGAACGCTGTAGCCGAGGGTCCAGAAGAAGCGGTTGATGATGACGCTCGCCGCGGTCTGCAGCTCGAGGGACTCCATGGGGTCGAACTTGATCACGAACTTGCGGCCGGTCGCGTCCTTCGCGACGAAGCCCGGATTCGTGCCGCCCGACTTTACGTGCGTGACGACCAGCGGAAGCTGAGGCGGCCCGCTGACATCCGGCCCGCGCGCCGCCTCCTCCGGCGTGACCGTACGCACGCTGATGCGGTTCGTGAACCACGTCGAGTCGGGCACCTCGTCGAGCGCGTTCGTGTCTTGCGCGGCCGTGTGGCCACGCAGCTCGAGCGCGCGCGTGAGCCGCCGGAGCACGATGATGTCGGCCGCGTACTGGTGGACCAGGAACTCGCGCGTCTCGACGGGCGGGGTGTCACGCGTGTCGTCGACGCGCCACACGACCGGCTGATCCTTGAATCGCGGCGTCGATGCACACGCCGAGCTGAGCAAGGCGAGCGCGAGGAGAGGGGCGCAGGTGTTTCTCATCGCTTGTTCCATTGCGCGCGCGAATCGAAGGGAAAAATCGAGAAAAATAGCTGCACGCCGTCGCCGTAGGCGAGGTCGAGCGACGCGATCGTGGTGTCGGTCGTGCGGATGCGTAACCCGACGCCGGCACCCGCACGCCACCGGGAGAGCGCGGTCAGGGCCTCGGGATCGTGCGCGACGTGCCCGGCGTCGACGAACAGCGCCCCCGCCACCACGTGGTGGATCGGATACCGATATTCGGCAGAGACGAGCGCCGATTCCCGATCGCGGTAGCGGTCGAGGCGATACCCGCGCAGCTGCTCGGGGCCCCCGAGACGCGCAAGCTGCGTGAAGGGAATGTCGCCGTCCTCCCCGAGGACTCCTTCCACGGCGCCACGGAGGACGAGCACACGCGTCTTCTTGTAGAGGTCGACGTAGCCCGTCACGTCGAGGCCGACGTGACCGAAGCCGTAGTGATCGAGGGCCGGTACGACTCCGGCGTACGCCGCCGCGTGCAGGCCGCGCGAGGTCGCCGCGAGCGCGTCGCGGGTGTCGACGACGAGGTTGCCCTGGAACTCGACGGTCCGCGCGCCGCCCGCGAAACCTCGCAACGCGCGCGCGTCGTAGGCGGTCTCGATCGAGGGATCGGCGCTGAAGTCGTCGTCCTTCGGACCGAAGGAGGAGCTCTGGAAGATGGCGGCGCCACCGATCTTCGTCAGGCGACCGGGCTCGCCCATCGTGACGCCGGCTCGCTCGAGCACGGTGAGGCGACGCTCGCGGAAGCGACTCTCCGGGGAAGGCGCGGTCCCTGTTCCGTCGCCGATCCCGCGGAAGATCTCCTGCGGTCGGATCTCGTACCGAGCCCGGCTCTCCACCCAGGTCTGACTGCCCGCCGCGCGATCGGCGAGGAACGACGTCTCGACGAACTGCGCGAACCTCCCGCCGAAGCCCGCCGTGACCGCGGCCTCTTCGCCATGACCTCCGAGGTTCTGGAGGCGCGCCGCGATCCCGACCGTCGTGCCGAAGCCCGTGAGGTACGAGAGATGAGGAAGGATGGCGACGGTGCGGACGTCGTCCTCCTCCCCTGCATCGCCACCGCCTTTGGCGATCCGTCGGCTGACCACGCGAAGGCCGCCTTCGATGGGCAGGAACGTGACCGTGAGCACGAGCCTGGGCGCCATGAGCGCGACTTGCGGCCCGGCGAGCGCGGCCTCCTCCGGCGTCGTGCCCGGGGGCGTCTCCCAGCCGCGCGCCTGATCGGGCGGCGGTGGCGCCGGTTCCGGGCCCGCCGCGCGTGCTGCGCGAGCATCGGTCATCGCAGCGAGGATCGCGAGGACCGTAGCCCCGATCTTCAAGACCCGCATTTCATCGTGGAGGATCGTCGGGCGCCGCACGTACACGCAATATAGGCCAGCCCGAGCCTACTTCGTCACTGCGATCCTGGTGTGCGGCGCCGCGTCTCGTCGCCGCCGCACTACTTCTTCTTCATGTCCTGCTTCTTCTCCGCCTGCTGCTGGGCGAGCGTCTCGTTCTCGACCGAGACGACTTCGCCGGTCACGGCGTCGACCTGGACCTCGGTGATGTCGGTCGTTCCCGGCGTCGCGATGTCGAAGGACCACACGAGCTTGCCGTGCTCCTTCTCGAGCTCGCTCTCCTTCACCGTTCCGCCGGGCGCGCGCGTGAGCGCCACCCTTTCCGCCTCGACCCGCGAGAGCTTCGCCGTCTGCGTGGTGGCGCAGCCGAAGGCGAGGACGGCCCCCAGGATCACGGCGAACGCGGGACGGAGCTTCATTGCCACCAGCGTGGGCGCCGAACCCGCGGCTGTCGAACGAAATCGAAGATCCGTGGCCAGGCGGTGCGGCGCGCGGCGACACTGCTCGGGTTGTCGGTCGCTCAGGTCATCCGGAAGCCGCGCACCCATGTCGACGGATCGCGCCCCGTCTTCCGGCAGCGGGCCTCGAGCTCGGCGCGGACGCCGTCCCCGTGCGGGACGACGAGGAAACCCGTCTCCCGATCGCCGATCATCAGGCACTCTCCTCGCTCCGCGAGGTGGAGCGCGGCGAGGAGGCAGAGGCACGCGTCGAGGCCGTCCTGATCGACCTTGCGCGGAGCGCTGAGCTTCGAGGCGCGATCGAGCCACTCGACGAGCCCGGCGAGCGCGCGCGCACCCAGCGCGGAAGACACGCGCTGACAGACGTGCTGCCAGTCCGAGAGCGCGAACGTCTTCTTCCGGGCGGGGTTGTACTTGGGGAGGCGCCCCGTCGCGCGCACGTCGGGAAGCGACCACCCGAGCGCGATCATCGACAGGACCGGGTAGGTCTCGAACACGCGCGTGTCGCTCATCGGCGCAAGCGGCTCGGCAGCGCCGCCGAAACGCGCGAGGAACGGCCAGAGCGGCGCGTCCTTGCCGAACATCGCGAGCCGCCCGGTGTTCGCCGGCTGAATCGCCCCGCGCCGCGCGCTCACCGGCGACGCGACGATGCCCTCGACGGGCCGCTGCCCCGCGGCGTTCGGCACGATCGTCGGCTGATCGAGCAGGATGAGCGTCGCGCGCGGCGCGTGCTCGGCCTGCCACGCGACGATGACCGCCTCCGCTTGCCGGAAGTCCGCGGCGCGAGGCGAACCGAGCTCGCGAAGGCTCCCGTCATCGAGGCGGACCACGCCGACGAGGGCCCCCGAGTTGGTCGGAGTCCACGCGGAATCGAAGCCTACGAGCAGCGTCGTCATGGGAGCGGCAACACGAGACTCGCGCGCGCAACCAAGAAGAAGGCGCGCGCGCGACGCTGAATCGTCACCCCATCGCGTAGAAGAACTCTTCCCGGACGATCTTGTCGTTCTCGACCGTGAAGAGCGCGGCCTCCTCCATCGGGAAGCGCTTGCCGCTCGGCTTGTTCGTCACGTCGTAGGAGAAGCGGACGATGAACTTGTTGCCGTTCGGCCACGGCCCCTCGATCTTCGACGAATGGATCTCGTGCTCGGCCATCCACTGCTTGCCCTTCTCGGCCACGGCCTTCACGCCCTTGGTCTCGGCGGACTTGCCGGGGGGCGCGCCGGCCTCCACGCTCACGACGTCCGTCGAGAAGAGCGTCTCGAGGGCAACGTGGTTCTGGTGATTCGTGCAGAGTTCGACGTACTTCTTCGCGATGTCGATCGTCGTCATGGGGCACTCCTTTGGAAGGGAAAGGCGCAGCTTGCGCGTCCTCGACCCCGGACGTCAATCCACGCCGAGGCGTGCGAAGCGCCTTTCCTGACACGCGTGGGTCGCTAGCGAACGCCCGAGAAAGTCGTGTGCCGAGGGTGCGCGCGCTCCAGGTTGCGCCACGCAGCATCGAGCGCGAGGTACGTGGAGTCCGAGGCTACCGAGGTGCCGGCGGCGGTGCCGCTGTTGCCCATCGTGTGAAAGCCCGCGAAGCCCTGCCTGTACGCGGCGTCGAGCGACCAGCCGACGACGACGTTGAAGCTCATGAGCTGCCCGCGGCTGCCGTAGTACGCGCTGCTCGGCGTCTGCGACGTGTCGAGGTCGATCATCAGGCTCGCCATGGGGAGGCCGAGTCGCCCGTGGTACCAGGACTTCATGTGGGCGATGGTCGCGTCGGCCTCGGCGCGGCTCTGCTGCCCGTTGTTGTACGTGGCCATGAGCAGCGTCGCGTGTGACGCCACGAACCGAAGGTTGCCGGCATGCGCCTCGGCCACGGGCTGAGGCGACGTCGAGGCGTTCTCCTCCTCGAAGTAGAAGAGCACGCGCCGGCCGCCCGTTCCGGCGTCGACCGCTGCGGCGAGCGCGTTGAGATCGGCGCGGTAGCGAGCGTCGGCGTTGTAGACCCACGAATGGATGTTGCCGAGGTAGATCGGCCGCGCGTCGGTCGGGTGCTCGCGATGACGAGCGACGACCTTCGCGGCGTCCGCGGCCGGGTGCGTGAAGTCGGCGGAAACGAGGTCCTGGAGATCGAGCGTGTTGGAGGGCGCCCTTCCGAGGTGGACCTGGTCGCTACGCACGAACGCCTTCGGGGTCGAGAGCGCATCGGCGGACTCCGCCGCCCGCTCCTCGCTGCCGTCGGGTGCGGCGCAGCCCACGGCGACCGGGACCACGAGGGCAACGAGGGCAACGAGGGCAGCGACGGACAGGCGCACGACGGGTCAACGAGCAACGACGGTGCCATCGACTCTCTCGCCTCAAACCCCGCAAAAACCGCCGTCGTCGCTCGGCGGAGGGCGGGCTGGATCCACCGCTCGGATCGCTCGAAGCCTCGTCTGCGGCGGCTTGCGCAAGATGCGCAGCTCGTAGCGAGGGCTCAGCGCGAGGGGCCCTCCGCGCTTGCGACGGGCACAGCGACGGTGGGCAGCTCGAGAACGAAGATGCAGCCCTTCCCCGGCAGGTTCTGGACGCGGATGGTGCCTCCGTGTGCGTCGGCCGCCTGCTTGGCGATGGCGAGGCCCAGCCCAAAGCCGGTTCGGTCGGGGCCCATGCTCACGAACGGCGCGAAGGCCTGCTCCACTGCGCCCGGCGGTAGGCCACCACAACGGTCTTCGACCTCGATGGCGATGCGGCCTCCCTCGCTCCTCGCGCGGATCTCGACGTCGCCGCCGTCGTGGGTGAACTTGACGGCGTTCCGAACGAGGTTGGCCAGCGCGGAGTGGACGAGCCGGACGTCGACGTCGAGCTCGCAGTCCGTCTCGAGATGGATGGCTAGCCCCACGCGCTTCGCCCGGGCACTCGCTGCCGCGTCGGTCTCCGCGTCCTCGAGCAGCGCGCGGAGCGTCACCTTCTCGCGGTGAAGCGTGATGCCGGAACCAATCTGAGCGAGGCGGAGGGAGCGCTCGATGAGGTCGTGCATTCGCGTGAGCCCGCGCCCGAGGATCTCGCCGAGTCGTTCGTCGGCGATCATGTTGCCTTCCCGGAGCAGCGTGAGCGCCGAGATGGCGTTCCCGAGCGGGTTACGGAGCTCGTGCGCCACGAAGGCGAAGTGCTCGCTGGTCTGCCTCTGGAGCTCGGCGTCGCGTTGATGCGCGTACTCGGAGACGGCCTCCGCGATGCCCGTGATCACGCAGTCGAAGAGCACCTCGCGGTCGTGCAGTCCGATGACGATGCTCTCGGCCGCGCACTCCTCGATGATGCTGTCACGCAGTGCACCGTACTCGCGCACCACCGAATCGAGGCTGAAGCCAAGTCCGAGGCGCTGAACGCCGTGCTCCGCCGCCGTCGGACTCCTCTCCGGACTCTCGCGGGCGCGTAGCGCATCGGCGATCTCCTCGAGAAAGGTCGGAAGATGGTCCACCAGCTCGAGGCGCGGCATGGATGTCGGATGCAGCGTGCCGGTGACCTTCTCGGTCCAGCGACGAATGACGTGCTCGCGGTGGGTGGAGACGAAGTCCGCCAGGTTCATGGCCGACATCGTCCACCCCAACGAAGATTAAGTGAAGAGGTCCGGCCGCCGAACGGCCACGTTGTCGCAGACCTTCGCGACACGCCCACTCACCGCCAGCTGAACCATCCGCGAGGGAACGACGCCTGGACGCTCCCCGGATCGAGCGTCCCCACTGGTGTCGCAGCTGGGTGATCGCTGGGCTTGAAGAGGAAGTAGCCGCCGACCACGCCGCCGACCACGACGAGGGCCGCGCCTCCGATCCACACCCACGTGGGGACGCGCGCCGACGGCTTCGACGGCTCGTACTCGAGGGTGAGGGCGATGGTCCTGCTCTCGCCGTCGCGAACGGAGAAGTCGCCCTCGTAGGGGCGCATCGGCGGCGCAGCGACGCGGAGCGTGTGCGTGCCGCCGGGCACGGTCCCCTTCCACGTCCCGGCGCC
Organism: Myxococcales bacterium; assembly: GCA_025351875.1. Taxonomy (GTDB): domain Bacteria; phylum Myxococcota_A; class Polyangia; order Polyangiales; family Polyangiaceae; genus Labilithrix. Next base: position 68 of record JANXVA010000794.1, on the reverse strand, counting down.
GCGCAGGGCTCCGTCGATGGTGATCGGATCGTTCGGTCGCGCGGTGTAGACGACGATCGTGGCGTCGG
>JANXVA010000782.1 GCA_025351875.1 Myxococcales bacterium | reverse complement strand
CCAAAGAAGAAGAAGGCCGCTGCGGCAGCGCCAAAGAAGAAGAAGGCCGCTGCGGCAGCGCCAAAGAAGAAGAAGGCCGCTGCGGCAGCGCCAAGGAAGAAGACCGCAGCGCCAAAGAAGAAGACCGCAGTGCGTGTGGAGGAGGCCGCTGCCGACGTCGTCGTCCTTCGTCCCGCCGAGCGTCCGCTGACAGACGAAGAGCGCGAGGCGATGCAGAAGTGCGCGCACACCGCGCTCCTCGCGCTCGCGGCCGACGGCGTCCCCGAGGTGATCGTCGGGCGCATCGGACGCTTCATCGACCAGGTGCGCTCCGGCCAGCTCCCCGAGCCGAGCAACCAGGACGTGAGGCTCGGCCTCGGCGTGCTCTGGGGCGAGCAGGTCCGCGCGCAGGTCGGCTGGCGCTGGGTGCACCTCTCCTATCCGAACGGTTTCGCTTCCTACGCGCTCGTCCCGGACGATCGCGCCTTCGCGTGCTTCCCGCTGAACCGCCTCGGCGAGCTGATGCGCCCCGGAGCAGACGGCATGAACACGTCGGTGCCGCTCTTCGATTCGATCCGTGTCGGCACGCTCCCGCTGCGAAGCGAGAACGCCTACCTGGTCATCGGCTGAGAGCCGATCTCGACCGCTGCCTCAGTCGCCCGCGCCTGCTTCGAGCGTCCCGCCTCCCGAGGCCTTCTCGAGATCCGACCACGTCTTCACGAGCGCTTTCTGAGCCGCCGTGAGCGGGTTGCCGGAGTGCTGTCCCTTGGTCGCGAACGTGTTCGGCTTCGCGATGTCCTGGTAGCCGTTGGCGAGGAAGAACGCCCGGCTGCTCGTCGCGTCGGTCGCGACGAAGAACTTCCCGCCCGTGCCGGCCGCGGCGTGGCAAGGCGTGCACTTCGTCCCGTCGGCCGCCCCGGCGAACGTCGCGTAGAGATCGGCGAAGGCCGTGACGGCAGTCTTGGGCGTGCCGGTGCCGCCGCCCGAATCGGTGTCGGAGGTCGTGCTGGCGCCGTAGTCGATCTGGCGGCCGCGAATCGCCTCGGGAGGTCCGTAGTGTGGATCGGTGTCCGAGCACGCGGTCGCCGCGGCGCCCGCGCTCGCCCCGAGGAGAAGGAGAAACGCGACCCTGAGGCAACCCGAACGCATCGCAGACGAGTGGAGCACGGCCCATGCCCTCTCGCGAAGCCCCCCCGGCGAGCGCTGCCGTACGCGTCGGGGGGACATCCTGCGGATCCGCGAGCGTGCGCCGATTGCCCTACAGAGGCCGCACGTCGAGGTCGGGAAGCAGCGCCTCTGGACCACCGATCCACCACCTGCAGGGAGTTGCCCCCAAGAGGCGCACGCGCTGAGCGCGATCGTTGTCGTATAGTGCTGGACCGCTTGATGCTTGGCTGCGGCTCGAGGATGACGACGAGAGCGAAGACGGACCGCGTCGATCCGTACCCACGCGCGCGCGTCCTCTGGGTCGTCTCGGTGTGGCTCGTCGCGCTCGGCTGGCTCCTCGCGCCTTCGGTCGCGCTCGCCGCTCCGCCCCGAGGCGCCGCGCCAGCCGCGGACAGCCGCGGCTGGTCGAACCCGCGCGCGCTCGAGCTTGCGAAGGAGGCCATCGAGGCGAAGAAGGCCGGCAACACGCAGCTCTGCGTCGAGAAGGACCAGGCCTCCCTCGCCCTCGAAGATCACCCGTACGTGAAGCTCCATCTCGCTTCGTGTCTCACGGGCACTGGAAAGCTCGTCGACGCGCTCACGAAGGCGAAGGACGCGCTCGGGGCAGGCATCCGCGGCGGTGACGAGGATCTCCAGCGCTCCGCGCAGGCGCGAGTCACCGAGCTGTTGCCGCGCATCGCGCACATGAAGCTGCTGCTGCCGAAGGAGTCCTCGGGCGTGAAGGTCACGTTCGACGGCATCCCGGTCCGCCAGGCGCTCTTCAAGCAGCGCATCGCCGTCGACCCGGGCGACCACGTGATCGAAGCGGAGCGCATGGAGAAGGGCGATCGCCAGCTCTTCAAGGAGCGGCTCACGCTCGCCGAAGGCGAAGAGAAGACCGTCGAGATCGTCCTCAAGCCGACGAACGCCACGCAGAGCGAGATCGATTGCCTGCAGAGCGCGACGTCGTACGAGGAGAAGCTCGCGTGCGTCGAGCGCAAATCGAGCAAGCCGAACGTACACGTCGGCCTCGAAGGCTCCGGCTACACGGACTCCACCAACGTTCACGTCTTCTCGCCGGCGGTGAACGCTTCGGTCGTCTCACCGACCGCGGGGTGGAACGTCGGCGCGTCCTACCTCATCGACTTCGTCACGGCGGCCTCGCCCGACATCGTGTCGATGGCCTCGCGCAGCTACAAGGAAGCGCGGCACGCCGTCGCCGCGAACGGGGGCTACAAGGTCGGCCCGGTAGGCCTCGCCTTGAACGGCAACGTGTCGAGCGAGCCCGACTACCTCTCGCAGACGCTCGGCGCCTCCACGTCGCTCGAGCTCGACGACAAGCTCATCACGCCCCGCCTCGGCTACAACTTCTCGCGCGACCGCATCGGCATTCGCAACACGCCGTTCAAGCAGTTCGAGCGCAACCTCACGACGCACGAGCTCGAGGGCGGCGTCACCTTCGTCATGTCGCCGACGACACTGCTCGTCACCGGAATGACCATCCAGATCGAGCGCGGCGAGGAGTCGAAGCTCTATCGCTACGTTCCGATGTTCACGCCGTCCGACGCCGCGAAGGTCTCGCCAGGAGAGCCCATCGAGAACGTCAACGCGGCGCGCCTCTCGGTGCGGGCTCGCGAGCTCTTGCCGGGCTCGCGCGATCGTTTCTCGATCGGCGCGCGCGTCAACCACCGGATGGGCAGCGGAACGGTCCGCGTCGAGGAGCGCATCTACACCGACTCGTGGGGCATCAAGGCCAGCACGACGGACGGCCGCTACCTGCACGACCTCGGCGATCATCTTCGCGTGTGGCCGCACCTCCGGATCCACGCGCAGTCGGGCGCGAGCTTCTACAAGCTCGCGTACCCGGCCATCATCGAGGAGCCGAACGGCCCGCCGCTCCAGCTCTTCACCTACCGCACGGGGGATCGAGAGCTCTCGCCGCTCGTGACGTTCACCGTAGGTGGCGGGTCACGCATCGCGCTCACCACCGAGAAGGCCGCCATCCAGTACGCGATCATCCTGTCCGGCGAGGTCATGTACTCGAATTACTTCAAGGCGCTCTACATCAAAGCGCGCACGGCCGTGTACGGCACGCTCGGCTTCGAGGCGGAGTTCTAGGATGGACAGCACGCTCTTCAAGCTCGTCGCGCTCGGCTTCGCCGCCGTGTTCGTCTCGTGCAGCGATCCGGTGAGGGACCAGGCCATCGAACGGCTCGGCGGCGAGGACCCGCGCGTCGCCCAAGGTCCGGAGCACCGTCCCGGCCAGCCGTGCGTCCTCTGTCACTCGGACGGCGGTCCGGCGAGCAATCACAAATTCGCCGTCGCGGGCACGATCTTCGAGACCAGCGCGCCCGACGCGAAGGGCGCCGAGGGCGTGAAGGTGCTCTTCGTCGACGCGGCGAGCGCGATGCGGAACTACGACACGAACGCAGCGGGGAACTTCTTCATCCCCGAGTCCGAGTGGGCGGACCTGACGTTCCCGTTCAAGGTCGGGCTCCTCAAGGACGGCAAGCAGATCCCCATGATGTCGACGGTGAACCGCGAGGGCTCGTGCAACTTCTGTCATCGGCCGAACCCGGGCAGCACGTACGCGATCCGCGGAGACGACCCGCGCTCTTCGATTGGGCAGATCTTCGTCGCCAATGCGGCAGCAGGAGCAAAGCCATGAAAGAGCCTCGACGTCTCGCGACCGTGATCGCCCTCACGACGTGGCTCGGCGCGCTCGCCGTCGTCTTCTGCAACGCCTGCGTCACGTCCGTCGACTCGGGGGCGACCTCTCCCCTCGCCCTCCCCGACAAGGACCAGTTCATCACCCAGGGCGTCGGCGTGTTCATGGAAAAGCGCTGCGGCGCGCTGGACTGCCACGGGCAGATCGGCCGGCCGCTCCGCATCTACAGCTCCAATGGCCTCCGCAAGAACGACGGCCCGAACGGCGCGCGCGACACGAGCGGCACGACGGCCGCAGAGCAGACGGCGAACTACTTCTCCGTGGTTGGCCTCGAGCCCGAGCAGATCAGCGTGTCGCGGGTCAGCGAGGGCGTCTACGACGACTTCCTGCTCCTGAAGAAGCCCCTCTCCCTCGAGGGCGGCGGCGTGCGGCACAAGGGCGGGCCGGTCCTTCGCTCCACGGACTCGGGCTTCGATTGCCTGATCTCGTGGATCTCGGGGGCCGCGAACAAGGCGAAATGCGAGGACGGCGCGACCCAGTGAGATAATCTCGTGCCCATGGCGGCACGAACGAAGAGGGCGCCCACGCGCTCGAACGGAAGCTCGAAACAAGCGCGCGGTACGGGCAAAAGGACGCTCGCCATCGACATCGGCGGCACCGGGCTGAAGGCGCTGGTGCTCGACGAACGCGGCGAGAAGCTCACGGAGCGCGTGCGGGTCGAGACCCCCAAGCCCGCGACGCCGGAGAGCGTGATCACTGCGCTCGTGGCGCTCGTGAAGCCGCTCGCTCCGTTCGACCGCGTCAGCGTTGGTTTCCCCGGTGTCGTCTCGATGGGCGGCTCCACGCTGACGGCGCCGAACCTCGACAAGGCGTGGCGCAAGTTCGCCCTCAAGAACTCGCTCGAGCGCCGGCTCAAGCGCCCCGTGCGTGTGCTCAACGACGCCGGCGTGCAGGGATTCGGCGTCATCGAAGGCCAGGGCGTCGAGATGGTGCTCACCCTCGGCACCGGGATGGGCTGCGCGCTCTACGTCGACGGGCGCTACGTCCCGAACCTCGAGCTCGCCCACCACCCCTTCAACGGCAAGAGCACGTACGAGGAACATGTGGGTGGGAAGGCCCTCGCCAAGCTCGGCAAGAAGAAGTGGAACAAGCACGTCGCTGCGGTGCTGGAGCAGATCGATCCCATCTGGAATCCCCGGCGAATCTACATCGGCGGGGGAAACGCGAAGCACCTGCGGCTGGAGCTTCCTCCGCACGTCCGCGTGACCGACAACGTGGCAGGCCTGCTCGGTGGCATCCGACTGTGGGATGAGCGCTAGAGCGGATAGGCTTCGGGAAGATGATCGCGGCTGAACGCGGACCGCTTCGCGTCGTAGGGCGTTACGCGCTTTACAACGAGATCGCCGCCGGCGGCATGGCGACCGTCCATATCGGGCGACTGCTCGGGCCGGTCGGCTTCGCGCGCACGGTCGCGGTGAAGCGCCTCCATCCGCAGTTCGCCAAGGACCCCGAGTTCGTCTCGATGTTCCTCGACGAGGCGCGACTCGCCGCGCGCGTGCAGCACCCGAACGTGGTCGCCACGATCGACGTCGTCGCAACGGACGGCGAGCTCTTCCTCATCATGGACTACGTCCGCGGTGAGTCGCTCTCGAAGCTCATTCGGACCGCACGCAAGCAGGGCACCAACGTGCCACCGCGCATCGCGGCGTCGATCAAGTGCGGCTTCCTCCACGGGCTCCACGCGGCGCACGAGGCGAAGAACGAGCGAGGCGACCGCATCGATCTCGTGCATCGCGACGTGTCCCCGCAGAACGTGCTCGTCGGCGCCGACGGCATCCCGCGCGTCCTCGACTTCGGCATCGCGAAGGCAGCGGGCCGCATCCAGGTCACGCGTGACGGTCAGATCAAGGGCAAGCTCGCGTACATGCCGCCGGAGCAGCTCTCCGGTCGCGATCTGACGCGCGCCGTCGACATCTACGCGTCGGCGGTCGTGATGTGGGAGACACTGACCGGCGAGCGCCTCTTCAAGGGCGAGACCGAGGGCGAGACCCTCGCCAAGATCCTCCGCGACCCCGTGATACCGCCGAGCGAGATCATCCCCGGGCTCACGCGCGCGTTCGACGCTCCGCTCCTCAGGGCTCTCTCGCGCGACGCGAGCAAGCGCCACGCAACGGCACGCGAGCTCGCCTTCGAGCTCGAGAAGTGCGTCGGCGTGGCGACGGCGAGCGAGGTAGGCGAGTGGGTCGAGAACATGGTCGGCTCGATCCTCAGCACCCGCGAGGACACGATCGCGGAGATCGAGAGCAACTCGGCGAGCCTCCGGGTCTCGCAGTCCGGTCGCGCCGGCTCGGACGACAGCGACTCCGACGTCAGCGGCTTGCCTGGCTCACACGCAGGCACGATGCTCGGGATCGGGCCTCCGAGCGGGACCGTACCGATGGCGCACGCGCGGCGACAGCCCGCGCCGAGCCTGACCGAAACGAGCGCGTTCGCGAACGGACCGGTGAGCGCGAGCGCCGCAAGCACCGACGACAGCTCGAAGATCACCGGGTCGCGCATGACCGGCACGATGACTCTGCCCGTGCATCGGCGACTGCCGATCATCGCCAGCGCGCTCGGGCTCTTCGTGCTGCTCACGATCATGGGCGTGGTCTTGCTCGGTCGCGGACCGGAGGCGGGCGCTGTCGGGACGTCGCCGAGCGCGTCGGCCTCGGGCGGCGCGACGAGCGTCAGCGCGGCGCCCTCGGGCAGCGCTGTCGTGACGGCTGCATCCTCGGGCGCTCCGGAGTCACCGCCGACCGGCTCGGTCGCCGCCGTCGACAGCGCGCAGCCGAGCGTCGACGTCAAGCCAATCGCGCCCACGACCACGACCCAGCACACGACCACGCACCCGACGTTTCGTCCGCCCGTGGTCGCGACGCCCCCGCGAACGGCAACCCCTCCACCTCCTGCGGTCCGCAAAAATTGCGACCCGCCGTACACGATCGACACGAACGGTCGAAAGAAATACAAGCTCGAGTGCATGTGACGACTTCACTGAGCGGGCGCGCTTCTGGCGGTGCGCGCGTGATCGCGACCACGCTCGTGACCGCGCTCGTGACCGCGCTCGTCGCCTGCGGGAGCGACGACACCTCGGACACGTCCGGCTCCTCGGGTTCGTCGGGTAGCTCCGGCAGCTCCGGCTCGAGCGGCGCGCTGCTCTCGGGAGAGGTGACGCAGGGGATCGCCACCTACTACGACTACTCGGGATCCGACGGCGTGGCGTGCGGCTACGGAGTCACCTCCGACACCGACATCGCCGCGATGGACGCTCCGGAGTACGCGGCCTCCGCGGTCTGCGGCGCCTGCTTCGAGGTCTCCGGGCCGAAGGGCAAGGTGACGGTGCGCATCGTCGACCTCTGTCCCGAGTGCGAGAAGGGACACCTCGACCTCAGCGCTCAAGCCTTTGCCAAGATCGCCGACCCGGTGGCGGGTCGTGTCCCGACCACGCGCGTCGCGGTCGCCTGCACCGTGAGCGGCAGCATGTCCTACGAGCTCAAGGACGGCAGCTCCCAGTACTGGACCGCCATCCAGGTCCGGAACCACCGGCTGCCCATCGCGAAGGTCGAATACGAGAAGAACGGCGTGTTCGTCGACATGCCGCGTGCAGACTACAACTACTTCATCGACGACAAGGGCGTGGGCGCCCAGCCGGACGGCATCAAGCTACGCCTCACCGCTTCCGACGGACAGGTCGTGCTGGATTCCATCCCGGACGTTCAGGCTGGCAAGGTCGTCAAGGGCACCGCACAGTTCAAGTAACGCTCGCGCCCTTCACTTCGACCATCGCGCGACTCTCGTCCTCGAGCGAGTCGCCGAGCGAATCCACGGTGCGGAGGTCGGCGTCCTCGAGACCGATCGCCGCGGCCCGCGCCGTGTCGACCGCGGTGTACGCCTTCGCGAGCACCGTCACGTGCTCCTCGAGGCGCTGGTCCACCATGTCGAGCACCGCATCGGCCGCGGAGGGCGCCGCGACGAGGGCCCTGGAGGACGGGGCCTCGAGCGCGAGCGACAGCTGGGGAGATCCAGCGGGAGGAGGCGCGGCGGCGATGCGAACGAGCGCCCTCGGACGCGAACGTTCGAGGCGCACCCGCGCTTCGGCGAGCCGGAGGAGCGACTGCCAGGTCTTCCGCACGCGTATCTCGGTCGCGTGATCGAGCGGGACCTCCGCGGCGTTGCGACGGAGCTCGGCCCCCTGGAGGAGCGCGGACCGCGCCGGCTGGGTGACGCTCGCCGCCGCCTGATCGAGGGCGTGCGCGACTGCGTCGTCGGCCTCGACGAGGAGCGGCAGCGCAGAGAGCACTGCCGCCACGAGCGTCGCGACGGCAATCACGGGGATCGACGACGTGCTGAACGCCGTGGAGAGCGTCCCGGCGAGCGCGCCAGCGACGAGCGCGACGAGAACGTGCACCGCACGCGCGGTGCGCGATCGGATGCGCGTCGTGCGCTCCGCGAACGCGGCCGCGATCATCACGGCGCCCGCGGCGGCCGGCGAGACCGACGCGAGAATGCCGCTCCCGAATGCGCCGAACGCGCCGCTTGCGACGGCCATCGACTGCGACGTCCCGCTCGCGCACACGGCGAGGAGGACGCCGAGCCAGACGAGCGTGACGGACGAGACGACCGGCCCGAAGCGATTCGCGAGGGGCGCGATCACGAAGAGGGATGCAGCAGCGACGACGAAGGCGACCTTCTTCATGACCTAGAACGTGCTCCTGTTCATGTTGCCCATGTCCTTGACGGCGGCTTCCTTGGCCGCGGCTCGCCCCTGCGCGCTCTGCGGCGAGACCGTCGCGAAGCCCTTGCGCATGACCCGGTACGCCTTCATCTGCGTATCTAACGAGGTTGCGGCGGGCGCTGGCGCGGCGACCATCGCAGCCGCGAGCGCTTGCTCGTTCTTCTCGGCGATCTGCGCTGCGCGCGCGACGTCGCCCTGCGCATAGGCGTTCGCGGCCTCGATCTGCCGACGCGACGCGACGACGCTCGTCGCGCTCGCGAGCACCGCGCCGTCCTTGCCGCGATCGACCTCCGACGCGTCCGCGGTCGCGACGAGGGAGAGCCGAGGCGTACGCGTCGTGAACGGCGAACCGCCGACCTGATTCCAGCTCGCGGTGGCGTCGATCTCGAAGGAGCTCCCGGCGCTCGGGTAGGTGTTCGCGGCGAGCTCGACGACCACGCGTCGCTCGTCACCGGCGAAGAGCGAGCCGACCGCGAGCTCGACCTCGCTTCCTTTGACGACGGCGTCCGCGCCAGTCGCCGAGACGAAGCGCATGCCCTCGGGCAGCTGGAGGCGCACGCGGGCGTTCTCGACGGTGGTGCCGGCGGTCTCCTCGAGCTCACGATGGAGGAACTTCGCGAGCGAGGCGCCATCCTTCACGAACGCGAAGTTACCGTGACCGTTCTGCGCGAGGCTTCCCATGTAAGCCTCGTCGAAGTCGAGACCGATACCGAGCGACGACACCGTGATGCCGGACGAGAAGCTCGAGCGCGCGAGGTTCTCGGCCTGCGCGCGCGTGCTGTCGAGCCCGTCGCTGACGAGGACGATGCGACGCACGCGACCGCGCGTCGCCTCTTCGAGCGAACGTAGACCTTGCTGCAGACCGCTCGGGATGTTCGTCCCGCCGCTCGCCTGGAGCTGCGCGATCCGCGCCGAGAGCTCGCTGCGCACACCTCCGACGCGCGCGAGCGGCTGGATCGTCTCGCTCGTGTCGGAGTAGCGAATGACCGTGATCTCGTCGTCGTCGCGCATGTCGGCGAGGAGCCGAAGAACCGAGCGGCGTGCCTCTTCGATCTTTTCGCCGCTCATCGAGCCGGAGGTATCGAGGACGACGGCCAGGGAGATCGGGGCGCGTGCCACGGTGAGCGTGCGGGTCTCGGTGAGGGCGTCGGCGACGACACGAACGTCCGCGAAGACGGTCGTGTCCTGGCCGGAGAGCAGCCGTGTGTGGCTGAGCGAGATCATGCCGTGGACGCCTGGTCCCGCGAATGCGGCAGAGTTCTTTCCGTTCGCGAGGACGCTCGGCCGCGCGGCGCCCGGATCACCGGGAAACGCGTTTGCCGGGGCACGGTAGAGAACGAGCCCGCCGGTGGCGAGCACGACAGCGGACAGGGCGATGCCCCGCCTCACGCGAGACGAGATGGAAAACGACATGTGAACCTCGCTGGCCGGGCTGCACTGCTCGAGATGGCAGGGCATGGAGCCTGTTTTCGGCCGAGTTCCGCTTCAGACGGACCAGAAGGCGATTCGTTTTGTCGTCGCGGAGAAAAGCCCTCGTCTCCCTCCGGAGACTGGCAATCCGCGATTCCTCAGTTCGCCGGGGCCTGCGTCGTCACACCCGCGCCGTACCAGGGCAGCACGGCGCCCGCATCGTTCATCAAGGTCTGGAGGACCGTCGCCGAGCCGTTGGCCATGTCGATCCGGAGGATCTTCCCGCCGGACGAGAACCCGTAGCCCTTCCCTGCCCAGTAGCCGAGGCCAAAGATCTCGTTCTGCTTCGTGTCGCCGATGATCTTCTTCACGTGGCCGTTGGTGGGGTCGACCTCGGCTAGGAGGTCGGTGCCGCCGACTCCAGCGTCGCCCTGGAGCTTCACGGTCACGTAGGTACGGTTGGAATCCGCGATGATGGAGACGATGTCGCCCGATGACCGGTACTGCGCGCCGGTCGTCGATGAGTTCATGTTGCCCTTCGTCGTCACTGCTCCCGTCGCGGTGTCGATCTGCACGTAGGTGACCGCGACGTTGTCTCCGAGAGTCGTGGCGTAGCCGACGAGCGCTTCCTTGCTCGGGTCGGCAGTGCCAGCCGGAACGAACGAAAGCGCATTCGGATAGTCGGAGGCGGTCTGCTTGTCCGAGATCCACGTGCACTTTGCAGTGGTCGTGTCGATCCTGAAGAACTCGGTGAACGTCGTGCCGAACATGTTGCCGGTGCGGTCGACGGCGATGTCGATGATGTCGCCGCCGAGCGTGTCCGCAGCATCGAAGGTGAACTTCCCGATCACGTTCAGCGTGCCCGCCGTCGGCTCGTAGAGGTAGAGCGTGTCCTTCGTGTTCGAGTAGACGCGGCCCAGGCCGGTGCTCGCCTCGGGGAGCGGATTGCCCGCCTCGTCCTCGGGGAACGGGGTGCTCGTGTCACGCTTCGCCTTCGACGCGTCGATGTCGTCGGTGGTCGGAAACGAATTGGATGCCTTCTCGGCGCTGCCGCAGGCGGCAAGCGGCGCGAGAGCAGACACGGAACAGAGGACCAGGAAGAGAGCTAAGCGATGGCGCATGCCTCCTCGAAGGATACGCTACGGATGTAGCGTGAGCCACTGCGTGACCGTCGCGCCCGACGAACCAGGCTCGAGCGCGGTCATCGGGATCTTCAGCCCGGCGAGCTCCTCCTGCGCACACCGCGCGAACTGCGGGTGTTTCGGCGCGTTCACGAAGGTCGTGACGTTGCCCTTGTCGTCGATCGACATGTGGATCTCGGCGGATCCGGGCACCGCCGCGCCGGCCATCCGCAGCGCCGAGCGATAACACCCGCTCAGCTTCGGCAGCGCCGCGCTCATCTTCCCTTGCACGACGTCCTCTCGCACGCGCTCTCTCTGCAGCATCCCGAGCACGACGTAGGCCCCTGCGGGATTGTAGGAAGGATCCACCACCACCGTCGTGGACGGAACCGTGGGCGTCGACGGAATCGTGGGCGGCGTCGCACTCGCAGTCGCAGTCGCAGTCGCCACCTTCCCGCTGCCGGCGACTCCGCTCCCAGCGACCGCAGGCCGACCCGCCACGTGCTTCACCGAGCTCACGGCCGCGACCTCCGGCTCGCTCGAGATCGCCGTGGGCGGCAGCGGGACCGCCGATGGCACCTGGCTCGCCGCTGCGCCGACCGACGCGAGCTGCGGAGCGTCGGTCGACGAGGCCTCACCACGCTTGCCAAACACCACGATGCCCCCGACCCCAAGGAGCAGCGCCACCAGAACGACCGCCGCGATCGCGCCGAGATACCGGTTCGTCGCCGCGAAGGGAAGCGTCAGCTCGGTTCCGTCGGACGTCTGCTTCGGCGCGAAGTCGGCGCGCAGATCACCGAGCGCGGCGTCCTCCGTGACGCGGTTGCTGCGGTCGACCTCGGTGACGGCCTCGGCATCGGCGGCTTGAACGATGGTGATGGCGCTCGACGCATCGGGTCCGTTGGGCGCGACGGCAGGCAGTCGCGCGCCGCTCTCGTCGGAGCCAGCCACGGGTGGTCGATACCCGAGCACACCGCGCAGGTCGCGGCGCATGTCCTTCGCCGTCTGGTAACGGTCGTCGCGCGATTTTTCCAGCGCACGCATGCAGATCGCCTCGAGCCGCGGGTTCACGCCAGGCCGGACCTGCGACGGCGGAACGGGCTTGTCGGTCACCTGCTTGAGCACGACGCCGAGCATGTTCTCGGCCGTGAAGGGCACCCGGCCGACGAGCAGCTGATAGAGGACGATACCGATCGAGTAGAGATCCGAGCGCGCGTCGAGCGGGTCACCGCGAGACTGCTCCGGCGACATGTACTCGGGCGTGCCGATGAGCGTGCCGCTCGACGTGAGCGCCTTGCCGGAGTCGGTCTGGAAGCCGCGAGGGTCGTTGAGCTTCGCGATGCCGAAGTCGCAGACCTTCACGTGGTAGGGCCGCGCGCCGTCGTCGTCGGCGCCGACGGACACCATGATGTTCTCGGGCTTGAGATCACGATGCACGATGCCGAGCTCGTGCGCGACCGAGACGGCCGCGAGCGTCTGCACGAGGATGTCGACGATGCGCTCGTCGGAGAACGGCCACTCGTCGCGGAGCACCGCGAGGAGATCACGACCGTGCAGGTACTCCATCGCGATGTAGACGAGGCCGTCGGGCTCGACGCCGAAGTCGAGGACGCGAACCGAGTTCGGATGTTCGAGCCGGCTCGCAGCCTTCGCCTCGCGATAGAAGCGCTCCTTGAACATCGCGTCCTTCGCGATGTCTTGCCGCATGATCTTCAGTGCGATCACGGTGTCGAGGACGATGTGTCGCGCGCGAAACACCTCGCCCATCGCACCGCCGCCGACGTGTTCCTCGATCGTGAACTTGCCGGCGACGACGCGCCCGAGCAGAGCTCCGATCTCGCTCATGGGTCGAGTGTAGCATCGCCGCCGGAGAGGCGTTCGGTATGCGAGAGGCCCGCCTGACGAGTCACGTCACTTCGGTCCGCCGCCCTCGGTGAGGCACGCCGCCGAGCAGCCGTCACCATTGGTACGGTTGCCGTCGTCGCACTGCTCGGTTCCGTTCTTGACGCCGTCCCCGCAGCGGGGGCCGAGAACGCACTCGGTCGTGCAGCCGCCGTAGGTGCCGGCGTTCGAGTTCGCGGCGCCGTTGTCGCATTGCTCGAACGGGAAATCGAGGACGCCGTCACCGCACGATCTCGGCTTCTTGCAGCTGGGTGCGCAGTCCGTCGCCGTGGGGTGCTTCACGTAGGACGTGAGGTTGAAGCCGTTGTCGCAACCCTCGCCCGACGCGGCCTGGACGATGGCGTCGCCGCAACGCGGCCCGAGCGTGCAGTCGGCCTTGCACTGACCGTAGAGGCCCGTGTTGTTGGCCGTGCCGTTGTCGCACTTCTCGCCGAAGGTGCCCTGCACCTTGGCGTCGCCGCAATACGCCGGGCTCTTGCAGCTCGGACCGCAGGCGCTCGACGCAATCGGCGTGTACGCCGTGAGGTTCGTGCCGTCGTCGCACTGCTCGGGAGGATTGGTCGTCGTCTTGTCACCGCAATACGGACCGAGCTTGCAGTCGAGACGGCACGAGCCGTAGGCGCCCGAGTTGGTGTTGGCGAGACCCTTGTCGCACTGCTCGGACGCAGTCTTGATCCCGTCACCGCAGACCTCGGCGCACACCGAGCGCTTCTTGACGAACCCCTTCAGCGTGAGCTTGAAGTTCGACCCGTCAGTGTGGCGCTCCGCGTGGAAGAGGACCACCTCGTAGAGCTGCTTGTCGACCAGCCCGAGCGCAACGGGGTCGACCGTGAACGAGCCCGTCTGCGGAGGGTGAAGCCCGCCGACGTCGAGCGCGAGCTTGCCGTTCACGAACACCCAGACGTCGTCGTCGCCGCTGAAGTCGAGCTTCGGCGGGCTCGCCGCGTCGAACGTGAACCAGTAGCGGAGCTCGGTGGTGAACGCGAAATTGTGGGCGTTTCCGCCCTGATTACCCCAGCCCTTGCCGTCGATCGGGAAGAAGCCGCCGCGGCTCTTGTAGGGCTCGTCGCTGGCGCTGTCGAAGAGGTACGCGCCTCCCGGCTGCTGGACGAGTCGGAGCATCGTGTCGTCGATGCGCTTGCCGCGCAGGTTGCCGCCGATCGGGATGTCGCGGTACCAGTCGGTGAAGTCGAGCGCGCTCGTGAGCTGCGTTCCGCACGATCCGGCCCCGTTGCCCTGGAGGTAGACGGGCACGCGGAACGCCGCGTCGAGCGTCGTCTGCGTCAGCCCTGGGCTGATGTCCGGGCAGCCGTAGCGCTCGAAGTCCGGGTGGCTGAAGGCGTCGGCGCCGTCGTAGTACTTGAAGTCGCGAAACACGGCGGGCAGGTCGAGGTACGGCGGGTCTGCGGCCACGACCGCGGCACACTGGTAGCCGGGCTCGACCTTGCAAGCCGCGTCGCAGCCGTCACCCGCTCGCGTGTTGCCGTCGTCGCACCCCTCGTCGGGCTTGCCGTCACCGTTGGCGTCGAAGTCGAAGAGCAGGCCATCGCCGCACACGGCAACGCACTTGCCGTTCGGGCAGCTCGGCTCGAGCTGGCAGTCCGGGGAGCACCCGTCGAACGCCTTGTTGTTTCCGTCGTCACACTGCTCGGTCCCCTCGCGGACACCGCTGCCGGTGCCGCACGTCGTCTTCACGCAAGCAACGCCAGGCGTGGGGCACGCCCAGTTCACGATCGTCGTCTTTCCGCTGGTGGTCGTCGTCGGTGCGACCGTCACTGTCGTCGTCTGCAGCCGACACGTCGCGCTGCAGCCGTCGTCGTCGAGGTTGTTCTTGTCGTCGCACTCCTCGTTGCCTGCGACGATGCCGTCACCGCACATCGCCGCGTTGCACGCGGTGCCGGGCAGCGGACACGCCCAGCCAGCCTCGAGCTTGCACGCCATCGAGCAGCCGTCACCGCTCTTGACGTTGTTGTCGTCGCACTGCTCCGTGCCCTGCAGCACGCCGTCGCCGCAGATCATCGTCGAGACGCACAGGGCGCCGGGCGTCGGGCAGACGAAGTTGGACTCGATCGCCTTGCAGTCGAGCGCGCATCCGTCACCGCCGAGGATGTTGCCGTCGTCGCAGGCCTCACCGGGATCGATGAAGCCGTCCCCGCAGACGGCAGCCTTCGGAGGGATGATGCATCCGCCGTCGCCGCCTGCATCGGCAATGGCCGCGCAGTCTCGGACGTCGATGCATGCGACGCCGAACGCGCACGCCCAGTACGGTGCTTCGATCTGACAGGTCGCCGAGCATCCGTCGCCCGCCTTGGTGTTGCCGTCGTCGCAGCTCTCGCCGAGCCCGGCCTTCTTGTCTCCGCACACGGACGCAGGCAGGCACGCTCCCGGATTCGCGTCACAGTCGATCGCCGAATCGGCGACCACGGCGTCCGGGGCGCTCGCGTCTGGTTTGTCGCCGAACGAGGGCGGCTGAGGAGTCTCGTCGCCGCCGCCCTCGGGGGCAGGCGGCACGAACTCGGACTCGCTGTCTCCCGCTCCGCACGCGACACCAACGACTGCGCCGGCGACGAGGAATCCGGCAAGCAGGAATTTTCGCATTACCGGGAATGGTACCTCGACCGACCACCCCGAGAAAAGCCTTTGAGATTCTTCGGGGAGGCGACGTGAGCCGGTATCCGCCCATGTCGGCGGTCAGCCGGGACGAAGGCGCGCTCAGCCCACGCCGAGCAGCTCGACCTCGAACACGAGGGTCGAGTTCGGAGGGATCAGGTTGCTGAAGCCCTTGTCGCCGTAGGCCATCTCCGGCGGGATGGTGAGCTTGCGGACGCCGCCGATCTTCATGCCGGCGACGCCCTGGTCCCAGCCCTTGATGACCTGACCGCGACCGAGCTCGAACGAGAAGCCCTTGCCGCGATCGCGCGAGCTATCGAACTTGTTCCCGTTGGTGAGGGTGCCCACGTAGTGGACGGTGACCTTCTTGCCGCTCACGGCCTCGGCGCCATCACCGACCTTGATGTCCTCGCTCTTCAGCTCGCCCATGGTCTCTCTCCTTCTTCCTTGTTCCAAAGCTCAGGCCTGCGCGAGCAGGGAGCGGAGCACGTACGGCAGGATGCCGCCGTGCTTGTAGTAGAGGATCTCCTGCGGGGTATCGATGCGCACGAGCGCGCCGAACTGCTTTGTCGTTCCGTCGGTCGCCTTCGCCTTCACGGTGACCTCCCGGCCGCCGCGAAAGCCGCTGTCGAGCAGCGCGGGGAGTCCGTCGACATCGAACACCTCTTCGCCGGTGAGCGCGAGCAAGGCTGCGCTCTCTCCGGCCTTGAACTGCAGTGGGAGGATGCCCATCCCGACGAGGTTCGAGCGGTGGATGCGCTCGTAGCTCTCCGCGAGCACGGCGCGCACGCCGAGGAGCTTCGGGCCCTTCGCCGCCCAGTCGCGCGAAGACCCGCTGCCGTACTCCTTGCCGGCGATGACGAAGAGCGGGATGCCATCGGCGATGTACTTCACCGACGCGTCGAAGATGCTCATGACCTCACCCGAGGGCATGTGCTTCGTCCAGCCGCCCTCGGTGCCCGGGGCGAGCTGGTTACGGAGGCGCACGTTCGCGAACGTGCCGCGCACCATGACCTCGTGGTTGCCGCGGCGCGAGCCGTACGAGTTGAAGTCGTCCTTCTTCACGCCGTGGTCGAGGAGGTACTTGCCCGCAGGGCCGTCGGCCTTGATCGAGCCGGCAGGCGAGATGTGGTCGGTGGTGATGCTGTCACCGAGGACCGCCAGAACGCGTGCATTATGCACGTGTACGACCGCGGCGGGCTGCGCGCCCATGCCGTCGAAGTAGGGCGGGTTCTTCACGTAGGTGCTGTCGGCCTCCCACGCGTAGAGGTCGCCCTCGGGGACCACCAGCGACTGCCAGGCCAGATCGCCGGCGTAGACGTCAGCGTAGACCTTCTTGAACATCGGGGCCGTGACGCTCTTGGCGATCGCGTCGGCGACCTCCTTCTGCGTCGGCCAGACGTCCTTGAGGTAGACGGGCTTGCCGTCCGAGCCGGTGCCGAGCGGCTCCTTCTGCAGGTCGATGTCGGCGGTGCCCGCGAGGGCATAGGCGACGACCAGCGGCGGCGACGCGAGGTAATTCGCGCGGACCTCGGCGTGGACGCGGCCTTCGAAGTTGCGATTGCCGGAGAGGACGGAGACGACGAAGAGATCGTTGTCGTCGATGACCTTCGAGATGGCCGGCGGGAGCGGCCCCGAGTTGCCGATGCACGTGGTGCAGCCGTAACCGACGACGAAGAAGTTGAGCTTCTCGAGGTACGTGAGGAGGCCGGCGTCCTCGAGGTACTCGGTGACGACCTTGGAGCCCGGTCCGATGCTGGTCTTGACCCACGGCTTCGTGGTGAGGCCCCTCTCGAAGGCCTTCTTCGCGAGGATGCCGGCGGCCATGAGCACGGACGGGTTCGACGTGTTCGTGCAGCTCGTGATCGCGGCGATGACGATCGAGCCGTTGGTGACGCCCTTCGCGGCGGCCTCTTCGGCGGGCGTGCTGGGCATGACGTCAGCGGCGACGAGGCTCTTCTTCTTCGGCGACTTCGTGCGCGACTGGTACGCCGAATTCGCGGACTCGTACGACGACTTCACACCGGGAATGTCGACGCGGTCCTGCGGGCGCGCGGGGCCGGCGAGGCTCGGCTCGACGGTGCCGAGGTCGAACGTGAGGACGTCCGTGTACGTCGCCTCGGTCGATTTGTCGTCGACCCAGAGCTGCTGCTCCTTCGCGTACGCCTCTACGAGGGCGAGCTGCGCGTCGCTGCGGCCGGTGAAGCGGAGGTACCGGATCGTCTCGGCGTCGATCGGGAAGATGCCGCACGTCGCGCCGTACTCGGGCGCCATGTTGGCGATCGTCGCGCGGTCGGCGAGCGGGAGCTGCGCGAGGCCGGGGCCGAAGAACTCGACGAACTTGCCGACGACGCCGCGCTTGCGGAGGAGCTGCGTGACGGTGAGGACGAGATCCGTCGCCGTCGTGCCCTCGGGCAGCGTGCCCGAGAGGCGCACGCCGATGACGTGCGGCAGGAGCATGCTCACCGGCTGGCCGAGCATCGCGGCCTCGGCCTCGATGCCGCCGACGCCCCAACCGAGGACGCCGACGCCGTTGATCATCGTCGTGTGCGAGTCGGTGCCGACCACCGTGTCGGGGTACGCGAGCGGGACGGAGCCTTGCTGCGACGGCGCGCTCATGACGACGCGCGCGAGGAACTCGAGGTTCACCTGGTGGACGATGCCGGTGTCCGGCGGGACGGCCTTGAAGTTGCGGAACGCGTTCTGGCCCCACTTGAGGAAGCGGTAGCGCTCTTGATTGCGCTGGAATTCGAGCTCGCTGTTCTTGTCGAGGGCGTCCTTGCTGCCGAACTCGTCGACCTGCACCGAGTGATCGATGACGAGCTCGACGGGCTGCAGCGGGTTGATCTTGCGCGGGTCGCCGCCCATGCGCTTCATCGCGTCGCGCATCGCGGCGAGGTCGACGACGCAGGGGACGCCGGTGAAGTCCTGGAGGAGCACGCGGCTCGGCGTGAAGGCGATCTCCTGGCTGGGCTCAGCCGTGGCGTTCCACTTCGCGATGGCCTCGATGCTCTCGACGCTCACGGCGACGCCATCCTCGGTGCGGAGGAGGTTCTCGAGGAGGATCTTCAGGGAGAACGGGAGTTTCGCTGCCTCGGGGTACTTCGCGTAGACCGCGTCGAGCCGGTAGATCGTGTAGGAATCAGCGCCGACCTGCAGGGTTGCCTGGCTGCCGAGGGAATTCTTGGACATTGGGGCGGGGAATATAGGCGCCACCCCTTCCGCGCGGCAATGGAGACCGACGGGAGAGCGGCCGCGGTTTTTCGGTGGTTCCGACGAGGCGCCGTGGCAGGATCGAGTCTGCATCGATGAAGCTTCGTCCCTTGAGGGTCGTCCTCGCGGCGACCGCGGCCGTTGGGGTCGGCGCGAGCGGTCTCGCGGCGTGCTTCGACTGGAGCACGCCCGCCGTCAGCGTCGACGGCGGCAACCCCGACACGTCCACCAGCGATACCGGCGTGCTCCCCGATACGGGCCTCGATGCGAGCGCGGACGCGCTGCCCAGCTGCGGACCGCCCATCACGCCTCCCGGTCTGCCGCTACTCCACCTCACGCTCGACGACCTCGCGAGCCTCGCGACGCCGGACGCGGCCTTCGGGCCCGGCTATTCCACGACGGCCACGGAGACCAACTTCGTTCCCGGCGTCTGCCGGAACGCTCTCGGGTTCGAGGCGGGCATCCACCTCACCTACCCGGAGGTGCCCAAGCCCGAAGGCGGAGAGGCCGGCGCGCCGAACATCAACTACGCCCAGGGCACGATCATGCTCTGGTATCGGCCCGATTACCCCGGCGCAGACATCAACGACCATGCGCTCGTCCGCTCCACTGCGGTCGGCAATCGCGGAGGCGTCCGCCTCTCCCGTGCGAGCTTCGGTGGGGTGCAGTTCAACACCTGGGATTCCGCGGGCACCCTGGACGGTCAGCTCGAATCGGCGACCAGGCTCGTAGAGGGGCGCTGGGTCCACATCGCAGTGAGCTGGAAGACGGGCGAGGCTCCTCGCCTGTTCTTGAATGGCGTGCTGGACACGATTGTGAACCCTCGCGTCATCGACGGGTCGCCGCCCAAGGCCTCCGCCGCGCAGGACATCGGCATCGGCAACAACGCGGGCGTTGGCGCGGACTCCCCGGCGGACGGGCTGATCGACGACCTGTGGATTTACCCCGTCGCGCTTCCTCCGTAGCGGCCGAACGATGAAGCTCCGTATTTTTCGGCTCGTCCTCGCGGCGACCGCGGCCGTCGGGGTCACCGCGAGCGGACTCGCGGCGTGCTTCGACTGGAGCACGCCAGCCATCAGCAGCGTCGAAGGCGGAAAGCCCGACACCTCGACCGTCGAGACCGGCGCGCTCCCCGATGGGAGCGACGACGACGCGCTGCCCAGCTGCGGACCGCCCAGCACACCTCCCAGCGTGGCGTCGCTTCACCTCACGCTCGATGATCTCGCGAGTCTCTCGACGCCGGTCGCGGGATCCGGGGTGGCCTATCTCACGACGGCGACGGAGAACAACTTCGCGCCCGGCCTGTGCCGCGACGCTCTCCGCTTCGAGGCGGGCGTCTACCTCTCCTACCCGGAGGTGCCCCAGGCAGAAGGCGGAGAGGCAGGCGTCCCGAACATCAACTACGCCGAGGGCACGATCATGTTCTGGTACCTGCCCGACTACGCGGCAGGGGACGTCGCCCTTCACGTGCTCATCCAGACGGCCGGCGGCAGTGGCGCCGGCAGGGTCCGCATCACCTCGAGGCAGAACTACGGAGGCTTGGACTTCGACTGCTTCAACGGCTTCGGCCGATCCACTGTCGCGCTGGCGCCCAGGCGCTGGGTTCACATCGCCCTGACGTGGAAGGACGGCGTGCCTCCGCGCCTGTTCCTGAATGGCGTGCTCGACACGAGCCCGCTGACGATCGACGCGGGCGTCGTGCCGCCCCCTGACGCCGCCGCGGTACGCCGCATCGCCGTCGGCAACATCACGAACCAGGACGCCGCGACGGGGTTCCCGGCGGATGGGCTCATCGACGATCTGCGCATCTTCCCGGTAGCGATCCCCTAGCGACCGGGCGACGCAGGCTCACTCCGCGTACGGGTTGGGCGCGGCCTTCGGCTTCGCAGGCGCTTCAGGGCCGGCGAACGGATCGGGCGCAAGCGCTCCGGTCCTCAACGCCTTCGATCCGGGCTTCGGCGAGGCGCCAACAGCCCCGCCGTGCGGGCGGCCGCTCGGTGGCGTGGCGGACGGCGGCGGCACATTCTCGACGATCGCCGTAGCCGTCACGCCCGGTACAGGAGAGATCGCCGCGACGGGCGGCGGCGCAGACGGGATGGCTGTCTCGATCGCGCCCAGCTCCCTCGCGCGCGCGGCGCGATCTCCTGACGACGATCGCGCCTTGTCTGCGAAGGGACCGACACCGCCCAGACGCGCGACCCCGAGCACTCCACCTGCGACGAGCACGACGACCGCGCCGATGAACAGCGGCGACGTGCGCGAGTGCATCGGGAGCTCGATACGCACCTCGCGCTTCGCGGTCGGCTCCATCAACTGGGTCGGCGCCGGCGGAGCGGATGGATGTTGCGCGAGCGGAGCCGTGACTGCACGCGCGGGAGGCGCGGGAGCCGCGGGAGGCGCGTTCGAGATCATCGTGCGCACGAGGAGGGGCGCCAGTGGCGCGCGCGGCGGGAGCAGGAGCGTGTTGAACTCGGCTTCCGCGGGGCTCCCGACGGTCGATGGCAACGCGTCGTCAGGGTTCGAGCTTCGCTCCGTCAGCGCGGGATCGCGGTGCGTCGGCATTGCGAGCACGTCGGCGGAGACCATCGTGCTCGCGCTTCCACGTGCGATGCTGACCGGTCCGTCGACCAGATGCTCGGGCATCACGACGAACGAATGCTGTCCGTAAATAGAGGAGGCGTCGCGGACCGTCGCGGACACGCCCGTCGCAACGACGACGCTCCCTTCGGCGTCCGAGACGTCGGTGCGTTCGGCTTCGTCGCTGGCCGCGAGCCTCGGCACGTCGACGAGATCGACGGTCCCCTCCTCGACCATCGCTGCACGCACGGCCGATGCGCGACGCACGAGCATCTTGCCGACGCGAGCGCGCATCGAAGCCGCGACCTCGCGATGAAGTGCGACCGCGCCGCCCGCGCGCGCGGCCTTTTCGAGCGCCTCGCCGAGCTCCGCCGCGGTGGTCGGGCGAGCCGCGGGGTCCTTCGAGAG
>JANXVA010000736.1 GCA_025351875.1 Myxococcales bacterium | reverse complement strand
CCGACGCCCATGGTGACGCCGACGCGGTGAAGTCGTTCTGGGACGCCGAGA
Source organism: Myxococcales bacterium (assembly GCA_025351875.1). Lineage (GTDB taxonomy): Bacteria > Myxococcota_A > Polyangia > Polyangiales > Polyangiaceae > Labilithrix. Next base: position 3,123 of record JANXVA010000736.1, on the reverse strand, counting down.
AGGACACCATCACCAGCAAGGTCGTCGGCAACGCGCAGCACACCGTGAAGGAGGCCGGCTGCGGCGCCGACGTGGCCGGCCCGGTCGCCTTCTCGCTCAACGACGCGATCAACAAGCAGCAGCAGAAGCGCCTCCGCGGCAAGAACGAGGCGTTCGTGATGATCGAACGCTACAAGGTGACGCTCGGCCCCCAGAACGTGGCGACGCTCGAGAAGCTCGGCGACGACGTCGCCCAATCGAGTTACGACGTGCACGTCTTGATGGTGACGCAGCGCGAGCGCCTCCGCCGCCTCGTATCCGACAAGGACTCTGCGAAGAAGACGATCGATCGCTTCGTGAAGGAGGAGACGGCCTTCCAGGCCGAGGCGGGCCGCACCGACGCGGAGAAGAAGGCGAGCGTCGACCGCGTCACCGCGGCCAACAAGAGCAAGAGCGAGATCGACGCCGCCGCCTCCCAGGCCGAGCAGCTCTCCAAGCAAATGGACGCCGCCATCGACGCCTCCACGAAGGACTACGAGACCGCCCTCAGCGCCCTCCGCACCAAGATCGCCGACAAGAAGAAGGGCGCCCCTCGCACCTAGCGCGCTCACTCCCGCATGACCTCGGCCGCGAAGCAGAGGTGACAAAACGAAGCCGGACTCGCGAAGGTCGCGAGTCCGGCGTTCGGGTTGCAGTCGGCTACGTGAGGGTTACGGCGTGTTCGCCAAGCTGCAGTTCGTGTAGGCCGTCGTGTCCAGGCCGGCCTTGAGGATGGTGACCTGGTTACCGTTGCAGTCGACGGTCACGAGCACCGCACCGCCGGCATGGGTGAGGTCGAGCGTGTCGTTACCACCGTTGGTGTGGACCGTGTCCGCGCCGCCCTGGCCGAAGATGGTGTCGCCCGAGACGCCGCCGTAGAGCGTGTCCGCGCCCGTGCCACCGAAGAGCGTGCAGGCGAGGGTTCCGCAGTAGAGCGCGTTCGCCGCCGTCGGGTGTCCGGTGAGGTTCTCGACGTCGACCGCCATCGCGCCACCTTGCGAAGCCGTCGGGACCGCGACGCCGGCCGTCGGGGTACCGCCCACGTCGATGGTGAGGGTTGCGCGCGGGCAGACCTTGGTGAGCGCGCCGTTGATGACGTCCTTCTCGCCCGCTCCGCCGTTCTGCGCTGCGCAGGGCTTGCCGGAGGCCGTGTCGGTGACGTTGAGGCAGGCCACGACGCTCGTGCCCGTGCTGTAGTCCGCGGTGTCGATTCCGAGGCCGCCGACGAGGTTGTCGTTGCCCGGGTTCTCCATGAACTTGTCGTCGCCCGCGCCGCCGCAGAGGTCGTCGTTTCCGCTTCCGCCCGTGAGGACGTCGTTACCGGCGTTGCCGATGAGGACCACGTCCGTCGTGGTGACCGCGTAGGCGTTCAGGATGTCGTCTCCCGCGCCGCCCTTGATGATCTCGACATCGGCCCGGATGTCGTCGCCTTCGGCGACCGCGCCGTCGTCTGCGGCGAGCGTCGAGATGTCGAACGTCGCGCCCGCTCCGGTGCCGCCCGTCACGGCAGCGTCGAGACCGACCGCGTAGCCCGAGCCGGCGGTGAGGAGCGTCGCCGTCAGGATGGTGCCGCTGCCGTCGACCGTGTCGACGCGGACCGTTGCCGGCGCGAGCTTGTAGCCCGAGACCGTCAGGACATCGAGCGCCGTGTAGCCGAGGCTCGCGTCGGTCGTGCCGGGCGTGGCGATCGTCGCGATGCCGGCGTTGACGCCGACCGAGACGCGCACGGGAGCCGCGCGTACGCCGTAGTCGACGGTGTCGATGCCGTCGCCGCCGTTGATCGTCTCTGCGCGCGCGCTCGTGCTCTGGACGAACGTGTCGTTGCCCGCGCCTCCGAGGAGGACGTTGGTGCCAGAGCCGCCCGCGAGGACGTCGTTGCCGGCGCCGCCGCTGATCGTCAGGTTGAGGGGCGAGACCGCGCCGACCGCCGCCGTGATGGCTGCGCCCGTGGCCCAGCCGGTCGGCGCCGTCGTCCAGCCCGTAACGTCGGCCGTGAACGTGTCGTTACCGGCGCCGCCGTTGAACAGGAAGTCCACGCCCGTCATCGAAATGTCGACCAGCGGGGTGCCGCGCGCCGCGAGCGTGTTGGCATCGAGGCCCGTCACGCCGAGCGCCATGTTGCCGCCAGAGACCGGCGGGATGACCATCAGCTTCGAGCCCGCGTCGAGGGTGACCGAGATCAGCGGAGTCGTCGCGGCTATCGCGAAGAGGCCGTTGGCGTAGTCGACGACCATCTTCTCGACGCCCGTGGCGCCGGTGTTCGTGACGGTGATCGTCTTGCCCGTCGAATTGATGCGGCAGATGTTGCCAGAGGAGTCGAGGGCGTTCGCGAAGACGCAAGGCTCGACCGTGCAGCCCGCGACCTTGCCGACGTAGCCGACTTCGTTCTTCTTCACCGACAGGGCGAGGTTGCCGCTCGTGATGGTGCAGGCGGTGGTGAGCAGAGTCTCCTGCGCGGAGCCCAGGTTCTCGCCCGCCGACCCCGGAACAGCCGTGGCGCAAGCCGAAATCATCATGACGCTCGCGAGAACGCCCAGATTTCGTGTCGTCTCGGACCGGCGGCCCCTCGTCTGGTTGGTGCGATACATGTAAATTTGCGTCCTTTTCGTTGCTGCGCGTTCTTGCGCACGTTCACGCGCGTTGGTTCGCGCTCAAGTGTGCAGTCCGTGATGGCTGCTACAGGGCTGGTGAACGGCGGAGCCTCGCCAACCTTTAGGTCTCGGCAGGGAGACACGGCGCGGGAGTGATTCGCTCAAGGTGCGAGGGCTCCCGCCGTTCTGCGGGAATGACCGGCGCCCAACTGTCTCGGCCCGGTGGAGGTCTCGATGCCCGCAGATAAGCTTCGCTCTCGACAGGACCAGCGTGACAAGTCCTCGCAGCGCCATGAACGCCCCATCGGCTACCCGTCCGGGCCCGCCGGGGGTCTGCTCGCCGAGGTCGTCACCCTGGAGCATGCGCTGAAGCGTGCGCTGGAGCCTCTCGCGACCGCCGCGCTCGCCCGCGACTGCGAGCTCGTGTGCGAGGTGATGCCGGAGGTCGGCGAGTACGTCCTCGGCGATCGTCGTCAGTTCGTGGATCTCGTCGGTCGCATCGCCGCCGAGGCGG
>JANXVA010000725.1 GCA_025351875.1 Myxococcales bacterium | reverse complement strand
TGATCGTCGACGTCACCTCCGCGGCCCAGCGGAGGTGCGCCTCGCGCTTCTGGATGCGGTCGTTGAAGATCGACTGCGTGTAGGCTGCAACTTCATCGGTCGCGATGAAGAGGCCGCGGCGCATCAGGAGCGACTGGAGCGCGCGAGAGAACTCGCGTGCCGTCTTGAAGCGCTCGCCGCGGTTCTTCGCGAGCGCCTTCATGACGATCTTCTCGAGATCGACGGGGTAGCCGCGGATGAGCGTCGACGGCCGTAGGACGTTGCACTCCTGCACCTTCGCGAGCGTGTCGAGATCGCTCTCCATCCGGAAGAGCCGCTGGCCGGTGGTGAGCTCCCAGAGCACGACGCCGAGCGCGAAGATGTCCGTGCGCCGGTCGATGCCCTCGCCGTGCACCTGCTCCGGGCTCATGTACGCGAGCTTGCCCTTGAGCGTGCCCGCGCGCGTGTGGCTCATGCGAGAGGCGAACTTCGCGATGCCGAAGTCGACGACCTTGGTGACGCCGTCGTACGTGACGAAGAGGTTGTGAGGGGTGACGTCGCGGTGGACGAGACCGAGCTTCTCGCCGTTCTTGCCGAGCAGCTCGTGCGCGGCGTGCAGGCCTTCGGCGGCGTCAGCGATCACGCGGCAGGCGATCTCGGGAGGCATGGCCGTCCCGAGCTCCTCGGTGCGCCGCATCACCTCGCGCAGCGGCTCGCCGTGGAGATACTCCATCGCGATCCAGTACGTGTCCTCGTGCTTGCCGAGGTCGAACACCGTCGCGACGTTGGGGTGAGAGATGCGCGCAGCGACGCGCGCCTCGTCGAGGAACATCTGGACGAACGACTCGTCCTCGACGAGGTGGGGATGGATCTTCTTGATCGCGACCCACTTCTGGAAGCCGCCGGGACCATCCATGCGCGCGAGGTGCACGGAGGCCATGCCGCCGATGCCGATTTCGTCGACGACGCGGTAGCGGCCGAGAAAATACGTTCCGCCACCCTGCGCGCGGATGTCCGGCAGCGAGCCGCCCATCTGCTGGTGGTTGCCGTGCCCGCGATCGTTCGGCGGTCCGCCGGGCGGATCACCGCCCTGATCAGGATCCTGGCGATTGGCACGGTCGTACGGCAACGGGGGCTCCTCTATCCAATCCTACGCGTGATCACCTCGCCCGGACCGCCGGTGCGCCGACGGCGACCTGGTCGGAGGGACGTGTACCGAAATAGACGGCGGTTCCGGCTCCTGCGAGCGCGACTCCTCCGATGACGTAAGGCCATGGTGACGACCAGAAGCCGCCGCCCGTGCGGACGCCGGTGTCGGCGGACGCCGCCGAGCCGGAGCGCGACGGCTCCGACTTCGCGTTCGACCCACCGCCGCCCGCGGCCACGACGCCGCCCTCCGGAACCCGCACCCTCTCCTCGACGGAGGCGAGCCGGTTGCCGTGGCTGTCGAGCGCATCCACGCGAACGAGGATGCTGGCGCCCGGCATGGTGACCTCGGCCGGAACCTCGAGCTCCGCGGAGTCCGAGGGCTTGGCCTCGGCGGTGGCTTCCTTGCCGCTCGTCCCGTCGCGCGCGATGAGCCCGAGCTTCGCGACGATCGGGATGTGCGCACCGTCGAGCGAGGCCGTGACGGTGAACGATTTACCGGACGTCACTTCCTTCGGTGCCTTGATCGCGAGCTGGATGCTGCCGATCTTCGCCGTGTCCTTCTTGGCCTGCGCGGCGTACGCGGGGCCCTTCGGCCCGGCCTCGCTCGGCACCGCGAACGTGGAGTCGAGGATGCTCGCGGCGCGGAAGGCGGCGATCGCCTGATCACGCTTGCCGAGCGACGCGCGGATCGAGCCGAGGCGGACGTAGCCTTCGAGGATGTCGGCCGGAGCGAGCCCGCCCTTCTCGAGCGCTTCGCGGTAGAGCGGCTCCGCGATGTCGAGGTTGCCCTTCTCCCACGCGGCGCGTGCTTGCCTCAGCGCCGGGCCGCCCGCAGCAGCCTCGGACGCGTACGCCGGCGCTGCGTTCGTGGCGAGCACGAAGCAGGCAACGGCGACCGCGCGCGGGAAAGCACGCATGACGCGGGATCTTTGCACCGTCTGAAAAAGTATCGGGGCGCCCGCGCCGATGCAAGGAGGGCCATCGCGACTTGATGTGCGGAAACCGGCGCTTGCAACCGCAAGATCGGGTCACGACGACGCGGCCCGCTGCCGCCTCGCGCTCAGGGGAAGGGCTGGCTGGGCTTCCCACGCTCGAAATAGAAGCTGAAAGTGCCACGGATGTGGCCGCGGCACCGAGGCGGCGGCCCGAGTCCGCCAGGCGCCTTTTCGCGCGGATCGGCCAGATAGACGTCAAAACAGCCGGAGGTGAGGCGGTCGGCGGCCTGGGGCTCGTCGACCTTGCCGTCGAAGACGTAGGTGTACGCGATGAGGCTCTTGCCGTTGCCGACGCCACCGGGCGCGTCCTTCTCGGGATCGCATCCGACGGTCGGGTCCGCGCCCTTCATCGGCTTCACGTCGCAGGTGCCGTCGCTGGGGATCGTGACCTCCTCGACGGCGTGGAGCGTCACGTTCTGCGTCTGGCAGCTCTTCTGCAAATAGAGCGTGAGGCTGTTGAACGCAGGGTCGGCCTTCGCGACGACCGGCACGCCCGGGGGCGTCACCTCGGGCGGGAGATCGACCGCGAGTGGCTGCCCGTAGCGGCCGGCGAAGCCGTTCGCCGGATCGGGGCGGACCTTGTTGATGTCGTAGAGGAGGATCGACAGGCCGTCGCTGAAGCTCTCGTAGTCGCTGCCGCTCTGGATGCGGAGCTGGAGCCCTTCGCGGTAGGGAACACCGGCGAGAAAGTCGGCGGCGAGCTCGAACGGACCCGTCCAGCAGTTGGGTACGTTGAGCGTGCCCGCGACCTTGCTGCTGCCTTCGCCTTGCGAGCACGAGGGCAGCGTCATCGCGACCGCTCCCGCGACGATGACGCTCACCAGCGATGCGCGGAGCCGACTCACGAAGCGTGACTGTAGCAGAGGCGCCCGCCGCCCAGCACGCGATCACCGTCGTAGAAGACGGCGACCTGGCCGCGGCTCACCGCGCGAACGGGCTTGGTGAACGTCACGATCGCGGTCGCTCCGCTGCCGTGCGCGGCGAGCTCGACGCGACCCTCCGCGCCCTCGTGGCGATAGCGGACGCGCACGCGAGCGTCGAAGGGGAGCGAGACCCCGGGCGCGAGCACGACGTCGTCGACCTCGGCCGCGATCGACTCGAGGCCCTCGCCCTCGCCGAGACGGACCGTCGCAGTCTCGGGGTCGATCGCCGTGACGAACGCGGGCTTGCCGAGCGCGACGCCGAGGCCTTTTCGCTGGCCGATCGTGAAGCGGTGGATGCCAGCATGGGCGCCGACGACCTTGCCGCTCGCGTCGACGATGGGCCCGGGGCGGACGCGCGCGGGAGCGCGCTTCTCGACGAAGGCGGCGTACGCGCCGGCGCCGGCGCCGACGAAGCAGAGCTCCTGGCTCTCCCCTTTGGTCGCTCCGGGGACGCCACGCCGCACGGCCTCCGCACGCACCTCGGGCTTCAGGCTGTCGCCGAGCGGGAAGACGAGGCGCTCGAGATGCTCGCGCGGCGTCGCGTAGAGGAAGTAGCTCTGGTCCTTCGACGGGTCTCTGCCCTCGCGGAGGTAGGGAATGCCTTCGGCCGTGCGTGCGAGGCGCGCGTAGTGGCCGGTCGCGACGCGCGACGCGCCGAGGCGATCGGCGAGCGCGATCAGCTCCGAGATTTTCACTCCGCGGTTGCACGCCGTGCACGGGCTCGGCGTCTCGCCTGCGAGGTAGGCCTCGACGAAGGGCTCGACGACCGTCTTCGCGAAGAGCTCGCGGCGATCGAACGTGAAGTGCGGGATGCCGAGCGCGTCGGCGGTGCGGCGCGCGTCGTACTGATCTTCCGGCGCGCAGCAGCGGCCGTGAGAGCCGGGCGAGGCAGGGTCCTCCGGGTAGTCCCAGAGGTGGAGCGTGACGCCGACGACGTCGTGGCCCTCGTCGACGAGGCGCGCGGCGGCG
>JANXVA010000642.1 GCA_025351875.1 Myxococcales bacterium | reverse complement strand
GTCACCTTCGAGAGCGTCTCGAGCGCCGCGGCGTCCTTCACGAGGACGCCGAGCTTCGCTCCGGTGCCCGTGGCGACCATGATCGACATGGGCGTGGCGAGGCCCAGCGCGCACGGACACGCGATGATCAGCACCGCGACGGCCGCGACGAGCGCGTGCGGAAAACGCGGCTCCGGCCCGACGAGGTACCAGACCGCAAAGGTCAGCGCCGCGATCACGAGAATCGCCGGGACGAAGATCGCGCTCACCCGGTCGACGAGCTTCTGCACCGGAGCTCGTGAACGTGCGGCGTCCGAGACCATCTGCACAATCTTCGAGAGCAGCGTGTCCTTGCCTACGCGCTCGGCGCGTATCACGAGCGCCCCGTCGCCGTTGAGCGTCCCACCCGTGACGCGATCGCCCTGCTCCTTCACCGCGGGTATCGGCTCGCCCGTGATCATCGATTCGTCGACGGAGGAACGCCCTTCGACGACGAGCGCATCGGTCGGCACGCGCTCTCCTGGTCTCACGCGCAGTCGGTCGCCGACCCTCACATCCACGAGCGGGACGTCCTCCTCCGCGCCGCTCTCGGCGATGCGTCGCGCGGTCTTGGGGGCGAGCCTCAGGAGCGAGCGAATCGCATCGCCGGTCCGACCGCGCGCACGGAGCTCGAGCACCTGGCCGAGCAAGACGAGCGTCGTGATCACCGCGGAGGCCTCGAAGTACACGTCGACGACTCCGCGATGACCACGCAACGCGGGTGGGAAGAGGCCGGGCGCGTGCGTCGCCACGACGCTGTAGCCGAACGCGGCGCCCGTGCCGACGCCGATGAGCGTGAACATGTTGAGCGAGAGACGACGCACCGACTCCACGGCGCGCACGAAGAACGGCCAGCCGCCCCAGAGGACGACAGGCGCCGAGAGCGCCAGCTCGATCCACGGAATGCGCGCCATCCCGACGGCATGCCCCACCGGATCGCCGGGGAGAATTCCGCAGATCGGGCAAGGGCCCGGCCCCTTCTGCACGATCTGCAGGTGCATCGGGCACGTGTATTCCGCCTCGTCGGGCACTACTGCCAGTGGCCGAGGCGCATGATGGAGGTAACGCGCGGGCTCTGCCTTGAACTTGGTCAGGCATCCTCCACTGCAGAACGCGACCACTTTGCCCTCATGGACCAGCTGGTGCTTCGCGCGGACCAGGTCGACCGTCATCCCGCACGCCGGGTCCTTCGAGGCGTCTGAAGCTTGGGTTTTCATGGCGTGTCCTGCAGACGCACGACCCGCGCCGGCATTACAGTGCGACGCGCACGCGCCGCAGAAGCCGCAGGCCGTTCAGGGTGACGAGCAGCGTGCTTCCTTCGTGCCCTACGACCCCCCAAGGAAGCGTAATCCAACCGAGGAGGTCGGAGGCGACCAGCACCACGATCATGCCGAGGGCAAAGACGAGGTTCTGTTTGACGACACGAAGCGCTTGTCGGCCCAGCGCCATCGCGTATGCGATCTTTTCCAGGTCATCCGAGGTCAGCACGACGTCCGCCGTCTCGAGCGCGACGTCCGTGCCCGTCACGCCCATCGCGATGCCGACCGTGGCAGCCGCGAGCGCAGGCGCGTCGTTCACGCCGTCGCCCACCATCGCGACATGGCCGTAGCGACGCGCCAGGTCCCCGATCAAACGTACCTTGTCGGCAGGGAGGAGCCCCGCGTGAACCTCGGTGATTCCTACCTCCTGCCCGATCGCGTCCGCCGTCTCTCGTGTGTCGCCCGTCATGAGCACGATGTGCTCGAGCCCGAGGGCGCGCAGACTGCGCATCGCCTGCTGCGCACGAGGGCGGACGGTGTCGCGCAACGCGATCAGACCGCACGCGGTTTCGCTACCGACGACGATGACGGTTTTGCCTTCGGTCTCGAGGGCGTGTTGTCGCGCGCGCGCATCGCCGGAGATGTCGGCGAACAACGAGGCCTTTCCGACCGACCACCGCGCTGCTCCCACGTCGGCATGCGCGCCCGCGCCGGGCACTGCTTGGAAACTCGACGCCGGGACGATCGTGCGGCCCCTCCGCTTTGCTTCGCCGACGATCGCCTGCGCCAGCGGGTGCTCCGACAAGCTCTCCACGGATGCGGCAGCGGCAAGGACCTCGTCGACGGATGCCGCCGAGAGGGAGATCACCTCGGTGACGACGGGTCGCCCGCTCGTGAGCGTTCCGGTCTTGTCGAATGCGACGGCACGCACGCGGCCGAGGGTCTCGATGAAGGTGCTCCCTTTGAAGAGGATCCCGTTGCGCGCGCCATTCGAGAGCGCCGACAGGAGCGTCGGCATCATCGACGCGGCGAGCGCGCACGGCGATGCGACGACGAGGAAGATCATTCCTCGATAGAGCGCCTCGCGGAACGTCCACCAGTGGGCGGCGCTCGGCACGGCTACGAGGAGCACCGCTCCGAGCACCACCACCTTTGCATAGCTTCGCTCGAACCGCTCGATGAAGAGCTGCGCTCGGGGCCGTCGCTCTTGTGCCTGCTGGACGAGCAGGATCATCCGCGCAAGGACGGTGTCGCCCGCGGGACGGATGACGGTGATGCGCAGGGCGCCATGTCCGTTGATGGTCCCGGCGAAGACCTCGTCCCCAAGGCCCTTCTCGGCGGGCATCGACTCGCCCGTGATCGACGCCTGGTTCACCACCGATGAGCCCTCGACGATCTTGCCGTCGGCGGCGATGCGCTCTCCGGGCTTGACCACGACGAGCTCGCCGACCTCGATGGTGTCGGCCGCGACGCGCTGCTCCACTCCGTTGCGCAGCACGAGCGCGTCTTCCGGATGCAGCGCCATCAAGGCTTCGATGTCACGCTTCGTGCGCGCGCCTGCGTAGCCTTCGAGTGTGCCGCTCGATGCGAAGATGAAGATGAGCAGCGCGCCGTCGAACCAGTAACCGATGCAAGCCGCGCCGATGGCGGCGACGACCATGAGCAGGTCGACGTCGAGCTCTCGCTCCTTCACGAGCGTCGTCATCCCCTCGATCGCTTGCCGATATCCGCCGAGGACGTAGCCGACGGAGAAGAGCGCGGTCGTTGCGAGCGCGCTCGCGCCTGCTCGCGCGCTGAGCCAGCCGGCAACCACGAAGAGCGCGCACAGAGCGGTGGTGACGGCTTCGCCGTGTTTCTCCCAGAACGGACCGAGCCTCGACGCCGTCATTTGACGTACGCGCGAACGACGTCGATGAGCTCTTCGGCGGCGCGCGCTTGCTTGGCGGTCGCCTTGCGATCGGGATCGAGGACGTGGAAGCGGACGTGGTCCTCGACGATCTCCGCGACGAGGCCGTTCATCGCGCCACGGGCGGCGGCGAGGGTCTGGAGCACCTCGAAGCAGCCCTTCTCCTCGGCAATCGCCTTCTCTGCGGCCTCGAGCTGGCCGCGAATGCGCCGTACTCTACTGACGAGCTTCTTCTTCTCGCGAACCGTGTGCATGGATACGGTATACCCCAGTAGGGTATCTTTCGCCTGCCTTCTTCAGAGCTCCGCAGGACGGCGCGCGCTCAGCGCGTGCGAATCGCCGTACCTGACACGACGACGCCTTCGGCCGACGACTCGCCGTGCTGGAACTTCGCCTCGAGGATCAGGTTCGCTCCGAGGGCGCGCGCTCGCCGCTTGAGCTCGTCGAACGCCTCGTCCTCGCCGCCCATCTTCGCCTTGATGACGAGGTGGTCGAGGACGTCGTAGGCGCGGCCGTTGAGCAGATCCTTGCAGCGCACGGCCGTGCCGGACATGTGGGTTCGCTCGTGCCCGTCGCCATGGCGGAACTCGACGCCCGTGATCGCCTCGGCTCCCAGTGCCGCCGCGCGACGACGGAGGATGTCGAGCGCGGCCTCGTCGGTCTCGACGGGCTCGTGCACGTCGACGATCCCGAGCACCTGGCTCGTGCACGAGAGCCGCTCGTCGCTCAGGACGCGCACCTTCGCCGCGGCGGCGACGATCACCGGGTCCGTCGGGATCTCGTGATGCCCGAGCGCCTCGTCCCCGTCGTCACCGTGGCCGCGAGCTTCGCCGTGCTCGTCGTGCGCCATGCGCGACGAAGCAAGCGGAGCGCAGCCGGTGGCGAGGATCAGTGACGCAACCGCAATGGCTCGGAATCGCTCGTTCATGGTGCCTCGTCAGGGTGGTCAGGGTGATCGTTCGAGAAAGCGCACGGCGAGGCCCGACAGATGGAGCGGCTCTCCCTGTCCTTCGCCGTGATGGAAGTCGATGCCTACGACGGCGTCCGCGCCGAGCGCCGCCGCGTTCTGCTGGAGCCGCTGAAAGGCGACGTCCTCTCGTCCGCTTGGCTCGTGTGCGTCGACGACACCGACGACCTCGGCGGGACGATCGAGCTTGCGCCCCTGGAGGAGCAGAACGCGGCGAGCGCGCGAGAGATCGACGGCCGCGACCTCCGTTTCGTGCTCGTGAGACACGGGGGCCGCGCCAGGTGTGACCGTGGCGCGTATCTCGTACGTGACGGGATACGCGATCATCGCAGGAGCCTGCGACTCCTCCGCGCACCCAGCGACGAGCAGGAGGCCGACTAGCGTGTGGCAGCGCATCCCCTCGTCGTAGCGCCGAGCTGAAGCGCGTGCGTTACGCAGGGATTAATACGCGTTCACTTCAACGGCGATGCAGCTGACGAAGCGCTCACGGGTCGACGTGGACTTCGCCCATCATGCCGCCCTCGGCATGCTCCAGGATGTGGCAGTGGTACATCCAGTGACCCGGCTCATCGAAGCGGCTCACGAGCTTCATGGAGCTCTTGGCCGGAACGATCACGGTGTCCTTGTTGCCGCTCGACTCGAGCGATTGAGCGACGCCGTTCTTCTCGACGATCTGGAAGAAGAAGCCGTGAAGGTGGAAGGGGTGATCCATCTCGCTGTCGTTCTTTACGTCGAGGAGACGGAGCCCGCCCGTCTCGACCATCACCGGCGGCACGTCCGGGTAGACGGCGTCGTTGACGGTGAAGACGAGCTCGCCATTCCGCTGTCCCTCGTTCAACACGATAGGGACGCTCTTCGACGCTGCGGGTAGCGCAGCGACCCCGGGAAACGCGTCAGGCAGCTTCCGGTCGGCGAAGGGCGCATCCTCGGTGAACCGCACGTGCGCGACCGTCATCGACGGACGGTTACCCGAGTCGTGTCCGCGATCGTAGGCATCGTCCATCAGGTCCACGACCGTCGCGGGCGCGCCGTTCGCGATGAGCATCACGTCGTAACGCTCGCCCGGGGCGATGAGCAGCTTCTCGGTGTCGTACGGCTTCGCGAGGAGACCGCCGTCGGTACCGATGACGCGCCACGTGTGGCCCGGCAGGCGCAGGTTGAAGAAGCGGCCGTTCGCGACGTTGACGAGCCGAAGGCGAATGCTCGCGCCGGAGCGCATCGGGATCGTGGCGTCGGTCGTACCGTTCACGAGCAGCGTGTTTCCTTCGCGGCCCATCATCTTCGCGGTGTCGTCGAGGTACTCGGCGAGCGTCCCGTCCGCCTTGAGGCGAACGTCATCGAGCATGAGTACGCGCTCTTGGTCCACGACCGGCTCGCTCGGCCCGCGAACGCGGATGGCGCCGTGCAGCCCCTTCTGCACCTGGATGTCCGTCCGCATGTGCGGGTGGTACCAGTAGAGCCCTGCGTCCTTGAACACGTACTCGTAGCGGAACGTGCCGCCCGGCGGGATCGGGCTCTGCATCGCCATCGTGCCGTCCATCGTCGCGGGCAGGCGGATGCCGTGCCAGTGAATGGTCGTGGGCTCCGGGAGCGAGTTCTTGAACTTGATGATGACGCGGTCGCCCACCTTTGCATCGATGAGCGGCCCCGGCACCGAGCCTTCGTAGGTCCAGACCGGCGTGGGTGCGGACGTGCCGTATGTCTTCATCGCAGCGCGTGCCTCGAGGCTCACCTCGACGACGTTCGGATCTGGGTTCTCGTCGTGCACGGGGACGAGAGCGAGCGGATCGGCCTCCTCCGCGGCCGGCGAGGAGCTCGTCCCGCAACCCGCGGCGAGCGTCAGCAGGACGAGGACCCGCACGACGGGCCCGACGATCCTCACTTCGGATTGCCGGTCAGCACGTTGGAGTACGGCGAGTAAACGGTGCCCACCTTGCAACGGAGCCGATAGCTGTACGTCATCGCGCTCGTTGCGCTCGTGTCGTGCTTGTTGTCGGCCTCTCCAGGAACGGTGAAGACGAGCTTGTACTTCTCCATGACCGAGCCGTCGGACATCGTCGCCTGGCGCTCGCCTTCGACCGTGTCGCAGGCGGGAGTCGGGTTCGTCCACATCACGTGGAGAGCGCCCTGCATCTTCGCTACCGAATCGACCGTCGGCGCCTTCGGCGTCGCCGGCTTGGTGTCCGGAGGCGTCGTGGTGTCGGCCGGCGGGGTCGTCGTCGGGTCCGGTGACGGCGTCCCCGTCTTGCCGTTGCTCGGAACCGGATCGGTGGTGCTGGAGGAGCACGCGCTCGCGAACACGGTGATGACGAGCGTGACGGCGATGATGAGCGTCTTCATGAGCCAGCTCCTTGCCACGCGCGGACGCGCGGGGCCAGCGAAACGGGCCTCCTTCCCGCGTGACCGCTTCAGTCACACTGTCGTGATGCCGGGACACCGCAATTCCTGCGTTCTCGGGGCTCTCCGGCGTGTGACGAGAAGCGTCACACGCCGTTTTCCTTCGAGCGCTTGCGAGTCCGTCGATGGGACGCTACGAACTCCGCTCGGACGGTGATCGCATGCTCTTTTTCCCTCGAACGTGGCCGCTTGCTCTCCCGTTTCTGATGCTCGGCGCGTGCTCGTCAGCCGCGACGTCGTCGTCGAACGCGACGCCCACGGCTCCGAGATGCACGAGCGACGCACAGTGCGCCGCGACCGCGGACAAGCCCCTGTGTGAGGTGAGTAGCGGCGCGTGTGTCGCGCTGCCTGCAGGCCACGAGATCGGCTATCGCGACGGCACGTCCAGCTCGGTCACGTTCACGGAGGTCTACACGACCGGCGCAACCGCGAAGCTCGTCGACCTCGAGTTCCACCCGGAGCGAACGGACGAGCTCTGGGTCGTGGGGTACGGCGACGACTCGATCCACATCGGCACCGGCATCGGGACCGACGCGCAGGCGTTCAAGCGCCTCGTCGACCCCGCGGCAGAGCACTTCATGCACAAGCCACCTGCGCTCGCGATGGGAACGCCCGGGCTCGTGGGTACATGCGGCGACAACGACAACGGGCAGAACGCGCAGCACTCCGACGGCAGCGCGAACCTCTTCATGGGCCCGGCGCTCTTCTCGACGGATCGATCCATTCTCGGCAAGTCCACGCCTGGCGGGCTCGGCTCTCACGTCGACATGCTGCACAACAGCCCGATGTGCCGGGGCATCGCGCACGCGAGCGCGAACGTCTTCTGGGTCTTCAACGCGTATGACGGCTCGATCGACGAGTACAACTTCAACAAGCCGCACCAGCCCGGTGGCGACGACCACTCCGACGGCGAGATCTATCGCTTCGCGAACGGCAAGGTGAAGGGCGCGACGGACGGCACTCCGAGCCATGTGTTCTTCGATGCCGACGACGCGTTCGTCTACATCGCCGACACCGGACACGCGCGCATCGTGCGCCTCGACACCACGAAGGGCACCAAGGGCGCCGAGCTCGACCGACAGCCCGAGCCGCTCAAGGCCGACGCGATGATGATGGGCACCGACGTGGAAGAGGTCGTTCCCGCGGGCACCGTCACGAAGCCGAGCGGCATCGAGGTCCACGGCGGCCTCGTCACGTGACCGACACCGCGACGAGCACGTTCCACGTCTTCGACAAGACAGGCACTGCCCTTCGCAGCCTCGCGACGGATCTCCCCGCTGGCGCGCTCGCCGGGTTCACGTTCGGGCCTGACGGGAAGATCTACTTCACGAACAAGCTGAGCGGTCAGGTGCTTCGCATCGACCCGCAGTGAGCGGTTCGCGTCACTTCAGCTTGTAGGCGACGGTGCCAGCCGGGTGCTTGTACCAGCCCGGGTCCTCGTAGCTCTTGATGCCGTCGCGGACCTTCACGATCGTGAACATGCCGCCCATCTCGATCGGACCGAACGGGCCGTCGCCCGTCATCATCGGGAGCGTGTTCTTCGGTCGGCCCATGTCCATCATGCCGCCCATGCCGGCCGAGCCCATCGCCATGTATCCGGGCGCGACCTTGCGAACGCGCGCCTCCGAAGCGCTCTGATCGACGCCGATCATGATGGGCAGGTCGTGGCTCATCGCGTTCATCGTGTGATGCGACTTGTGGCAGTGGAAGATCCAGTCGCCCGGCGCATCCGCCACCCACTCGATGTCGCGCGTGGAGCCGACCGGGACGTTCACCGTCGTCTCTGGCAAGCGCGCGCTGAGCGGCGTCTTGCCGCCATCGGTCGCCGTCTGCTCGAAGTGGTAGCCGTGGAGATGGATGGGATGACTGTCCATCGACAGGTTGCCGAGCCGCACGCGCACACGTTGCCCCGTACGAACGATGAGGGGCGCCGTTCCCGGCCAGGCGCGTGAGTTGAATGTGAAGATGTTGAAGTCCGTCATCACCGCAGGGTTCGGACGTGCCGTGCCGGGTGCGATGAACCACTCGTGGAGCATGATCGTGAAGTCACGATCGATGCGCGGGTTCTCGGGGGCGCGCGGATGAACGATGAAGAAGCCCATCATGCCGAGGGCCATCTGGACCATCTCGTCCGAGTGCGGGTGGTACATGAACGTGCCCGCTTCGCGCAGCGTGAACTCGTAGACGTACGTCTCTCCCGGCTCGATGTGCGGCTGCGTCAGACCCGAGACGCCGTCCATTCCGTTCGGGAGTAGCACGCCGTGCCAGTGCACGCTCGTGCGCTCGGGCAGCTTGTTCGTCACGAGGAGCCGCACCCGGTCGCCCTGCACGCACTCGATGGTCGGACCCGGCGTGAGGCCGTTGTAGCCCCAGCACTTCACGATCATGCCGGGCGCGAACTCGCGATCGACCGGCTCGGCGATGAGGTGAAACACCTTCACGCCGTTCTCGAGCTTCCATGGCAGGGTCGCGCCGTTCAAGGACTCGACCGGCACGTAGGAGAATGGTCCCTTGTTCGGCGGCGCGTCGAAGTGCGGCTGGCTCGGGACGGTCGGGATCCCGTCGCCGCCGGGCGCGCCGGCGGCACGCGTGTTCAAGAGCGACGTCCCGCCGAGCGCGGCCGCGGACGTGAGCAACTGACGACGAGTGAACATCCGAGCTACCTCACTGATGATTCTGGAGTGGCGGGGTGCTGATCGAGAGTCGACCGCCGACGGCACGCTCGAGATCGGAGCGAGCGATCCAGTAGTCGCGCAGCGCCTCGAGGTACTGCGACATCGCCGTGACCTCCTGCTGCTTGATCTGGAGGAGCTGGTACACGCCGAGGAGCATCCCGTCGTACTGTACTTGCGCGAGGCGGGTGAGGTTTCGGCGCGTCGGCAAGATCGTCGCCGCGTAGAACTCGACCATGCGTCGCGACGCGACCATGCGCGCGCGAACGGCGTTCACGTCGGCGCGGATGTCGATGGCCACGGCGCGCTGGATGGAGGCCGCGGCTCTCTCCATCGCCTCGAGCCGCGCGATCGTCGCCTGGCGCTGATCGAAGATCGGGAGCTCGATCGATGCGCTGGGCCCGACCGCGATGTGGCCGTTATTGAGGCGGGCGACCTCGACGCCGAGGTTGAGCACGCCGAACCAACGGCTCGTCTTCGCCAGGTTCACGGCGTACACGAGCGTGCGGTGCTGCTCGATCGCCGCTGCGAGATCGGCGCGGTGCTCGATGGCGGAGCTCTCGAGGTGCTCGAGGGCGATCTCCTGCGCAGGGAGCTCGGCCATGCGCGCCGGGACCCGAAACTTCATCGCCGGCCCCCACAGGCCGAGGAGCTTGGCGAGCTCGGCGCGGGCCTGGCTCACCGCGAGCTGGCTCTGCGCGAGACCGACCTGGAACTGCGCGAAGTTGGACTGCTCGTTCGCGAGGTCGAACTCGCTGAGGTTGCCGGCCTCGTGCTGTCGCGTCGCGAGGTCGATGGCGGCGTCGCCCGCGTCCACGATCTCCTGTCGCATGGCGGCCGCTTGCTGCGCGGCCTGCAGCGCGATGAACGCGTTGCGCGTTCGACCTGCGAGGTCGAGGATCTCCGCGACGAGCCGGAACTTCACCTGCTCGCGCTGCGCCTTCGCGACCTTCTTCCGCGCGGGGATCAGCATGAGATCCAGGAAGTCCTGCGTGAGGCCGAAGATGAGCGGCGGGCTGATGCTGTCCCGCTCGCTCGCCGTGTAGCTCGCCGTGAACACGGGGTTTCTCAGGAGCCCGGCCTGCACGACGTCGGCCTGCGCGATGCTCAGGTCCTCGTACGTCGCGATGAGCGAGGGATTGTTGAGGAGCGCGATCTGTACGGCGGCATCGACCGAGAGCTCCGAGGCGAGGAGCTTCAGGATGGCCTCCTTCACCTTCGCGTCGTCGTCGCCGCCCTGATCCCACATCACGCGATGGCCGCTCTGCTGCTCGGCCTTCTGCGCGACGTCACGGTAGGCGTCCTTCGGCGAGGTCGAAGCGCATCCGACCAGCGCGAGCGCCGCGAAGAGCGTGAATCGATGCATCAGTGCTTGCCGCCTGACGAAGACCCCGGAGCTGCTCCGTGCCCGGCGTGTCCCGCGTGCGGGTCGGGCGAGGCGCTCCCCGCGGCCGAAGCGGACGCAGCCGGCAATCGCCCGCCGAGCGGGTTCGGGGCGGGCTCGAACGTCGCCTCCGGCGCACGCGGGCTTGCCGGATCGCGCGGCGATGGCGAAGGCAGGTCGCCCGTGCACGCGGCGATCGCGAGGAGGGTCCCTGCGCAAACAGTCGAGAAGTGGGTTCTCATGTTGCTGTAGCTCGCACGAGCTGCTGACGCGCGAGCGGCGGTATGCATACACCGAATTCGCATCCGGCGGCGAGCCGCGCTCGCCGTGTGACTGCGGCGATCACAGGAACCGCGATCATGAACCGCGCCCTCTACGCACTCCATCGATGGATCTCGATCGCGATCCTCGTTCAATTCACGATCTGGCTGTGCAGCGGCCTCTTCTTCGCGTCGTTCCCCATGGAGGAAGTTCACGGTGAGCATGTCGGTATGCCGATGCCGCTCACGATGAGTGACGGCGCCGGGCTGATCTCCCAGGCAACGGCGATCAGCGTAGCCAGCGCGAGCGGCTTCGATCCGGTCGAAGGCCTCGAGCTCCACGCCGGCCCGAACGGCCCTGCGTACTTCGTTCGCGGGCCGCGCCGCGCGTCACTTCGGCTGGATGCGCGGACGGGAGCGATCCTTCGCGTCGGCCGCGAAGAGGCCGAGGCGATCGCCCGGCTCGATCAGCGCGACGCGCCGCAGGTCGTCGACGCGGCGCTCATCGAGCGCGACCCGCCCATCGAGTACCGCGATCGACCGCTCCCTGCGTGGAGAGTGGTCGTCGCGGACCGCGCAGGCACGGCGGTGTGGATCGACGGACAGACGGGCGAGGTCACCGCGCGACGCAACGATCGATGGAGGCAGTACGACTTCCTCTGGTCGCTCCACATCATGGATTACCGAGGGCGTGAGACGTTCCATCATCCGCTCCTCATCGTCGCGGCGGCCCTCGGCCTCTGCACCGTCGTCAGCGGCGCTGCGCTGTGGGTGCTGCGCTTCGTGCGCTGGCGACGCCGCCGCGCGACCGCCGCCTGACCGCGAATTCACCCCGAGCGCGTCCGGAAGTCCTCTGCGCGGATCCCATGGCGCTTGATGAGGCGGTGAAACGTCTCTCGTTCCACTCCGGCACGCTCTGCGGCGTTCGTGACGTTTCCGCCCGCAGCCGTCAGGAGCGCAACGAGGTAGTCGCGCGTCGTTCGTTCTCGCCCGGCGGCCAGGACCTCGCGGTAGGTGAGCGACGTCGCGGCGGGTGACGGCTCGCCCGTGAGCAGCCTTCCGCCGATGGCGGCGGGGAGGTGCTCGACGGAGATCGGCGCTCCAACCGCGATCGAAACGGCACCGAGCAGCACGGCCTCGAGCTGGCGGATGTTCCCCGGCCATTCGTAGGCGCAAAACGCATCGAGCGCTTCGCCAGAGATCGAGTGGGCGGCGCCTTCTGCATGCGGCATCCGACCGAGGAACGCCGCCGCGAGCGCAGGAATGTCCTGTGGCCTCACTCGCAGCGCAGGGAGATCGACGCGTATCCGAGCAAGCTGCCTGCCGAGCTCCGCACCACCGCCCGCCTCCGCGCTGCCCGTGCTGCTACTCGCGATGATGCGCGCGCTCGATCCGAGGGAGTCGTCCTTCCGCGCTCGCTGCTCGAGCCAATGCGAGAGCCCAGCCTGGACGGCACCGGGCAGCTCGAAGACCTCGTCGATGTACAGCGAGCCGCCTGCCGCCCGTTCGAGGTCTGCCTCGAGCCGACTCTCCGACGACGAGCGGGTCAGATGAACGACGAACGGGCGCTCGCGCCGACGACCCTCCTGGTGGATCCACGACGCAACGACGTGCTTGCCGGTGCCGGTCTCCCCGTGGATGAAGACGTTGTCGTCGGAGCGGGCTGCCCTGCCGACGAGCTCGCGAGCGTTGACGATGCGCTGGCTGTCGCCGAATAGCGGATGAGAGGCGTCGGCGCCGCTTGCCACGCCCCGTGTGCGCCGGCGCTCGATCGCCCGCTCGATGGCCGCAACGGCGTCATCCGGGTCGAAGGGCTTCGTGAGGTAGTCGTCGGCGCCGTACTTCATCGCGCGGACGGCCTCGGCGATGCTCCCGTACGCGGTCATCAAGATGACCGCAGTGTCGTCCGAGCCGCTGCGCACCTTCTTGAGGACCTCGATCCCGTCAGCGCCCCCCGGCATGCGCACGTCGGTGACGACGACGTCGAAGCGTTGCGTAGCGAGAAGCTCGATCGCACGGGCGCCGTCGGACGCGCATACGACCTCGGTGTCCGCCGGCAGGATCCGCCGGAACAGCGCGAGAAAGCTGCCCTTGTCATCGACGACGAGCACTCGCGCGCGCTTCACGCGAGGGCCTCCCGCTCGGAAGCCTCGGGCCGGCGGAGAAGCATCTCGACTCTTGCACCGCCAGCCTTGCTCGACCCGACACGAAGCTCGCCGCCGTGCGCCTCGACGATGGCGCGGGAGATCGCGAGCCCCAAGCCCGTTCCGTGCTCCTTCGTGCTGAAGAACGGCTCGAAGAGATGCTCGCGCGCCTCCGGCGACAGACCGGGCCCTTCGTCCTCGACGGCGAGCGTGACATGTTCTCGGTCGCGCCCAACCGACACCTCGATGTGTCCTCCTTCGGGCGTCGCCTCGACCGCGTTGGTAAGGAGATTGAGGATCACTTGACGGAGCTTCGCCTCGTCGCCTGGCACGCTCGACGCATCGCCTCGTTCGATGTCGATCCGGCGCGTGCCGACGCGCCCCAAGGCGCGCAGGCGCTCGACGCCGTCGGAGGCGAGCGCTCCGAGATCGAGCGGCTCCGACGTCGGCCTCTCGTGTCGCGACGTTTCGAGTAGCGCCTCGACGATGCGCTGGCAGTGCTTCGCCTCGGTCTCGATGGCGGCCAGCGCTTCCTCGTCGAGCCCTTGCCGCCGAATGACCTTGGCGTAGCCGAGGATGATCCCGAGCGGTCCGTTGATCTCGTGGGCGACGCCGGCGCAGAGGCGCCCGATCGACGCGAGCTTCTGTTCCTGAAGTTTGTCCCTCTGATGCTTCTCGAGACTGGCGGCCATCTCGTCGAAGCGACTCGCGAGATCGGAGAGCTCGTCGTTGCCCTGGAGCGCGATGCGCCGCGTGAGATCGCCCGTGCCGAGGCCTTCGACGCCGCGCCGAAGCGCCGCAAGCCGGATTCCAAGTCGCCGCGTGACGAGCACGGCGGCGGCGGCGGCGAAGAGCGTCGCCGCGCCGAAGCACGCGAGCGTGACCATCCTGACGCGCACGCGGAGCGCGTCCGCATCCCGCCGTGCAGCGCTGCTGCGGCCCTCGAAGCTCTCGTTGAGCCTTTGCACGAGCTTCACGACGCGACCGACGACGGCCTCCGTTGCCGCGTGAAGCTCGGCGGCATGCTCGTGGTCGTCACGATCGACGGCGGGCAGCGTGATCGCGAGAAAGTCCTCGTGGTTCTTCCTCACGAGGGCCGACACCTCGCGAGCGAGGGAGGCCTCCTCGGGCGTCTCGGCGAGCGTCTCGAGATTTGCGGTTGCGGTGCGCGTCGTCGCGGCGATGTCGCCGTAGTGCTCGATGTGGCTGCGGTCCCATTCGATGATCGTGTGGGCCTGATGGATGTACTGCTCGCGCACCAGGGCGGCGACCCGATGTCCGGCATCCTTCGCGCGCTCGAGGGTCGCGACCTCGCGCTCCGCTGCCGCCATCTGAGACAGTGCATGGAGGACGACGGCGAGCACGACCGCAAAGAGAAGGAGCACCCCGGCGAACGTGGCGCCGAGGCGCTTGATCGTCGGCGAACCAACCGCCTTGCGATGCGCTCTTCCTTCGGGTTTCACGGCGAATTTCGACGCTCAGGACCAGACCAGAGCCGCTTTTATCCCACAAGCTCGAACCAAAAGCGTGACGGCGGCGGTCACAGTCGCTCACCTGGCAGCCCGGTTGCTGCGGTGCGAACCGAGCGCTAGTAGCCCACCGAGCTCATGGCACGCCAAGCGCCCGGTCACGACGTCCTCGTCCTCTTCGAGCATCCGGAGTGGCAGCAGCCGCTCTTCGCAGCGCTCGAGAACGCGGGAATCTCTTTCACAGCGCTCGACCTCAAGCGTGCGGTGTTCGAGCCCGGTTCTGGCGTCGATGCGCGGCTCGTGTTCAATCAGGCGAGCCCGAGCGCGTATGTCCGTGGAAATGCGCGGGCAGTCCCGTTCGCGCTCGCGTACCTCAAGGCCCTGGAGCACGCAGACGTGCCCGTCATCAACGGCGCGCGCGCCTTTGCGCTCGAGCTCAGCAAGACCGCGCAGTGCGCGATGCTCGGTCGGCTCGGCATTCGTACGCCGCGGTCGATCACCTTCAACGACGTCGACGCCCTCGACGCGCGCGTGAAGGCGGGCGCGACGTGGCGCTGGCCCGCGCTCTTGAAGCCGGAGCAAGGCGGGAGCGGCGCACGGATCGAGAAGGTCGGCTCCGTCGACGAGGTTCGCGCTCTGCTCGCGGCCGACCCGCGGCTCTGGGAGCCGGACGGCCTCTTCCTCTTGCAGGAGTACGTGGAGCACGACACCGAGCGCGGAATCGTGCGGATGGAGTTCCTCGGCGGAGAGCTCCTCTACGCGATGCGCGTGCTCTCGCACGGTCGGTTCAATCTCTGTCCGTCCGAGGTCTGCAACCCGGGTACGCCGGGCGCCGAGGGAATCTGCGAGGTTCCGCGCTCGGACGCGCCTCCCGTCGAGTTCTTCGCCTACCCCGAGGTGCCGGCCGCCGCCGTGGCCGCGGGGCGCCGGATCGTCGAGACCGCCGGGATCGACGTCGGCGGCATCGAATACCTCGAGTCGAACGGGGAGCTCGTCTTCTACGACATCAATGCGAACTCGAACCTTCGCCCCGCAATCGCTCGGGAATTGGGCTTCGACCCCTTCGTACGCGTCGTCGAGTACGTGAAGGGCCGGCTCGCTCGCGCGGAGTGACGGGTTTTCGGTTTGACGAGGCCTCCGAACGGCGCCAGAACCCTGCCGTCCGAGGGAAAAGCATGAGAATCAAGGGATCGCACGGGCTCGTCTCCATCGTCGCCGCCGCCACTCTCATCGCGTGCAGCTCCTCGTCGTCGCCGGCCCCCGCGCCCGCGGCCGCGCTGGCGCCCGCCGCGCCCGTGTGGCAGATGCCCGAGGTCCAGGGCGTGAACGCGCTCGAGGACGAGAACCCGGACCCGAACATCGTCGAGGTCACGCTCACCGCTGGGCGCACGACCACCTCCTATCTCGCTGGAAAGAAGGCTCAGGTCTTCGCCTACAACGGCATGCTGCCCGGCCCGCTCCTCAAGGCGAAGGTCGGTGACCACGTCATCGTCCACTTCAAGAACAACCTCTCCGAAGAGACGACCATCCA
This sequence comes from Myxococcales bacterium, assembly GCA_025351875.1. GTDB lineage: Bacteria > Myxococcota_A > Polyangia > Polyangiales > Polyangiaceae > Labilithrix. The sequence goes on along the minus strand of JANXVA010000642.1, from coordinate 6,494 downwards.
CTGGCACGGCCTCCGGATCTCGGACCAGATGGACGGCTCGCCGCGCATGCAGCATCCGGTCAAGCCTGGCGAGGAGTTCACGTACGAGTTCACCGTGCCGGACGCCGGGTCGTTCTGGTACCACCCGCACATCAACACGGCGGAGCAGGTCGAGAAGGGCCTCTACGCGCCGATCGTCATCTTCGATCCCGCGAAGGACCCCACGTACGACGCCGAGCGCTTCCTCGTGCTCGACGACATCCGCCTCGAGGACGACGGCACCATCTCTCCCGAGAGCAGCATGGACGGGATGATGGGCGGCCGCTTCGGCAACCTGCTCCTGACGAACGGGCGGCCCGTGAAGGAAGCCGTCGCGAGCGCCGAGCAGGGCACCGTCGAGCGGTGGCGCGTCGTCAACTCGGCGAACGCACGCACGATGGTCGTCGGCGTCGAGGGCGCGAGCTTCCGCGTGATCGCGACGGACGGCGGGCTACTCCCCGAGCCGTACACGACGAAGAAGCTCTCGGTCGCGATCGGCCAGCGCTACGACCTCGAGGTCACGTACGACCAGCCGGGCACCGCGAAGCTCGTGAGCTTCGTCGAGGGCCAGGATTCGAAGGGCAATGCGACGACCGCGACGGTGACCGCGTTCGCCGTCGACGTCGCCGCGAGTGACCGCGTGGCGCGCGACATCGCGTGGCCGTCCGTCACGCTCCCCGACCGCGCCGCCGACGGAAAAGCGACGATCACGCTCGACACGACGCAGACCGGCGACATGCCGTGGACCATCAACGGCAAGGCCGACTCGATGGATCCGATGTTCACCTGGAACCAGGGCGCGACGCTCGACATCACGATCGTGAACAAGGTCGCGATGGAGCATCCGTTCCACCTCCATGGGCAGTTCTTCCAGATCCTCGATCCGAAGCAGCCGGGGCTGAAGGACGTCGTCCTCTTGCCACCGAGCGGCACCGTGAAGATCCGCGCGTACATCGACAACCCGGGTCACTGGATGGCGCACTGTCACATCCTCGAGCACGCCGAGATGGGGATGATGGCGGAGATCTTCGTCACGCCCGATGCGAGCGCGCCGCCGATGGGTCCGATGAGCCGCTGAAGGACGCACCGCGCGAGCGCTCATGTCGAGGTGAACGCGGCCTACGTCAGATCACGAATCTCGAAGGCGAGCGTCAGGTGACCCGTCGCGATCACCGGTCACGCGCCGCTTCCGCGCGGCGCAAGAACTCCTTCGCCGTCGCCGGATCGTCCGAGCGGATCTCCATCGCGAAGCCAGCCAGAGCCGGAGTAACGGTCGCGGTCACGCCCTCCGGGACGAGCGGGCAGTACGACATCTCGGGGACGTCGTGACCGAGCGCAGCGTTCCGCGCGAGGTGGCAGTCGACCACGCGCCGCAGCCACTCTGCCGTCATTCCGGGAACCGCGCGGAAGACGGCGACCGCTCCAACGAGCCTTTGCGACGGCAGCTTCACACCTTGCTTCACATAGAGGGGCTCGACACGTGCGATGTCCTCGCGATGGTCGAAGGGGCTCTCGTCGCGGTCCGCGGCAGGGATGCCGACACATGCACGCGCCTCGGCGACGCGGAGCGCCTGCGAAGCGGCCCGGTGCTCGGCGGCGCGACCGAGATGATCCTCCGCATCCTTTAGGTGCTCGGCGGTGGGGTTCGTCACGAGGTCCAGCAAGGCTCGGTCGCCATCGCTTCCTTCACGGTCGACACGACTCGGCACTTCTCACCACGCTGTTGGGTAGCAGGGTCGTATCGCTGCTCGTGCTGCCTGGCCACGAGCTCCTCCTGGGCCGCCGTCGTCTCGTGACTGGCAGCGTCATGTCGTGCGGCTGCGCTCCTGGCGTTCGCGTCGCGCAAGATGCGAGGACGATGAACAGGACCGGGACTGCGGAGCGTACGTGCTGCATGCTGACGATGGGTGCAAAGCGCAGGCCTCTTGCACTGTGATTGCGCCGGTTACAGCCCGACGCGCGTGCTTATTGCAGCGGTCGAAGCTCGATGAGCTGCGAATGCAAAGTTACCGAGCAGGAGCCACGCCTGGTCGTCCTCACGGGCGGACCAGGCCAGCGCGAGCTCGAACGCGCTGCTGTCGACGAGCGCAAGGCGGCGGTCGTGCTCTGCGATCGCGGGACCGTCGATGGGCTCGCGTACTGGCCGCTCGAGGAGGCGCTCTTCTGGAAGCAGGTCGGATCGAGCGAAGCCGACGAGCTCGCTCGCTACACGGCGGTGATTCATCTCAGGACGCCGTCGCACAGCGGCGGCTACGACCACGCCAATCCATTGCGGATCGAGAGCGCGGACGAGGCGGAGGCCATCGACGCCAGGGTCGAGCGGTCTCCGCCGTGGTGGTCGTCGAGATTGCGAAGCTCATCGATCGGCGGCGACACCCTCGGGCGGAGTCGTCTCCGCGGATGACCGCATCCGCGCCTTGAGCAGCATATTTTTGTGGCGCGACCGACGGCTCACCCGTGATCGTCATGTCGCGCCGCCATGGCTGGTTCGCGCGAGAGAGTCGCGGAACGACGTGCGGCACGGCCGTTGCTGTACGCTCGCGACCATGAAGACTGGCACACGTTCGGGAATCGAGGTCCTCCTCGCGGGCATCGCGGCCGCCGCCGTCGCGTCGTTCGCGGGATGCGGTAGCACGACGGATGGTCCTGGCACCTCGACCGGCGACGGCGGGTCGAGCGGAAGCTCCGGCACCAGCGGTACAAGCGGTACAAGCGGTACAAGTGGCACCAGCGGGAGCTCCGGGACCCAGATGTGCGCCAACGGGAAGGATCCCCTCTGTAGCTGCAGTCTTCCCGACTCCGTGACGTCGAGCTACGCCTTCGCGGGCCCCTCCGACGCGGGCGACGGCGGAACCGGCGACGGCGGAACCTGGACGTGCGACGACGAGTGCACGACGTATCACCGGAACGGGAACGGCACGCTCACGAGCTGTTCGTTGGCTCCGTCGATCGCTCCCCAGAACGTGACGTGCACCTACTACGTGAAGTGCATCGGGCGACGGCCCGCCGAGCTCGCAGAGCCGGTGCTCGAATCCACCGACGCCGGGGAGCTCCTCTCGACGACAGCCAAGCTCGAGGAGGCCTCCATCCATGCTTTCGTCCGGCTCGCGCGTGAGCTGGCGCATCATCGAGCGCCAGCCGCACTCGTCGCGCGGGCGCGCGAGGCAGCGGACGACGAGGTCCGGCACGCACGCGCGATGCATGCGCTCGCGGTGAAGTACGGCGCTGATGCGACAAGCTCCCCACGCTCACGCCCCCACGTCCGTCGCGTACCGCGCCTCGTCGACGTCCTCGTCGAGAACGCCGTCGAAGGATGTGTTCGTGAGACGTTCGGCGCGCTGATGGCGCACGTGCAAGCGCTCCGCGCCACCGACCCCGTCGTTCGGAGCACGATGGCTCGGGTCGCGATCGACGAATCGCGTCATGCCGCGCTGGCCTGGGCGATCGACGAATGGGGAAGCGCGCGCGTCAGCCCGGCCGACCGCCGAAGAATCGCTGCGGCTCGGCAGGATGCCACGCGAGCCCTGATGAGCGAGATCGACCGCGGTCCGCGCAACGTCGACGAGCCGGAGCTGGGACTCATTGGAGCCGCGGAGGCCCGAGTCCTGGCGGTGTCGCTCGACGGCCTCGCCGCGACGAACCCCTGCGTCGACGCAGCCGCGTGACTCACGCCTTTACAATGATGTTTCGATAATATCGATTATCGATCCTAAGCTCCGGCGCTACCACGTTCGGATGCGCACACGGATCGGCGGACTGCTCGCGAGTTGTCTTCTCGGTTGCCTCGGCTCGGCCGACGCGAGCTCCGGCCCCGCCGTCGTGCCGCCCGATGCGCCTGCAGCCGCACCGGCGCCGGCCGCCCCGGTCGCGGCTCCCCCGCCGACGTCGTCGACAGGGCCGCAGCTCCTCGCCGAGGACGCGCGCCAGGCCACCGCGATCTACGTCGATGCCGACGCGGTCTACTGGACCAGCATCGGGAACGACGCGCTCGGCGCGGTCGTCCGCTGGTCGAAGCAGGATTTCGCGACGAAGACACTCGCTGACGCTCTGCCCGCCCCGTTCGCGCTGACGTCGGCGGGGGAGACGCTCTACTGGCTGAACACGAAGAGCGGGAGCGGCGCCGTCGTGTCGATGCCACGCGGAGGCGGCGCGCCAACGACGCTCGCGGCGGTCGATTCTGTCTCGGATGGCCTCGTCCTCTCGAAGGCATCCCTGTTCTTCGTCGACGGTCGCAATGCGGAGGCAACCATCTCCAGCATCCCCGTGACGGGCGGACCGAAGCAAGCGATCGCTTCGGTCACGTCGGCGTTCTCGCTCGCGTACGACGGGACCGATTTCTTCTTCCTGATCGATGCCGTCATGAAGATCTCACCCGCGGGCGGGGCCGCGACTCGAGTCTCCGATCCGTGCTTTTACCCGACGACGGTGCGGGTCGACGGATCGCAGGTGTACTGGGCATGCCAGGACGGCACGCTGCGAGCGGCATCCAAGATGGGCGGAACGTCGCGCAAGCTCTTCTCGCGCGACGTCGGCGGCGGAAACATCGGGGGCTTCGTGCTCGACGGAAGCAACATCTACTTCACGAGCACGAGCGACGGCACTGTCGCCCGCGTCTCGAAGCAGGGCGGTCCCGTGACGGTGCTCGCGTCCGGCGAATTCGCTCCCGGCCCGATCGCCGTCGACGAAGCCTTCGTCTACTACGGCGTGCGCGGGCGTGGCACCGCGAAGTCGTCGGTGAAGCGCGTCGCGAAGTGAAGCGTACGAGCTCTCCCAAGTAGCCTACGCCTCGCAACCCGCGCACTCCTCGCGCGCATGTGCAACGGATGCGTCGGTTGCTGCGCCCGCGCGTGGCGCCTGTCAGCAACCAGCGGTATCCGTCCGCGGCGTGTCGTGCCTGGCATGGACAGTGCTCCGTCGAATGCGCGACGCGCGTTTGGAGTCTATTTTTCCCTTGCTTTGAGTGTAACCGCGTCGGTCACAGTCGCGGCCCAGGACGCGGCTACGCCGTCGTCGGTGGAATCGCTCGTCGCCGAGGTCATCGAACGCAATCCGTGGGCGCACGCACGCTGCGGCGCGATGCGCTCGGCGGAGAGGCTCGCGCAGCCGGCATCTACCCCGATCCGCAAATTGCAGTGATGGTCGACCGCGTCCCTCAGGCGCACGAGGCCGAGATGCCGATGATCCGGTACCAGGCCACGCAGATGTTTCCGTGGCCCGGCAAGTTGCCGCTCATGCGCACGGCGGTCGAACACCAGCGTGACGCAGCCGGCGCCGACATCGACGTACGGAAGCTCGATCTCCGCCTCGAGGCGAAGCGCGCGTTCTTCATGCTGGCGCTCAACGCCAAGCGTCGCGAGATCAACCAGGCGAGCCGCAGCCTCGCGGTGACGATCGCACAGGCGACGCTCGCAAGGTATGGGGCCGGCATCGGCGGCCACCACGACGTCGCTCGCGCGCAGGTCGAGGTGAATGCCCTCGCTGTGGAGATCATGAACCTCCAAGGCGAGCGCCTCGTGACCGTCGCGATGATCAATGCGCTGCGCGATCGTGCCGCGGACCTGGCGCTGGCCGATCCGCTCCTCGTTCCCACTCCCGCGACCGACGCTTCGCTCGCGAGCCTCACCGAGCGCGCGAACGCGCAACGGCCCGAGCTCAAAGGAATGCGTTCGATGCAATCGGAGGCGATCGCGATGGGCGACCTCGCGCGACGCGAGCGCTACCCCGACGTGATGGGCTCGCTCTGGGTCAACCAGAACATCGGGGCTCCGGCCTCCGGCGGAGGAATGGTCGGCGTGACGATCCCCGTCTTCGGGCTCTCGCGGCAGGGCTACCGCGCCGGGGCATTCGACGCTCGAGCGCAGGGCGCCGCCGAGGACGCGGCCGCGATGCGCGCCATGATCCGCTTCCAGGTTGCGGAGGCCTTGGTGCGCGTACAGACCACGTCGCGCCGCGTCCAGCTCATCGACGATGCGGTCCTTCCGGAGGCACGTGAGAGCTTCGAGAGCTCGCTCGGGGGTTACGGCGCGGGGACCATCGATCTCATCGGGCTCCTCGATGCACGCCGCTCGTTGCAGACCGCTTCGCTCATGCTCGCCGAGGCGAGGGTCGAGCGCGAGATCTCGCTTGCCGAGCTGGAACGCGCGGTCGGCCGGCCGATGAGCGGAGCGTCACGATGAGCCCGCACGGAACATCGATCGCTGCCGTGGCGCTCGCCCTCGCGATGGCGACGGCGGGCCTCCGCATGCGGCGCATGACTTCACGTCCACCTCGAACGTTCGGCGCAAGAGGGTCGCCCAATCCAGACGTGACAGCGGCGCGTAGAGCTCGCCCCCCAAGAGGCGCTCCCAGTGCGCCACGGAGAGGATGTTCGGCGCCACCTGCGACGCCTCGCCCGTCGCGAGCAGCATGGAGGTCGGCACGACCTCCGCGCGCGGCACGAGCGCGAGCTCGCCTGTCCCACTCCCACGTGGCGCTGG
>JANXVA010000617.1 GCA_025351875.1 Myxococcales bacterium | reverse complement strand
AAGTCGCGCGCGGCTCGCACCCTGTCGTCCGTCGTCCTCACGGCCTCCCTCCTCTTGTCCGTCGCTCCGGCCACGGCGCAAGAGGTCGACACTCACTACGCCGCGGGCGTCGCGGCCTTCGCTGCAGGGGACTACCCGACGACCATCACGGAGATGAACGCGTCGATCGCGGCCCACCCCAACAGCAAGGCCGCGCTCTACCTCGGGAATGCGTGCCTCAAGCTCGGTCAGCTCGGCGCCGCAAAGGCCGCCCTCAAGCGAGCGCTCCAGCTCGATCCGAACAACCCGAAGCGCGACGCGATCGCCCGCCTGATCAAGGGCATCGAGCACCAGGACGCCGCGAAGGTGACGATCACGTCGACGCCTCCCGGCGCGACCGTCTACCTCGGTTCGGAGGACCCCGGCGCAGCGTTCGGAAAGACGCCGAACGAGCTGGCGCTCACGCCTGGCGCCCACACGCTGTTCGTCGGCCTCGAGGGATACGAGACCGAGAAGCGCGACCACGAGTTCACGAGTGGCGAGAAGGTGACGCTCGAGTTCGCCCTTCGCACCAAGGGCTGCGACGTCTCCCTGTCCGCCGAGCCTCCCGGCGCGCGCGCATCGATCGACGGCGGCGAACCGCTGGCGCTCCCCGTGTCGACGCGCGTCGGGGTCGCCGCGCACACCGTCGTCTTCGAGGCTGACGGCTACGAATCCTCGGAGCTACCGCTCGCGTGCGACGGTACCAAGCCTGTCACGCTCGCGGCCAAGCTGGTCCGCATCGTCCCCGTCGGCCGCGTGAAGGTCCAGGCCCCTGGCGGGACGGTCGTCGCCATCGACGGGAAGGTGATCTCCGCGGAGCAGATCGCCGCCGGGCTCACGCTCTCGGCAGGTCGCCACGAGGTGACGTTCACGGCCGCTGGGAAGCCGCCGTACAAGAAGGTCATCGAGGTCCCGGCGGGCGCCGAGATCGCGGTGGAGCCTCCGCCGGCGCCTGCTCCTCCGCCCGCGCCGCGGGCAGGATTTCCGGCGCGCGGAATTTACATGGGCCTCATCGGAGGCGGAAACCTCACGCTCGTGGAGTGGAATCTCGGCGCGGACAAGAACGGCGCCTATCCAAAGTCGTCCGCGACCGCCGGCGTGCGCCTCGGTGTGCAGCTGATTCCGCGTCTCGCCGTCGAGGTCGACGCTCACTGGGTGGGTCTGCCGAACAGCCGCGACGACGGCCTCGGCCACGGCCTCTCCACCGAGGGCAATGTCCTGTTCCACGTCCTCGGCGGACGATGGACGCCCATCGTCGAAGCGGGCGCCGGCACGTACGAGGTCCTCTCGAGCAAGCTCGGCGCGGACGCAGACCTTCGCCTGCACGCGGGTGTCGGACTGCGCGGCGCGCTCAACGACTGGCTGTCCGTGAGGGCCGACGTACGTGACGTCATCACCGACGGCTTCGACAAGAGCACCGGCAACAACCTCGAGATGTTGCTCGGCGTCGAAGCCTTCCTCTGGAAGAAGGAGTGATTCAGGTCAGGGCTCGATCTTGGCGGTCTTCCGGGCGCGCTGGCGATCACGCAGCGTGTGCAGCACGAGGAGCGTACCGGCGAGCGCGAAGAGGACGATCCCCGCGATGAGCTGGTGCGGCAGGACGAGGGCCCCCGCCAGCGTCGAGGAGGAAATCACGAGGCCCGTGAAGAGGCGACGACCGAGGCGGTCCGTCGCGAGCGGCAGCCCCGGGTCGGCGGTCTTGATGACGAGGCGTCCGAGCCGCAAGTCCTCGAGGATCTCGCGCGCCTGGAGCGGCACGTCGTAGCCCGCGCGCGAGAGCTGCTCCACGCCGCGAATCAGCTCGTTTCCGAGCCGCTGCGGCGAGTAGCGCTTCTTCATGATCGAGATGAAATACGGCTGCGCCTCGCCGAACACGTCGAGGTCGGGGTCGAGCTGCTTGCCGATCCCCTCGAGCGTCATCAGCGCCTTGCCGACGAGCAAGAAATCGGTGGGGATCTCGATCCCGTACTTCATCGCCCCCTGAACGAGGTCGCGGAGCATCGCCGAGAGATCGATCTCCTTCAGGGGACGCCCCAGATACTTCTCGGCGAGGAGCGCGACGTGGGCGCGATACTCGCGCATGTCGACCTTCTTGGTCGGGCGGCCGATCTGGTAGAGCGCATCCGCCACCGCGTACGCGTCCTTGCGCACCGCGGCGACCATCAGGTCGACGGTGCGGTCGCGCAGCTCCGGGCTCAGGCGACCGACCATCCCGAGGTCGATCAGGCCGATCACGGGGGTGGACCAGTCCGGGTTCCCCAGGATGATGATGTTGCCGGGGTGCGGATCGGCGTGGAAGAAGCCGTCCTCGAAGATCATCTTGATGACGACGCCGACGGCGTTCTTCGCGACGACCTTGCCGTCCACCCCCGCCGCAACCGCCTTGTCGACCTTGAGGCCGTCGAAAAACTCGAGCGCGAGGACGTGCTTGCTCGAGGCCTGCTTGTAGACCTTCGGAAAGCGCGCGAGCTCGCCGAGCGGTGTGCCCTCGAAGTTCTTGGCGAAACGCTCGCCGTTCTCGCCCTCGATCGTGAAGTTCAGCTCCGCGGTGATCGAGCGGTCGAACTGCTGGACCAGGCCGATTGGCGAGTAGAGGCGGGTCTCAGGGATCGCGCGCTCGAGGGCCGCGGCCATGATGTGGAGGAGCTCGAGATCGCGCTGGACGGTGACGCCGACGTTCGGACGCTGCACCTTCACGACCACGTGCTCATCGCCCTCCGGCGTCGCGAGCACCGCGCGATGAACCTGGCCGATCGAGGCGGCGGCGAGCGGCGTCTCGTCGAAGGAGACGAACACCTGCTCGAGCGTCTGGCCGAGGCTCGTCTCGATGACCTTCTTCACGTCCTCGAACGGGACCGGAGGGACGTTCTCCTGGAGCTTCTTCAGCTCGGTGATGACATCGGGCGGGAGGAGGTCGGGGCGGGTCGACGCGATCTGACCGAGCTTGATGAACGAGGGACCGAGGTCCTGGATGACGAGGCGAATGCGCTCCGCCGTCGAGGTGCGGGTCTTCTCCTCTTCACCCTTGGCCAGCTCGTCGGTCGAGATCTCGGGCGGATCGTCGGCGGCGCGCGCCGAGGGCGGCGGATCGCTCGCGGTCCCCTTGCGCGGCTTGCGGCCGAAGCCCACGCGCGTGACGACCTCGCCAAACCCATGCCGCACGAGCACGCTCGTGATCTCACGAAGCCGCCCGAGGTCACGAACGGCAGAGACGACTGAAATCACGACGCCAGCCTACCTGGAGCGCGCCGTGATCCTCAAGGATGCTCCGCCGGGAACCGCTCCACGGCGAGGAGCGCAACGGCTCGCGCGGGTCCGATCGTTTCCATGAGGGCGGAGCGCGCCGCCCGGCGGACCTCCGACGAGCGCGTCGCCTCCGCGGCAAGGGCGATCCTGGCGACGGCTCGTTCGTCGACCGCGTTGAGCTGCCGGAGCCCGTTCATGGCCGCGATCGTCACGGCTTCATCCTCCGAGCCGAGCAAGCCGAGCAGCAAGGGTATCGCCCGGCGGCCCCAGAAGGCCACCAGCGCCTCGGCGGCGACAGTCGTGAGGCCGGGACCCGAGCCCTCGAGGTAGCGCGCGGTGACGTCACCCGCCTCCTCGTCGACGACTCGCGGGGAGGCCTGCAGCAGGTCGGCGGCGAGCGCGGCGGCGAGCGCCACGTCGCGCTTCGTCTCGAGACGCGCAAGCCCGGCGCGGATCATCGGCAGCGCGTCGATGCCGAGGCCGCGAACGAGCTGCACGAACCGAAGTCGGGCACCGGATACCTCGCTCATCCTCAGGCGCGCGGAATAGAGCGCATAAGCCGCGGGTCCGCCGACGCGCCGGACGAGCTCGGTCACCTCGCGCCGAGGCGCGTCGTCCGAGAGCGCGGCGTCGGCCAGCGCGGAGAGGAAGGTCGGCTCCGCAAACATCTGCTGGAGGCGTTGCGCACGAGCCGCGCGCCATCCAGGACAACCAGCGTTCTCGACGGCGAGCTCGTCGAGGGTGGCGTAGACCGCAAAGAGCGTCTTTACCTGATGTTCGGCGAAGAGGACGGGTAGCGCGGCCTCGAGCCGGCCCGCGAGCGATTCGAAATGATCCTGACGTTCGGTCTCCGCGAGCGCCGAGAGCCACTCCGCGGAGCGTGCTACGAGCTCGCCGGCGAGGACACGACCGTTGATGTCGACGCTCGACACTTCGCCGGTCGAGTCGCATCGGTAGCTGCCGCTCCGCTCGAGCCAGTCCGGACCAACCACGTCGCTTCGTTCCGAGCTCGGAGACGGGTCCGACGGCGGAGCAGGAGACGAGGTCGGAGCCTCGAGGAGCGCACGGAGCTCGCGACGGAGGTCACGCATCGACGCCTGGCGGTTCGCGGGTTCCTTCGCCAGAGCCTTCATGATGATGGCGTCGAGCCGAGGGTCGAAGTCCGCGACCGCGAAGCGCGGCGCGAGCGGTTCGACGAACATGTGCTGATTCAAGATCGACATCGGTGTCGGCCCGCTGAATGGCAGGTGGCCGATCGCGAGCTCGTACAGCATCACGCCGCAGGCGTAGACGTCGCTACGCCCGTCCAGCGGTTCGCCGCGGCACTGCTCCGGAGACATGTAGTGCGGCGTGCCGACGACCGCCGTCGAGACGACGTCGTCGGCCTGCTGCAGGGCGATGCCGAAATCGCAGACCTTGACGAGCTCGGCGGGTCGCTCGTCGTCGTCCTTGTTGAGGACGAGCACGATGTTCTCGGGCTTGACGTCACGGTGGACAATGCCGCGCGAGTGCGCGTGCGCGAGCCCCGCGCAGATCTGCGACATCAGTCCGACGATCCGCGCCAGCGGCAGCGCCCGCTCAGGCTCGAGGGTGCGTGCGAGGCACGTTCCGTCGAGATGCTCCATCGCGAGATAGAGGAGACCGTCGGGCTCCTGGCCGAAGTCGAGGACGCGCATCAGGTTCGGATGATCGAGCTGGCTCGACGCCAACGCCTCCGAGTGGAATCTCCGACAGAACTCGATGTCGTTCTGGAAGCGGTGGTGGAGCACCTTCACGGCGACCGGGATCCGGAGATCGCGGTGCGCGGCTCGATAGACGGAGCCGACGCCGCCGGCGCCTATCACGCTCTTGATCTGCAGCTTGCCTCCGGCGATCGCCCGCCCCACGAGCGCGTCGGGCGAGGCCTCGATGAGCTCCTCTCCGGAGAGCTCCCGTGAATGGCCCTCCGTCAGCGTGACGACCGTCGGAATGCGCGCCCGAAGCTCGCTCGCGGGAGAAGACGCCTCGGAGGATGGCGCGGAAGACCGGCCTCGCACGCGCGCGGTCGCCTTGGTCGGATCGTACATGCGCAACCGCAAGGGGAAGCCAACGGGAGTCGGCACGCCCAGCGGGTCGGCGAGCAGGAGCAGCGGCAGGGGCGTGCCCGGAGTGTAGACCTCGAGGACGTGCGTAGACGCCGTGGCCGGCGCCGAGAGCAGCGGGAGGTGTGCCGTCGCGCCGGCGAGCGCGCGTCCGGTGAGAAAGTCCCGGGCGGCCGGATCAGCAAGATCCGCCACGAGCACGGGCCAGACCGTGGAGGAGGGGGGAGCAACGTGCACGGGTAGACCAGAAAGTTTTCGCTGCAAGGCAAGCACGGTCAACGATGCATTATGCACCGTGGAGCGCACGCCTCCCGCCACCGGGAGCGTCGCAGAGCACGCACTCCGCGTGATCGGGGCTGACGACGCGTCGTGCATTCTTGCCACGCGGTAGGTCGTCGCAGTCGATTCGTCGGAGAGGATGCGCGGCTATCCTACGGACCGTTCAGCGAGGCGCAGCGACCACTCGAGGACTGGGCCGCCTACGACCCCTCCCGGTGGCCTCACGATGGAGGGTGAGGCCAGCAATGGGGTTCGTCTTCATTCGGGTGTTTGCATGGCTCGCGGCGCTTCCGTACGCGCTCGTTCTGATGCTCGTGCTCACGGGCGGAACGACCTGGTCGGCGGTCGCGTACGTGATTGCCCTGGGCATCGTGCTCGCCGGGCTGATGACGCTCCCCTTCCCCGGCCAGCCGTTCCTCCGTCGGCGAGGCGTCACTCGTGTCGGCCTCGCGTGCATCGCCGTGATCGCGCTCGTGCGCATTCTCACGGTGGGCCACGGCGAGACGATGCACGTCACCGATGGCGACGGCGCGAGCGCGCGGTGGGTCAGCCGCGTCGTCGACGAGTCCGACGTCGCGATCAACGCCTCGCGCGCGCTGTTCGCGCTCGGCCTTCTCCACGACGACGCAGGCGAGGTCTCCTCGGCGATGCGTGCGGAGTACGCGCGCATGCATCGCGAGCACGGCGACGTCGCGTCTCCGCTCGTCGCGACCCACCTCGGCCTCCAGCGCCCCAATGGGTTTGACCTGGTGGTGATCGACCCGCCGTCCAACGCGCGCGGCGCCGTCGTCTTCTTGCACGGGTCGGCGGGCAACTTCGAGCTGCCCTGCTGGCAGATCGCGCGCGCCGTCGCCTCGCTCGGCCTCGCGACCGCGTGTCCCTCGACGCGATGGGTCGCGGACTGGCAGTCGGAGAACGGCGAGGCCATCGTCCGCCGCACGGTCGCGCTCCTTCGCGCGCGCGGACTGGAGACGTTCGTCCTCGCAGGCCTCTCCGCTGGCGGCTACGGCGCGTCGATGCTGGCGCCCCGCATGAAGGGTGACTTTGCATGCCTCGTGCTCCTCTCGGGCGCAGACCCCGAGGCACCCGGGGCGGACATCCCGACGCTGGTCATCCAGGGACGCGACGACACGATGGTCCACGCCGCCGACCCTGTCGCCTATGCGGAGCGCCACAGCGCGCGCTACGTCGAGATCGACGCCGGACACTTCGCGCTCCTGGTCCGGAGC
>JANXVA010000632.1 GCA_025351875.1 Myxococcales bacterium | reverse complement strand
TGGAGGGCGCGCGCCACCAGCTCTTTCCCCGTCCCGCTCTCGCCCGCGATGAGCACCGTGGCGTCCGAGTCCGAGATCCGTGCAATGAGGTCGTAGACCTTCTTCATCGCCGGGCTCGTGCCCAGCATCTCGTCGAAGTGCTGAGCCTCGGCGACCATCCCACGCAGCCGCTTGACCTCGACCTCGAGCGTGTGATGCCGAATGGCTCGCTCGATGGCGAGCAGCAGCTCTTCGATGTCGAAGGGCTTGGTCACGAAGTCGAAGGCGCCGGCGCGAATGGTGGCGATCGCCGTCTCAAGGGATCCAAAGGCGGTGATGACAATGACCGGAGTGTCGGGCCGGTTCTCCATGACGCGGGTGCAGAGGCCGAGGCCGTTCATGCCGCGCATGTTCAGATCGGTCACGACGACGTCGAAGTCCTCCACCGCGAGCAGCGCAAGCGCCTCGTCGGCGTTCGTGCGAGACGTGGCATCGAACCCGCGCGTGCGAAGCTCGGCCTCGACGAAGTCGCACATGCTGACCTCATCATCGACGACGAGGACTCGGGACGTCATGGCTTTGGAGAGGAAGGTACACGGAAAAGCAGCTTCCCTGGTTGGCTTCGCTCGTCACGGCGATCCATCCGCCGTGATCGTGCACGATTCCGTGCACGACGGCGAGCCCGAGCCCGGTCCCCGCCCCCACCTCCTTGGTGGTGAAGAAGGGCTCGAACACATGCGCGAGATCCTCCTCGCGTATCCCCGTTCCCTCGTCCGAGACGTCGAGACGGAGGCAAGGGCGGTGCTTGCTCCCGTCCTGGGCTCCTTGGGCGGCTGGGGCAGTCGCGTCCTCTTCGCGGAGCACGACGACGACAGCGCCCCCTTCGCGAGAGGCATCGACGCCGTTGACCACCAGGTTCGTCACCAATTGCTCGAGCTGCACGGGGTCCGCATCGACGACACGCGCGGCCTCAGCGCCTTCGAGGCTGAGGGTTACGCCTCGCTTCTTGGCGAGGGGAGTCAAGAGCGCGAGAACGTTGCGCGATAGCTCGCTCGCATCGATTCTTCCCTTCCTTGCGCCCCCTTGCCGCGCGAAGTCCAAGAGCTGCCGGATGATCTTCGTCATCCGGTCCGCTTGGCCGCGGATGATGGTCGCGTTCTCCGCAGCGACCTGGGGTGCGAGGCTCCCCGAAGCAATCATCTTGGCCCGCCCCGAGACGACGTTCAGCGGTGTACCCAGCTCGTGCGCGAGCCCGGCCGCCAGCTTGCCCACCGTCGAGAGTCTGTCGGCGTGACGCAGCTGTTCGAGGGTCTTGATGCGCGCCTCGCCCTCCGCCTTCAATGCCTCACGCCCATCGGCGAGCTGCGTGCACATGCCGTCGACTTCATCCGCGAGCTCGCCCAGCTCGTCGGCGCGGGCGACCGCCAGACGAACGGACAGATCACCCTTCCCTACGCGGCGCACTTGTTCGACGAGCGACCGAATCGGCCCTCCGATGAAAACTCTGCCCACGATGACGGCGACGGCGACCGTGAGGAGGAGGGCGAGCAAGGTGGTCAGGGCCTCGTCGCGAATGACGCTGCGCGTGAGCTCGTCTTCTTTGTCGAGGGGCCTGGACAGCTCCAGGTCGCCAAACGTGACCCCCACCCCTCCAACGGGCAGCCGCACCGTCGCGCGGCCGCCACGCCCGTTGCCACGCTCGATCCGAACCACGGGATCATCGCCGGCGTTCGCCAACTGCGCTTCCGGCCCGCGCCGAACCCATCGCACGGTCATGTCGTCGAGCCTGCGATCGGAGACAGCAAGGAGCTCGAGTGCTCGAGCTTCGCCGTCCACGCGCAGCACCTCGGTGAAGGAGGGGCGAAGTGCCTTTGCGGTGATCGAGAGATCGGCCGCGACCTGGGCCTCGTAGATCGCGACTTCACGCTGCGTGGTGCGGTACCCGAGCGCCAGCAGAAGCGCGAGGAAGGGGACCAGGAAGAGGAGCGTAATCTTGCGAGCCAGTTTCATCTCAGGCGACTCCGATGTCCGACTGTACTTTCGTGTGGTCACCTACCGGTAGGCAATGGAGCACAACATCGCAGTACCCTGCGCAGCTCTTCGATGTCGAAGGGCTTCTCGAGCACAGCAGCCGCGCCGAACCGCGCCGCCTGCTCGCGGAGCCAGGAGTCGCAGAAGCCGGTCATCAACACAACAGATGTCGTCCAGCCGGCGCGCCGCATGGCCGCAAACACCTCGAGCCCGGAGTGGCCGGGCATGCGCACGTCGGTCACGATCGCATCGGGCAGGTCGAGCGGGTGGCGCCGGAGCTCCCGGAGACGCTCCAGAAGCGCGAAGCCATCGTGGCTCGTCTCGACCTCGTAGCCGTCATCGCGCAGCTGCTCGGCGACGAGAGCACG
>JANXVA010000607.1 GCA_025351875.1 Myxococcales bacterium | reverse complement strand
TGGCTCCTCGCGAACACAATGGTCTTGCCAATGTGGCTCCCCGTCTCTTCGCGGATGCCCTCCTCCATCAGGCTCCGCCAGATGTGGCGGGTCGTGTCCTTGTTGAAGACGTCCCTGTCGACCTCGCCCGGCTCGAACTCGATCGTTTGAGGCGTCTCCTCTTGGTCCTCGAGCTGCGCACGCTGCTCGGCGCTCATCTCTGAGTACTTGAGGCCCCGCTCCCGAAACTTGCTGCCGAACGTCCGCACGCGGAACGGCGAGAGGTACGGCGGCGTCGCGTTGATCGCATCGTCGTAGTCGAAGTGCGAGGTCGGGTCCCGGTCCTCGCACGCAAAGAGCGAGTACGTGTTCCTCTCGATGAACCGCACCGGCGTTGCCGTCAGGCCGACTTCGAGCGCATCGAAGTACTGAAAGAGCGTCCGAAATTTCTTGTAGATGCTCCGGTGAGACTCGTCGGCGATGATGAGGTCGAAGAATCCGACATCGAACTCGTCGAAGCACTTCATCATGGCCGGGTAGGTGGCGAGGTAGATCCGCTTGTCGCGGTCCGAGGCAGTGGAGCTGCGGACGACGACGCGCGGCTCACCTGGCATGAACTCCTTGAAGGCCCGATCCGCCTGCCGGCGAAGCTCACGGCGGTCGCACAAGAAGAGGATGCGCTTCGCCCATCCCGCGCGCATGAGCACGTCGCAGAGCGAGATCGCAACGCGGGTCTTCCCCGTGCCGGTGGCCTGGACGAGCAGCGACTTTCGGAACTTGTTCGAGAAGCGCTCGCACACGCGCTTGACCGCCTCGAGCTGGTACATGCGGTCCGCGATCTGGAGGTTCGGCGCCGTCGTGGCGAGCGGCGTCCTGTTCGTGCGCTGGTACAGGAGGTACTCGAGGCTGTCCTTCGAGTAGAAGCCGTAGATCTTTCGGTACGGGTAACCCTGGGCATCGTCCCAGAGGAAGATGTCGACGCCGTTCGTGAAGAAGATGACGGGGCGCTGCCCGGTCGCCTTCTCGAGGCACGTCGCGTAGATGCGTGCCTGCTCGGCGCCGATGCGTGCGTCCTTCACCGTCCGCTTTGCCTCGATCACCGCGACCGGCTTGCCGTCATCACCGTAGAGAACGTAGTCGGCGTACCCGTCGCCCGACGGCGTCGGGTGGTCGAAGAGCAGAACTTCCTGCCGTACCTGGTCGGTCTTGGCGCCGTTCGCGCCCACGTCCCACCCGGCATCGAGGAGCATCTCGTCGATGAGGCGACGTCGGGTCGTGGCCTCGTTGAAGTGGAGCAGCGAGGCGACCTGCTGGCCCTCGGCCTTGAGCGCCTCGAGCTCCTCTTCGGTCTGCTCGACGGCGTGCTCCGCCTCGACCCGCTTCTTGCGCTCCTCCTCGAGCGCGCCCAGCACCGCCTCGTACTTCGCTTCCGCGAGCCGGAGCCGTTCGAGCGCTTCCTTCGCCTTGCCGTTTGTCGCCTGCTCGGGAGCGGGGGCGAGGTACGCGGGGCAATCGGTTCGCGCGCCACGATCTACCTGGATGTGAAACCACTGCGCGATCTCGAAGAGCTGCTGAAGACGTTCGAGCGAGAGCTGGCTCGTGATCGGTCGCCGGGGATGCGCCGCGTGATTGCCGGCGATGCGTACGGCGTGAAGCTTCTGCTGGACGACCTCCGGCACCGAGTGCCGGAAGGCCTCGGCGTTCATCAGGTCGTTCAGGTTGTCGGTGTACGGAGCGCGGAGGCGGTAGGTCTCGTAGATCGCTCCGACGAGCTGCTCGACGAACCCACGCTGCTTGATCAGCGAGCTGGCCGCGTCGGAGTGCGCATACTTCTCGGCGAAGCCGGCGAGGTCCGCGAGGACTGCCCGCCTCGAACGCAAGAACTCGAAGTTCTGCGACTTCATGAACGGAATCTCATCGCGCCGCATGCCCCCAGACTCAGCACGACTCGTTCCATCATGCCTCCACCCCGTACTTCCGAAGCCAGTTGCTCAGCGTCTGGTAGTGAGCGAAGCCGACCAGATTCGCCGCCTTCTTCTTGTTGCCCTCTGCCTCGCCCAGCGCTCGCTGAAGATAGTGCGTTGCGACCTCAGCGAGGGACGCCTTCAGGCTGAATCCGTCCCCGAGCGCTCGATTGAGGACGTCGAACGAGCGCGACGTGGGCGAAGAGACGAGCGCATCGCGCAGATCGGACTCCTCGATCTTGTCTCTCTTCGACCACACGAACGCCCGAAGGATGGTCGCCTGCAGCTCGCGCACGTTTCCCGGCCACGGGTGCCGAATCAGACGACTTCTTGCGCCCGCAGAAAGTTTTTTCTTACCGCCGCCCAGCCGCGCGGCCTCGTCGTCGTTGATCTTCTCGAGGAAGCGCTCGGCCAGGAGGCCAACGTCGCCTCCTCGCTCGCGGAGCGGCGGCGTCTTCAGAACCAGCGTCGCGAGTCGGAAGTAGAGGTCTTCGCGGAAAGCGCCGGTGGTGACGTCGGCGAGCAGGTCGCGATTCGTGGCCGCGATGATGCGGACGTCCACGGGCTTCTCGGTGGTGTCGCCGATGCGTTGGAACTTCTTCTCCTGAAGCGCGCGGAGCAGCTTCACCTGCGCGTCGCGAGGGAGGTCACCGACTTCGTCAAGGAAGAGTGTGCCTTTGTGTGCACGATCGAAGTAGCCAGACTGGTCCTTTGCGGCGCCTGTAAACGAGCCCTTTCGATGCCCGAAGAACGCCGATTCAACGAGCTCGCGCGGGAGCGCACCGCAGTTCACGGCGACGAAAGCGCCGGTGCGCCCGCTCGCCTTGTGGATCGCGGCGGCGAGAAGTTCCTTACCGGTCCCTGACTCGCCCTCGATCAGGACGGCGGCGGAGTACGGCGCCGCCATCTTTGCTCGGGCAACGAGCTGCTTCATCGCGTCGCTTCGATACTGAATGTCGGGGAATTCTGGCTCCTCTGGTCGAAGGCCGTCGCTGAGCCGTTCGAGGTCGGCGTCTACGGCGCGGACCATCGACGGGATGAACTCCGCGGCGATCTCGAACGGGACGTTCGCGTCCTCGACGCCCTGCTCCCGCGAGCTCTGGATGAGCCTCGCCCCGTACTGGGGCGCCAGGAGAATCCACACCGCAGCCATCGCGGG
>JANXVA010000577.1 GCA_025351875.1 Myxococcales bacterium | reverse complement strand
GATCGCGACGCGCACCCGTGAGGGCGTCGATCTCTTCCTTTCCCTTGGGAGAAGAGTGCAACTTCAACGTGTAGGCCATGTGCGCGGTCATTACCTGGTCGCGTGCCACATGGGAAGCACGGTTCCTCCGAGGAGAAATTCGGCACAATTGGGGGCCGCTCCCCCCGTTCGACAACAGTGTTCTATGCCAGGCGCAAATACCGGCGTAGCCTGCGCGCACCGGTGGACATCTGCCGGGACAGGAACACGAAGCGTAACGATAGAGACACGGCCCTCGAGGCGGGTGTCTGAGAAGGAAGGTTCTTCATGAAGATTGCTCATTCTTTGCTCGTCGCGGCCATTGGTGGAATCGCTCTCGGCGCTACGGCGTGCGGCGGCGCTCCCGGAGCCCCGGGCATGACGGATCCGTCGTCTGCCACCCCCGCGGCCCCCGGCGCTCCCTCGACGGCGATGCCGGCGACGCCCGGAACGTCTGCGACCCCTGCGATGCCGGCTGCCAAGCATGCTTGCAAGGGCAAGAACGACTGCAAGGGCCAGGGCGGCTGCAAGACCGACAAGAACTCTTGCAAGGGCCAGAACGCCTGCAAGGGCCAGGGCGGCTGCAAGACGGCCTGAGCTTCTGCTCAGAACGAGCCGCGGGAGCGCACGAACGCTTCCGCGGCTCGAGCTATGCATTCACCGTAGAGACTTACGGAGTAGTTTTCCGAGTGAATCGCAATCGCTTCTCGCTTCCGAACCTCGGCATCGGCCTGGGGCTGAGGACCGTGCACTATGCACATATCCTCGAGCACGCCCCCGCCGTCGACTGGTTCGAGATCCTCAGCGAGAACTACATGCAGACGAAGGGGCGGCCCCTGCACTTCCTCGATCGCGTGGCCGAGCGCTACCCGATCGCGATGCACGGCGTGTCGCTCTCGATCGGCGGGACGGACCCGCTCGATCGCGCCTATCTTGCCGAGCTCAAGGCGCTCCGCGATCGAACGAAGGCGCTCTGGGTCTCCGACCACCTCTGCTGGACGGGCGTGGCGGGCAAAAATACCCACGATCTGCTGCCGCTCCCTTACACGGAGGAGTCACTCCGTAACGTCGTGTCGCGCGTGAAGCAGGTGCAGGACGTCCTCGGCGCCCCCCTGGCGCTCGAGAATCCGTCTACGTACGTCGAGTACGCCGGCAACACGATGAAGGAGTGGGATTTTCTCGCCGCCCTCGCGAGCGAGGCCGACTGCGCCCTCCTCCTCGACGTGAACAACGTCTACGTCTCCGCGTACAACCACGGCTTCGAGCCAGCCGAGTACTTTGCGGCGATCCCGTTCGATCGCGTCGTCCAGCTCCACGTGAGCGGACACACGAATCACGGCACGCACATCGTCGATACGCACATCGGCCCGGTCATCGATCCGGTCTGGGAGCTGCTCGGCGAGGCGTATCGCAAGACTGGCTCGAGCATCTTGCTCGAGTGGGACGCGGAGATCCCGAGCTTCGAGGAGACGCACGCCGATGCGCTCCGTGCGAAGGAGTTCATCACCACCGCGGAGCCGAAGTGAAGCCGCCGCTCGGGGCCCCTCCGCCCCTCCGTGACGTACAGGTGTGGACCATCGGCGCCATCACCGGTGTCGAGGCCGACGCCGACAGCCGTGCCGTCGAGCGCTTCGTCACCGCAGGGCCGCGACTCAGCGCAGCCGAGCGCTTCGACATCTATCGCTCCGGCTATCACGCCCGCCTCCTCGAATGCCTCCTCGACGACTACCCGGTCCTCGCGGCGGTGCTCGACCGCGACGACGACGGACAGTTCGCCGCGCTCTGCCGCGCCTACGTCGACCGCCATCCGTCGGCGTCGCCGAACCTCAACGCCTTCGGGCGCCACATGGCTTCGTTCTGTCGTGAGGCCAAGCTCGCGGCCTTCCCCGGCTTCGCAGCGCGAAGCTCGTTTGCTTCGGACCTCGCGGCGCTCGAGTGGGCGCTCGTCGAGGTGCTCCACGCAGAGACGGCGCCGCCGCTCGACATCGCCGCGCTCCAGGCGATGCCGCCGGAGTCCTGGACGAGCGCACGCTTCATCCGCAGTGACGCGCTCCGCCTTCTTCGCTTCGAGTACCCGGTGAATGCCGTGTTCATCGCGAACCGCATCGACGAGGTCGTCCCCGATGTCCCGCCGCCCTCACCCAACGCGGTCGCCGTCTACCGAAGGGACATGCAGCTCTGGCGCATGGACCTCACGCCCGCGATGCTCGGCGTGCTCGAGCCGCTCGTGGACGGAAAATCCCTCGGCGAAGCGCTCGAGACGGTCGAGGCCGAGTGCACCGACCCGGAAGTACTCGCGCAGACCGGAGCCAACCTGATGGTGTGGTTCCGCGAATGGGTCCAGGCGGGCTTCTTCACACGCGTCGTCCTTGGCTGACGCCGCACGCGGCTCGTGACGTGCGCGCGCGTGGCCACGCGACTCAGGTGCGACGCGCCGTGGCAGCGAGATAGGCGATCGTGATCTCGGTCTGATCGAGCACGCCGAGGACCTTGCCCACCTCGTCGACCACGAGCAGCTCACGCATCGCACTGGCGATCATGATCTCGAGCGCATTGTGCAGATCATCGGTGTCGCGCACGGAGACCGGAGGACCCATCCTGTCGTCGGCGAGCGCGACGCGCACGACCTCCGGGTCGGCCGCGGTCGTCCGAAGCGTCGGCGCACGCGGCCGACGAAGCCAGCGTCGAGAAGCGCCGTGAGCCGACGGAGCGCCGGCTGCGCAGGCTCGGCCGAGGCAGCGTCGAGGGGCGCCCCGGCGACGACGGCGGCGGGGCGACATCGGACGGCATGGCCTGCCCCGACGTTATGCAGCGTCGCTCGCCTCTAGCTCAGAACGGGTTCGCTGCGATCGCGCGAATCGTGGAGTCCGTCGCGACGACGGTTTCCTTCTTCGAGTTCGCGTCGCGAACCATGAAGTACATCCAGCCGTCCGAGCGGAAGTGCGGGTAGATGGCGAACTGACCGGGGTTCATGCGGGTGATTCGCGTCTTCTTGCCGGTGACGAAGTCGGCGAGGTAGATGTCCGACGCGCCCTTGTCCTTGTACGGCGCCCATGCGGCATCCGAGTCGAAGTCCTCGCGCGTGAGGTAGTGGTGCGTGACGAGGAAGCGCTCGTCGAACGAGAAGTTCGCCTTGTTGCCCGGCATGCAGATGCGTCCGGCCGGCGTGAGGCTGAACCGGTAGCCCTCACCACCGGGCGAGAAGACCAGCTTGTCGATCGCATAACCGAGCGCCTTGGTCTCGCCGGCAACGCGGCTTCCGATGAGCTGACCGGAGCGCGCCATCATCGTGTCGCCCTTGAACGGGGTCGGGAGCGACGCGTTCTGCTTGATCTGGTAGCCGCCGTCCGCGTCGTTGCCGCGCGCGACGCCGACGTGCACGTTGACGGTGGCCTCGGGGCCGGCGGTCAGCTGCAGGTCCTTGTCGGTGGCAGAGAGGCCCGGGTTGTCGCTCGCGAACGTGCTGTTCACGACGAAGATGTCGCTGATGGCGTTGTCGCCGCTGACCTGTCCGACGGTCTGGTAGAGGCCGACCGACTCGAGCTTCGAGCACTGCGGCTCGTCGAGGCTGACCTTGGTGACCGCCAGGTTCTTGAGCAGCGAGAGCGAGCAGAATTTGCCGCCGCCCTGGAACATGAAGCCTTGATTCGCCGGGAAGAAGTCCGGGTCGTAGCTGGCGCTGACGCTGATGTCGCGCGTCTTGGGGCCGGCAGGGTCGAGCGCGGCGGCGATGTCGGCGATGACGGCGCCGGCGCCGTCGACGCGCGGTCCGCCACCGTTGGCCACGAAGCGACCGTCGGCGCTCGTCCGCATCCAGAAGAACGTCTTGTATTCGAGCTCGCGGACGACGCGGAAATTGTCCTCGCTCGGCGACCAGGTCTTGCCGACCTCGGTGTTGCGCGACTCGGGAAAGATCTCCTTACCGGCGGCCGTCTTCTGGTTGAAGCACTCGAGCGGGTTGTCCGTCGAGCACGCGAACATCGGCATGCGCGAGTCGCGGTTGACGGCGGCCCAGCTCGTCGACTTGATCGCTCGGACGTGATCCTTGAGACCGGCGAAGTCGTCGGTGCAGGTCGTGGGCCGCGGCTCTTCGACGAGCAGCTCGTCGAGCTTCGGCATGCCCTTGTCGAACCAGCTGATCACCTTCTCGAACTCGGCGGGGCTCAGGCGATCGTACGTCGCCTCGATCGGCATCAGCGTGTCGACCTTGAACTGCTTGTAGAGATCCTCCTTGCCGGCGAAGAGCTTCGCGAGGAGCTGCGCGTCCTTGTAGACGGAGGGGTGACGGACGGAGTCGATCGTCGCGCCCGGCGTGAAGTGCGTTCCGGCGGTGAGGATGCCGAGCTTCGAGGGCGCGAAGCTGGACGCGGTGTCCTCCGGGTTACGGCGCATGAAGTTGATGCGCTCGTCGACCGATTTGCCCTCGTCGGAGATGAAGGCCATCGTCTTCTTGTAGTTGTCCGACCACTTCTTCAGCGTGAGCTTGTTCGGGTCGTGGCAGCTCCGACACGTCGCGTCGGTCCGATCCTCGTTCTGGATCTTGGCGCCGAGAACACGGAGCGCGCCGCGAGCGGCGTCCTCGTCCGTCTGCGCGCTTTCGGCCGACTGGGAGTCGTCCTGGGCCGTGCTGCAAGCCGCGAGAACGGCGAGGCTGAGGACCGAGAGGAGAGCGACGGTTTGGGTTCGCATGGGGGGCCGCAGAGGGACAGTGCACGGGGTGTGCCTGTCGTCCGATGTGGGCGAACACCCGTTTCTGCGCGAGAAGCGCGGGGGAATTCCACCGATGCGGGGGGTCGGCGACGATCCGGTGGATCACAGATTGTATCCATCTGAAATTGTTCATGAACCTGAGGTTGACCTGGCATAGAACTCGTCCGCACCCGCTGGATCATTCCTCCCCCGGATGCGCAAGATGCGCAGCGTTTCGTCAGTGAATGTAGGTGAGTTCGATGTGGGTAGGGGTGGCACGCAGCGTGCTGAAGCTCCTCCCATCATGTCCTCGAGCCACCTCCGCTCCCTTGGTCTCGTCGCTGCCCTGGCCGTTGCCGCTGGCTCGGCCCTCGTTCACTGCGCCGCGCCCGACGGAGAGGGTGAGGACCTCACCGAGGACCAGATCACCGGCGTGAACAACGCCCTCGGCCTCGGGCTTCGCTACGAAGAGAAGAGCGGCCGGGTCCAGGCGACGCTCAGCGGCGGCCTCAAGGATGACGAGAAGCTCTTCATCCGCGTCCGCCGCGGGAAGATGACGCTCACCTCGCAGAAGGACCTCGATTGCACCGCGCTCACGCAGGCGCGGCCCCTGGCGGGCAGCGGCGAGCGCGAGCTCACCGGGAAGATCGTCTATCAAGGCCCGAAGGTCGAAAAGTCGATCTTCGATCTCGCCAACCTCTACGACGACCCGAACTGGGCGACCGGCAACGTCCCGCAGTCGGTGAAGGACGAGATCAAGAAGTTCGGCCCCGACCCGATCGTCGAAGCCTGCGTCATGAAGGGCGACAAGGTCCGCGCGAAGCTCTCGACGAACCTCGCGTACGCCTGGGACCAGGGCACCAAGGCCCAGGCCACACTCTCGAAGCTCAACGCGAACATCCACTTCGCGGCCGGCGACGCCGGCGACCTCAGTGACGGCGGCGCCGACGCCGCGGTCGACCCGAACCGCGTCCAGAACGACGGCGGCGTGAATCCCGGCAACGGCGGCGGCGCAGGCCCCCTCAACGAGGACAACGTCACCAGCCAGATCGAGTACGGCCAGCTCTGCGTTCAGGAGCTCGGCGAGATCCCCTTCTTCAAGAAGCGCGGCGAAGGTAAGTACGACACGTTCGACTGCCGCGACCTCGTCGGCAAGGACGGCGATACCTCGACCGGCGCCATCGCCGGCGTCGAAGGCGCGATGATCCCGGTCACCGTCGACGGCGTCCCGCAGGACAAGTGCAGCCCCGGCCAGGAGCTCGGCCCCGAGTCGGGCAGCTATGGCTGCATGGACAAGGCCGACCACGGCATGTTCCTCGCGACCGGCAAGACCCAGCCCGGCCCGATGGTCGTCACCGCGAAGAACGACAAGGGCTCGCACTGGCTGCTCCTCTGCCGCAAGGTCGCCGACGACGGCCGCGGCATGACCAAGACGAAGACGTTCACGGACATGGCCATGATCGGCCACAACCCGAAGACGGGCCG
>JANXVA010000562.1 GCA_025351875.1 Myxococcales bacterium | reverse complement strand
GCGCGGCGGCAAGCGCGGTCTCGCAAGTCTGTGTCTCGGTGGCGGCAACGCCGTTGCGCTCGCGGACCTGAGCCGCCTGACCGGACCGAAGCTGGTCGCTGCCCTCGATCGCTTCGCGCGCATCGCGAGCATCGATTTCTTCGGCCATTCGTCACCGTTCGGCGCTCTCCTCGAATCCTCGGGCGACGGGCGCGTCCTCGCCCCGGCGATGCCCATCAACATGGGCGTGCTGAAGGACAACTTCGCGCGCGACACGAACCCGTACGTGACGCTCAACGGCTGCAACGGCGCCGCGCACGTCGCGCCGGAGCTCTCGCGCCTCTGGCAGCTTCCGGTCTCGGGCGCGCTGACCGGTTCGAACTTCCAGGAGTTGATGAGCGACGGTCGCTGGTACTTCAACGACGACGGCTTCTCGCCGCCCGGTACGACCAAGTCGACGAAGAACGAAAGATCGTTCGGCGCCGCGAGCGCACCGTCGTGTGGAGCCGGTGCCTGCGTGCGCATGAAGCCTCAGGACTCTCCGTACCGCGGCGTGTGGGCCAGCCCGGACACGGGCTTTCAGTACGGCCTCGGCTACTACAAGTTCTTCTGCGACTACGCCGACGCAGAGGGCTCGTGCGCGCGCGGCATGGCCCAGAGCCTCTACGCGTTCCCGTCGATCAAGCCGATCGACCGGGCGGCCTCCGACGCCGACGTGAGGGACGTCCTCGCCGACTTCTTCTGCTCCGGCTCGAAGGACCCCACGTGGTTCGACACCTGCAAGACGGGGCTCTTCGCGGCTGCGGCGTCGGGCGCCGCGTTCTCGCCGATGCGCGTGCAGGCCGACTATTCGCACGAGTGCGACTTCAAGAGCTGCCAGCAGAAGCTTCGCTGCAAGGTCGTGGACGGCACCCCGCAGAAGAAGTCGTGCGTGTGGGTGAGCGCCGCGTGTCGCGACGATCAGTCCGCCGAGAGCTGTCGCCCGAAGAACACCGTCAAGCAGACGACCAACAAGGAGCTCGCTCGCTACCTCGAAGGTCACAAGCTCCTACGCGGTCACTGACGATGGTTCAGCGTCCGCGGAACTGGGGCTTCCGCTTCGCGACGTAGGCGTTGAGGCCTTCCTTCGCGTCGTCGGACGCGAAGAGCTCGGCCTGCAGCTCGCGCTCGAACGCGAGGCCCTGCTCGAGGCTCATCTCGAGCCCGCTCTGCACTGCGCGCTTGATTCGACCGGCGGCCATCGCCGCGCCGTTCGGCGGACAGAACGAGTGCGCGTAGTCGATGACCTTGCGGAGGAACTCGTCGGTCGATTCTGCCGACCAGACCTTGTTCACGAGGCCGAGCTCGGCGGCGCGGTTTGCATTCATCTTCGCGCCCTCGACCATCATCTCGATTGCGCGAGACTTGCCGAGGAGGCGCGCGAGCCGCTGCGTACCACCCGTGCCGGGGAGCACACCGAGGGCGACCTCGGGCAGGCCCAGCTGGAACTCTCCGGCGCGCGCGATGCGCATGTCGCAGGCGAGCGCGATCTCGAGGCCACCGCCCACCGTGTGACCGTTCAGCGCGGCGATGACCAGCTTCGGGGTCTGCTCGAGGCGCGTGATGGTCTCGTTCGCGTGGAGGCAGAAGTAATATTTGAACGTCGTGTCAGCCTCGCGAAGCATGTTGATGTTCGCGCCGGCGGAGAAGAACTTGTCCCCGTGTCCGGTGATGACGATGACGTGTACGTCGTTGTCGAAGCGCGCCTCGAGGATGTACCCATCGAGCTCCTTCAGCATCTCGTAGCTGTAGGCGTTGACCGGCGGGTCGTTCAGCGTGAGGACGGCGACGCCCTTTTCAGTCATGTAGTTGACGAGGGTGCCCATGTGTCTTGTCTCCACGAACGAGGCGAAAATCGAAGGAGTTCCCCTTGTAGCAGCGCTTCGGTTTGGCGGAAAAGGGCAGTCGTGGTACGTGGATCGCTTCTCGAGGAGCGCTCGTCGCTCCGTCCGCACACATGCAACGCTCCGACCTCAAACGCGAAATCAAGCAGCTGCTCGTCGCCGAGCTGAACCTGACCGGTCGCGATCCGAGCAGCATCGAGGACGAGGCGCCGCTCTTTGGCACCGGGGGGCTCGGCCTGGACTCCCTCGATGCCCTGCAGATCGCGATGCTCGTCGAGGAGAAATTCGGCGTTCGCGTTCCCGAGGGCGACGAGGCGAGGCCGATGTTCCGCTCCGTGAGCTCGCTCTCCGAGTTCATCGAAGCCGCGCGCGCGCGCGATGCCACGTCGGGCAGCGCTCCGACCGGGTGAGGCTCGAATGCCGCGCACGCAATCGGTGATCGCGATCACCGGGCTCGGCGCGGTGACCGCGCTCGGTAACAGCGTCGAGGAGACCTGGGAACGCGTCGTGCGCGGCGAGCGCGCCTTTGGTCCGATCACGCTCTTCTCCGCCGAGGGCTATCGCGTGCCGCTCGTGGGCGAGGTTCGCGGCGTCCGCCTCGACGGCCCCGAGGATTTCTCCCGAACGAGCGAGCTCGCGCTCCATGCGGCGCGCGAGGCGCTCGGTTCGTCCGGCATGAGCGACGGCGGGCGGCCGAGGCGCATCGGCCTCGTGGTCGGCGGCAGCACTGCCGGGATGCTCGAGACGGAGTCGACGCTGTCGGTGATCCTGAGCCCCGAGGGCGCCGTCGACCCCGCCGCGCGCGACGAAGCGCTCGGCCGCATGCTCAGCCATCCGCTGAGCGCGCCCACCGACCGCGTCGCGCGCGAGCTCGGACCGTTCACCCGGGTGCGCTCGCTGTCGAGCGCCTGCTCGAGCGGTGCGAACGCGATGCTCGTCGGTGCGACCTGGCTCGAGCTCGGACTCGTGGACGCCGTGCTCTGCGGCGCTTCGGACGCGCTCTGTCGGGTGACCCTCGCGGGCTTCAATGCGCTCGGCGCGCTCGACCCGGACGGCGCTCGCCCGTTCGACCGGCGGCGGCGCGGGCTGACCCTAGGCGAAGGCGCCGGCTTCGTCGTGCTCGAGCGCGCAGCGGACGCCGCTGCCCGCGGCAAGCGTGCGGTCTGCACGCTTCTCGGGTGGGCTGCCCGCGCCGAGGCTCACCACATCACGAACCCCGAGCCAACGGGCGACGCGCCCTCGCGGGCCATGCGCGCTGCGCTCGCGCGTGCCGGCGTGACGCCCGCAGACGTCGACTACGTCAACGCCCACGGGACAGGCACGCCGCTGAACGACCCCATGGAGTCGCGTGCCCTCGTGCGGGTGCTCGGCGAGCATGCGGCGCGCGTTCCCGTGTCGAGCCAGAAGGGACAATTCGGCCACACGCTCGCGGCGGCGGGCGCGATCGAGGCCACGATCACGGCTTGCGCGATCGCGCGTGGCATCGTGCCTCCGACGGGCGGCCTCGAGGAGCCGGACCCCGAGTGTCCGCTCGTGCACGTGATGCGCGGCGAGGAGCGGCCCATTCGCGTGGCGCTCTCGAGCTCCTTCGGCTTCGGTGGCATGGATACGGTCCTCGTCTTCGGCCGTGCCGACGCGGTGCAGCGCGGCGCGCCGCGTCGCTCGCGCGCGGTGGTGGTGACGGGCGCCGGTGTGATCACGCCGGCGGGGATCTTCGGCGGGCTCGACGTGGCGGACGTCCCCGACAGCGCCCCCGAGGGGGATGCCATCGCCTACGATCTGTCTGCCGAGCTCGACGTCGAGCGCGCGCGCCGGCTCGATCGCGCGTCCCGTCTCGCGGCGGTCGCGTGCGAGCGGGCGCTCGGTGACGGTACGCGGACGAAGGCCCTCGCGGGCGCCGAGCACGTCGACGCGGGCGTGATCCTCGGCAACGCGTTCGGTGCGGTCGACGCGACGTCGGCGTTCATGCGGCGCCTCCGCGAGAAGGGCGCTCGATTCGCGAGCCCCGCGGATTTCCCGAGCCTCGTTCCGAGCTCGCCGGCCGGACACGTATCGATCTACCTGCGCCTCGCCGGGCCGACGCTCGCCGTCGCCGACCTCGCGACGTCCGGCGAATGCGCCGTCGCGCAGGGCTACGAGCTCGTCGCCGCAGGGGAGGCCGACCGCATCGCCGTGGTGGCCGTGGAGGAGAAGAGCCAGATCGTAGACCAGGTCTTTCGTGTCGTCTTCGGTCCCGATCGTCGCGACGCGGCACGCGGCGAGCGTCCCCTCCGTCGCGAGGGCGCGGGCGCGATCGCGCTCGCCGCAGAGGACGTGGCGATCGCGGCCGGGCTACCGATCTTCGCCCGGATCGAGCAGGTGCTCTCCTGGTGGCAGGACGAGAGCGCCTTCACCGAGGTGGCTCCGCCTCCGGGCGGCGCCCGCGGCGGTGCGGTGGTGGTCTTCGGGACCGCTGGCGCGGCGATCGACGCCGTGCTCGAGCGCACGGGGTGGAGCGAGTGCCGGCGGATCAGCTGCGCAGAGCGCGCGGGCTCGCACGAGGCAGCCGGCGGGATCGCCGTCGCGGTCGCCGCGGCGACGCTCGCGAAGGATCCGTCGATCGAGGCCGTGCTCTGTGTCGGCATCGCGCGGGGCTCCGGTTACGCGATCACGTTTGGACGATGGCGCGCGAGGTCCTCCTGAAGCGCGGGCGCCGTCGCCCGGTGTCGGCGCTGGTCGCCGCGCTCGCGCTCGCGTCGATGGGATGCGGTCCGCTCACGGTCGCGTCGGGGCGGAGCCCGTACGAGATCATCGCCAAGGAGCGCGTGCAGGACGGCCCCGCGGTGGCCGTCGAGGTGACCCAGTACGATTGGTCGATCGCGCTCGATCGCCTGGCGCGACTCCGGCGTGGTCGCCCGGACAAACCGTATGTCGAGCGCATCCGGCTCGCGATCGGCGACCCACGTACGGGTCGCCAGTACCAGGCGCGCGGCGCCGTCGCGGTGAGCCCGGGCCGCGCCGCGCGAATGATCCTCATCGGTCCCGCCGGGACGACGGCGCTCGACGTGTGGGTGACGAAGGAGCGCTTCCGCTTCTCGGTGCCGGCGCTCAAGCTCGAGAAGCGTGGCGGGACCGACCCGGCCGTCGCCAAGGGCCTCCCGATCGGGATGCTGCGGTGGTGGTTCCTGTCGCCGCTCGCAGGGCGACTCCTTCTCGCGCGTTCGACGCCTGCGGAGAGCGCGTGGATCCTGCGCGATGGTGCGGCGACGGTCAGCGTGCGGAGCGATGGTCAGCGTTTCGTCGCGCTCCGTCGTGAGGGCGAGACGCTCGAGGGCATCGAGTGGTTCTCGCGCGGACTCGTGCCCCAGGCCGGCGAGCACGGGCGCTACCTCGAGGGGCGCTTCGGTCTGCGCGTGGACGTCGTCGTCGAGGAGGTGCTCGAGACAGAGCCCGATCCTGACGCGTTCACCGATCCCGACGAGCCGGGGACGCCGCTGTGACCACCACGACGCGCGGAGACCCGCGCGGGTGTGCCGTCGTGGCGTTCGGCGCGAGCTCCGCGCTGGGCGACGGTGAGGCCGCGCTCGGCGTGGGGGCAGTGGGAGAGCTCGCGCCCGTCGCGATC
>JANXVA010000558.1 GCA_025351875.1 Myxococcales bacterium | reverse complement strand
GCGACGCCGGAAGCCCAGTCACAAAGCCCAGCTCGCGTCGTAGCTCCTCCAGCTCGCGATCCTCCGAGGACGCACCGCAGCCGCTGGCACCCGCGACCGACCGCGGTGGCAGTCCGTGGCCCGTGACGTACTCGGCCCAGGCCGCGGCCGTGAAGGTCCACCTCCGGTGCAGCTTGCGGGCTCCTCGAATCAGTCCGCGCCGACAGGCTTCCTTCGCCGCGCGCGGCGTCGGTGTCTCGGTCGCCGTCATCAAGCGCTCGGCGCCAAGCTCTTCGAGCACTCGCGGGAGAATGCGCGGGACCAGGGCACGCGCGAGCGCATCGAGGAGATCGATGTTGTCGAGATCGGTGGACGACGTGTGCTGCGCCTCGGGCTTGCACCGATCGGGCGCACTACTCGCGTTCGAAGGCGCCGGTCGAGTCACGCCGCCGACCTTGGCGTGCCAAGGTCGCGTTCGACAATCGCGCGTGTCCCTTCCGAGACCGGGAGGCCGGCGAGCGCGCGATACAGCGCGCTCCGACTCACCCGGACGCGCGCGAGGACGGCGGCCTCGCCTTCACGATCGACGAGCGCCCAAAGCTGTTGGCACTCGTTCTCACTCAGCGGCTTGCCCTTGGCGGTTTGCTTCATGCCGCTGAGTGTTGATCTCGTCGGCTCGGAGCGCAGCCTTCGGTAAGAGCACGCTTGTGATTACTTCCCCCTTGCACGCGATGCGCTGGCCCGCGTGGCGAGTCTCACGCGTTCCGAAGCGTCCGCGCTGTCGCGCATGGCGAGATACTTCATCGCCCCGGTGACCTCGCGCATTCCAGCCTCGACGAGCGCGAGCTTCACGAGAGCGCGGACCGAGTCTTCGTCGGGCTTCACTGCGATCTGTGCTTTCTCGATGCCGTGCGCGATCCGCTCCGGCAGGTCGTCGTTTCGATTCGCGCCGCGATCCTTCAGAAACGGAAACGTGCGGAGCGTGTGGAACGCGAGCATCGTCGGAAATTCGTCCATCGTGCAGCCCTCCGACACGAGCCACCACGTCGTGAACAGGAGCCGATCGATCGACGCCGAAGACATCCGGCGTGCACCCTTGAAATCCCAGCCGATACGATACGATTCGCTGACGCTCTCGGCGGCGACGGTCATCCGGGCCGCGGTGGCCGTGATCGAACGCGGCCCCTCTTTCTCGTCGAGCACGCCGCGCGCCCACTCGCTCGCGCGTCCCTCCTCCTTCGAGTCTTGGCGGATCGCCACGACGAGGGCAGCCGTCGCGAGACGGCCGAGGATGAGAGCCTCGCGATCGCCGGTCGCCCGGGCCAACCGCAACCACTTCAGCGCGACCTGGTCCAGCTCGGCGAGCGTCTGCCGCTCGTGCGCGGTGAGGTGCCGGCTCGGCTTTGATGCTGAGGTTGCCTCCGGCCGGCTCGTTCGTTTTCGTGTCGCCACGGGATGATCCCGGATCCTACGGGTTGCCAGTCACGTGCGCTTCTTTCGCTCCCTGGCCAGGTCGATGACGTCTCCACCCTCGCTCTCGTCGCCGAGCAGCGCCGCCAGCGCGCGTGCCAGCACCCTTGCCGTGGAGAGATCGCCTTCCGCGTGTGCCCGCGCGATGTCTGCCGACAAGTGGCGGACGGCGACGGCGCCAGCCGGCTCGTGCGCAATCGCTTGCGCCGAAAAGGTAGCGGAATGGGTAGTGCTCACGGGAGGCTCGTTCGCGCCAGTACCGGGTTCCGGTGTATTCTCAGGGCGGCGCACAGGACGAGAGGTGAATTCGCATGCCTCTCGGAGGCGGAACCTAAATCCGCTGCGTCTGCCAATTCCGCCACCCGTCCGGTGGATCGGCCTGCAATTTAGCACCCGTTGCGATCGACGTCGCGGTGAGATGACGAGGCTGGGCGTAGTTTGCCGACGATTGCGACGATTCGCCGAGGATTCGTCGAGCGCGGCAACGAGGTCGCGTCACCGCGCCGACAAAAGCGGAGGTGATAGACTTGCGTGATGATCCGGGGCGCCGTGTGGATGGGCGGAGTGCTCGGGCTCGCCAGCTGCTCGCTCTCGCTGGACGGCCTCAGCGACGGTCCCGCGGATCCCGCTCCCGCCGACGCCAACAGCGAGACGACGACAACGTCGCCCGATGGCAGCATGCCGGACGCCGACGCGACGACGACGCCGGACGCGAGTGCGCCGCGCGACGCGGGCTTGGCCGCCAACGGTGACTTCGAAAAGGGTTGTGCAGGATGGAGTAAATTCCAGGCAACGCTCACCGCGGATCCAGCTGCCCACGGCGGCGCGCAGGCATGCCGTGTTTGCTCCGATGGGACCTCGGTCGGTCCGTTGTACAGCCTCCTGCTCGACTTCACTCAAGGGCCGCAGCCGGTCGGCGCCTCGTACCACGCTGAAGCGTGGGTCCGTTTCGCGAGCGGCACCGCGCAGACGGCGCACGCGACGATGCGACTCGCGCGCACGACTCCGTTCGCGTTCCTCGAAGAGGCGCAGTCGTCGGACGTCGTGCTCACCGGCTCGTGGAGGAAGATCACGCATGACTTCACGGTGACGAAGACCGGCGGCGACGTCGTGCAGTTCTTCATCGAAGCGGCGCCCACCGGTGCAGGCAACTGTCACCTCGTCGACGACGTATCGATCCAGCGCACGAACTGAATTTCACGCGCGAGACGGACGATCGCGACGAACGCGCCGAAGCAGACGAACGAACCAGAGCGTGCCTCCGCTGGCGACCGCGAGGCCGGCGAGCGCGGCCGCGACGATGAGCAGCGGATGATTGAAGCTCTCGCGTCCGCGGTAATCCATGACGAGGGACGCCTCGAGTGCGGGCGGCGCGCCACGCTGATCGGCGCGCGCAACGCTCTCCGCCTCCAGCCGCGTGACCGGCCTCACCGCTCCGCTTCGCGCGTCGAGCCGAAGCGCGGCATGATGAGGACCGCGCGCGATCCAGACCGGGCCCTCGGTACAGGCACCCGCCCGGAACCGTCGCCTACGAGCTGACGTGACCTCACGCCAGAACCGGCACAAAGGCCCTTCAGCGCGCCGGGCGCCGGCCGTTTCTAAGAGGGATGACGGGTCGACAATTCGTGGCGGAGCTGGAACGTAAGGGGTTCGTCGTTCGCAGGCGCTCGCGCACCTTCGTATGGATCGCGCGCGGCGAGCAGACGCTCATGCTCGACGAGGAGGCCGACGTACCGGACGCGTTCGTCCTCCGCGTCCTCCAGCACTCGATCCAGCCGGCCAGCTCACGCCTCGCGACCACCGGCTCGGTGAGACCGTCGGGCCGGCAATCCGTGCGCCCCTCGGGCCGACCGTCGGGCCGACCCTCGGGTCGACCTTCGCGACGCCCCTAGCTCGGGTTTCAGCGCGCGCGCGCCGTACCGCCGCCGCCGTTGTTCGGGAACGGATGCTCGCGGAGGAGCCTGCCGCCGAGGAACATCCGGTAGCGACTGTCGGCGATGCCCTTGTCACAGGTGCCCGACATGAACTGCGCGAGGCGGTCGTCGAACGGGAGCTTCGCGCAGTGGTCGAGGGACTGGCGCACGATCTTGATCGCGGCGCGCGTGCACACCTCGGGATCGTCGAGGGCCTTCTGCGGATCCGCGAGGTGACGCTTGTCGACCTGGTAGAGGCAGTAGAACTGCCCGTCCTTCGACTTGGCGGTCGGCTTCAGCCGGCTCTCGTACCAGGCGATGGCCACCAGGAGGGAGGCCGTACGTTCCTCGCCGTGGTCGTCGAACAGGGGCTCGCTCTCGGCCACGCGCGCGATCGCCTCGGCGGACTTTTCGTAGGTGCCGCGCCATGGCGCGCTCGGCTCGAGCGCGACCATCAGCCCGACGACCCATTGGAAGGGGACGCTCATGGGAGACCCCCACCATTCGATCGCTTGCGGCTCCGCGCAAGCGGTCACTGACCGCACTCAATATTAACAGGAGCTTACGGAGGCCGATTTAGGCTGGGAAAACGCTGTCGGCGGAACCAGCTACGATCGAGGGCGCCGATGACGGATCCGAGCTCGACGTCCACGCTCGCTGCCGGGCACCTCGTCGCGGGGCGGTACGAGCTCGTCGAGCTGCTCGGCGAAGGGGGGCACGGCGCGGTCTATCGGGCGCTCCAGCGACCCCTCGGTCGCGAGGTCGCGATCAAGATGATCCTCGCCGAGGCGGTGCTCGCGGACGGCATGCTCGAGCGCTTCGCGCGCGAGGCTGCTCTCGTCCAGCGGCTCGAACATCCCAACACGGTCCGGATCTACGACTTCGGCACCACGGAGGCCGGGCTTCCGTTCATCGTCTTCGAGCTGCTGCGCGGGCGCACGCTCGAGCAAGAGATCACGCGAGGCACGCTCAGCACGTCGCGTGTCGGCCGCGTCGCCGCGCAGGTCCTCAAGTCACTGATGGAGGCGCACTCGCTCGGCATCGTCCATCGCGACGTCAAGCCGTCGAACATCTTGCTCTCCGACTACTCGGGGGAGACCGACTTCGTCAAAGTGCTCGATTTTGGCGTCGCGAGGCACTCCGAGCCGGGCGCGAACGGCGCGCCGATCACGCGCGCCGGGCAGATCGTCGGCACCCCGAGCTACATGGCGCCCGAGCAGATCCACGGCGGCACGATCGGTCCCCAGGCGGATCTCTACGCGCTCGGCCTCGTGATGGCAGAGGCCGCGAGCGGCGTTCGCGTCTACGACGACGGCTCGGCGATGCAGATCTGGATGAGGCAGACGTCGGCCGAGCCCGCGCCGCTCCCGCCCATCATCACGTCCTCCGCGCTCGGGCCCGTGATCGTGCGCGCGACGCGAAAAAAGGTGAGCGAGCGCTATCCGTCGGCCGAGGCGATGCTCGCCGACGTCGAGCGCGCGCTGCTCGCCGGAGGAGGGGCGACCGACCCGCTCGCGAAGCCAGTCATCGTCCAGGAGCTCTCGCGGATCACGGCGAGGTTGACGCGCGAACAGCCGGCTACGCCCGCGCCCGCTCCGGCGCCGCCCCAGACGCCGTTCGCGATGTCCCCGCCGACGCCGACCGCCGCCACGTCGCCTCACACGCCGACTCACATGGAGAGCGCACCGCCGCCGTATCTGCCCGGGCCTCCTCAGGCCCCTCACTCCCCGTCGTGGGGCGCGAGGCCGTCCTGGCCATCTCCGTCGTCGTCTTCCCGGACGCCCGCGATCCCAGCATCGTCGCCGTCGCCTTCGACGGGCACGAGCGCGGCGATCGTGATCCTCGGCGTCATCGCCATTTTTTCGCTCCTCCTCGCGGCGGGCGCCGGCGGTGCCCTCTATCTCTCTCGCAGGTCCGCGGCGCGCGACGGTACCGCTCCCCCCGCGGCCGAGCTGCCGGCGGCGCCGCCCCGCGGAAGGCTCGCGGGCGTCACCGCGGACCGAACGTCGCAGCGCCTGCGCGACGCGGGATGGACGATCGTGGCGTCGAGGTCCGAGCCTTCGGGGGCGACGGGGGCCAGCGCCACGTACGTCACGGCGAC
>JANXVA010000523.1 GCA_025351875.1 Myxococcales bacterium | reverse complement strand
GTGAAGATCCAGAGGAGCCCCTTGTAGCGATCGGCGGCGTCGATGATCTGGCGGATGCCATTCAGCGACTTGCCTCGAACGTCTCCGCGCATCCGGAGAATCGTCTCGGCTTCGTCGATCACAATGACGAGGCCCTTGTAGCCGGCCGCCTTCACGATCTCCAAAACGCCTTGGAGGTATGCCATCGCATCGGTGCTCGTGATGTCGCCCTTGATGCCGGCGGCCTTCTTCTCGGAGGCGCTGACGTTCTCGCTGCCGGCGAGCCACGACATGAGCGCGCCGGCCTCGCGGACCTTCCCCGCCTGCTTCAGCTTGAAGACCTCGCGAAGGACGCGCCCGAGATCCTCAGGAGCCTTTCCGCCAGTCAGCGAGGTGATGTCTTCCTCAATCCGCTTCTGCACCTTCTGATCGAAGTCGGGGGCGTCCTCGTCGGCGCCACCGGCGATCAGGGCGTTCTCCACCTTGGCGATCCAGCGGTCGATGATGTCGCCGAGAGCGCCGCGGGGGCACGAGCTGGTCCCCAGCTCCTGGACGACCTTCCGATAAACGTCGTCGAACTTGTGGAAGTGCAGATCGTTGTCGGAGACGACCACGAAGCTCGTCGCGAAGCCCTTGGCCTGGGCGTCGTGGAGCGCGAGCTTCGACATGAAGGTCTTGCCGCACCCGTAGCCGCCGCGAATGAACTTGAAGACGCCCTCGCCCGCGGCGGCGAGATCGAGGACACGCCCGATCTCGGCGCGCTGGCGCTCGACGCCGACGGCGAAGTCCTCCAGACCTCGCTCGGGTACGACCCCGGAGCGAAGACGTTCGAAGATGTGCTCCCGATCTCGTTGGCTGGTCATCGGTCTTCCTCTCGAAGGTACCGCTTGCCGCCGTCACCCGGTTCGATCCGAACCTTGAACGGCAGCTTCTCTAGAAGGAGATCAAACTCCAACGTGAAGCGACGCATCACCGAGCGTGATCCGAGGAACATCATCACCTCGGTCTCGGTGATCACGCCGTGCTTCTCGATGTGGAGGAAGACGTTGCGGATGCCATCCTCCGCGATCGTGTCCGCCCAGGTGGACGGTCCAGCCGCTGGCGGTATCGAGGGTGCCTTACTGCTCGTCGTCCCGCTCACCGAGTACCACTGCTCTGGTGTCGCGCTTCGGACGTTCTCGACCTTATCGGGGTGATGGACCTCGACGCGCACGCGCTCGTCGGACAGACCTTCGAGGCCGAAGAACACCTCGGTCCACTCGTCACCGACGGGGACTTGCAGGCGGCCGGTCCTCAGCACTCCCGGCTTCGTCACGTCCTTGATGACGACGCGCACGGTGTCTCGCTCTGGAACCCGGAGAGCGAGGTCTACGGCACGCACGGCCGCGAACCCCAGGCTCGTGGTGGTGCCCTTCGGGAACACGACGCGGAGCTTGAGCCGATGAAGGCCCACGACATCCGGCTGCGGGTCCACTTCCACGGCGTACTCGGCGAGGCTGCTCGCCTCCAGGCGCTTCCGCGTGACGGTGAGCACCGGGATGATTCGCTCTTGGGGACTGTTCCCGCCGTGGACGAAGTTGGCGCCGGGGTTGCCCGTTGCGAACACGGCGGTGTCGTCACGGAAGAGCAGGTAGCCGGTGAGCCCCTCGTACCCGAGGGAGGAGACCGACACGTTCACCATGCCGGCTTCGGCGCGCGGGTGCTCGTCGAACACATGGCGTCGCTGCGGATCGCGCTTGGTCCCGAACGGCCGGATCTCCGTGGTCTCGTCCTGTAGAAGGAACCCGTGGTCGGCCGTGAAGACGAAGTGCTTCACGCCCGCGAGCGGGAGATGGTGCCAGGCGGCCTTGATCTGGCGGAGCGTGGACTCGAACGTTGGCAGGCCAACGTTCGCCTCACCGGCATCGTCGATCTCCTTCGAGTGGACGACGATGAGCTGGTGCGGCTTCACGTCCTTGGTGAGGGCCGCCGTGCTCGCCTCGCATACGTCGGCGAGCTTGAAGCTCCGCGCGGGCTTGCCGGAGCTTCTGAGCCCCATCGCCCTCGCGCGGTCGTCGGGCGATCGCACGGTGAACTCGCCGGTCTTGAACCCCTGGAAGATGCCGGCGACGGTCAGCCGCTCCCCTTGAGCGACGGGCGCGAGGACGTTCATGCCAACGGACGTGATCGACGGCAGCTCGGCGAGCCTTGGCTTGAGATCCACGACGGTGCCGGCACCGTTCAGCTCGTCCACCAGCTCGGTCGCCATCTCGTAGCGGAAGGCGTCGATGAGGAAGACCGCGACCTTCTCGCTCGTGAGCGTGAGCGGGTGGACGACCTGCTCGTAGAGCGTCCGCTGCTGCATCGACGCAGGCGGCAGGAAGCCGTGCTCCTTGCAGAGGGCCGCAAAGTCCTTCGTGAGGCTGTCCGCCCAGGCGCGATGCTCCCGACGTAGGGCTCCCACGACCTCTTGGAGCGGCCCGAAGTGCGGGAGTCGGGGCTCTAGAAGGACCAGACGCTTCTGCTCGAACCGCCGATGAGTCCGGTCTACCTCGAAGGCTCCGGCCGCGTATCTCTCCGCGGCCTGCTCCAAGGATCTTGCGCCCTCGAAGGGCCGCGGGTTGCGAGCAAGGGTCTCGCCGAGCTCGGCGGCCTCGGCGACGAGGCTCCACGCCCAACGGTGGCTCTGGTCACGCTGGAGCCAGAACGACGTGTCGCCCTTGCGAGCCTCACACCACGCCTTCGCCTTCGACCAGTCGTTTTTGCGGAGCGCTTCGACGGCGCCGGTGAGCACCTGGTTCTCTTCCTCGCGGAAGGTGTCGATCTGCCCGAGGTCTTCGGGGGTCATCGCCTTCAGCTCCTCGGCGAGGAACGACTCCACGTCGTCGGCTCTCCGCGCGTACGTGTCGCCGCTGTCTCGTCGAAGTTGAACGACGAGATCGCTGCATGACGTCACGAGCGCAGCGGAGAGATCGCGAAGGCGGTGGAGCGGCTTCAGGTGGGCGGGTCGCTTGAGATCGTGGACGTACTCGACGCAGAGGAGCCATGCGGCAAGAGCATCGATCACGTTGTCGAGGGGCTTGAGGTTCTTGTCCTCGCCGTAGAACTCGACCCAGGAGTCGTCCATCCCGGTGAGCTTGTGCAGGTAGGTCCGGAGCGTGAGCGCTTCCTCGGGCACGGTCACGCGGGCGGCGAGCGCGGAGCTCGGCTGGGCGAGAGCCTCCGCCACCATCTTCGGGCCGACCTCAGCGAGCGCGGCGGCAAGGCCGAACG
The DNA here is from genome assembly GCA_025351875.1 of Myxococcales bacterium. Classification (GTDB taxonomy): domain Bacteria; phylum Myxococcota_A; class Polyangia; order Polyangiales; family Polyangiaceae; genus Labilithrix. Next base: position 379 of record JANXVA010000523.1, on the reverse strand, counting down.
TGCTCTGCGAAACCGCGGACGTGATCCACGCGTCGGCTTCCGCCAGGCTCGGTTGCTTCGCGATGAACGTCTCGACCTCGGCCGGCGCTACGCGGGATGTGGCCGCCTCGCGGACGAGGGTGTCGAGCCCCTTACGGAAACGCACGCCAGGCTCGTACAGCTCCAGCAGCGGCGTCTTCCGGATCGACTCCTCGTTGAAGCCCGGCATGTGAATGAGCAGTGGCGCCTTATCGAGTCCGCTCCCGAACGGCTCCAGCTTGAAGAGCAGGTCCAGGAAGCTCCCCCGGAAGCCGACGACGGGAAACGGAAACTCGCCCTTCGCTTGCCTCGCCGCGAGGTCGTCCACGAAGCGCGTGTACGAGTTGTCCTTGTCGAGCCA
>JANXVA010000520.1 GCA_025351875.1 Myxococcales bacterium | reverse complement strand
GCGCGAGCAGCGGCGCGAGCCCCACGAGCCCTCTGCCGTCGTAGAAAGCGAGCGAACGGAGCGAACGCTTGCCGCCGTCGCCGAATGTCTCCCACCAGGGCAGCATCCAGTCCGGGTGCATGCTGAGCTCGTTGTCCGCGCTCCGCTCGAGCACGCCCTTCCATTCGGCAGCCATGGCGCCCAGGCGCGCCGGATCGTCGATGAGCACCGAGGAGAGCATCCGCAGTCGCGGAAATAACAGAGTTGACCCCCCGGGTGGTGACCCGTCTAATCCCCTCGCCCTCCCATGTGCGCAATCTGCGGGATCATCAACTTCGACCATCGACCCGTCCCGGCGTCGGAGCTGGTCGCGATGCGCGACGTCATGATCCATCGCGGCCCCGATCACGGCGGGGAGTGGCTCGGCGGCCATGTCGCGCTCGGGCACCGGCGTCTCTCGATCATCGATCTCTCGCCGCTCGGCCACCAGCCGATGACCAACGAGAGCGCGAGCGTCGTCGTCACGTTCAACGGAGAAATTTACAATTTTCCCGCGCTGCGCAAGGAGCTCGAGGGCCGCGGTTACCGCTTCCGTTCGCACTCCGACACCGAAGTCATCGTCCACGGCTACGAGGAGTGGAGCGAGGGCATCGTCGCGCGGCTCGACGGCATGTTCGCCATCGGCATCTGGGACACGCGCAGCGGCAGGGAGCGCCTGCTCCTCGCGGTCGACCGCTTCGGGAAGAAGCCCCTCTTCTACTCGCAGGCCGGGATGGTCGTGCGCTTCGCCTCCGACTCGAAGGCCTTCTGGACGCTCCCCGGCGCGACCATGACGGTCAACCACGCGGCGATCGACTGCTACCTGCACCACATGGCGGTCACGACCGAGCACACGATCTACGACGAGGTGCAGAAGCTCCGCCCCGCGCACTTCAAGACGTTCGAGCGCGCCGCTTCGGGCGAGCTCCGCGTCCACGAGGAGCGCTACTGGAAGCCCGATTTTCGCAACAAGGTCCGCATGAGCGAGGCCGAGGCGCTCGAGCGCATCGACACGACGCTCAAGGAGGCCGTGCAGAAGCGCCTCATCGCCGACGTGCCGCTCGGCGCGTTCCTCAGCGGCGGCGTCGACAGCAGCCTGGTCGTCGCGATGATGAGCCAGCTCTCGAGCAAGCCCGTCAAGACGTTCAGCATCGGCTTCGAGGAGCAGGACTTCTCCGAGCTCGAGTACGCGAACGCGGTCGCCGAGCGCTACAAGACCGAGCACAACCAGATCCGCCTCAAGCCCGACGTACTCGCGATCCTCCCGTCGCTGGTCTGGGAGTACGGCGAGCCCTTCGCCGACTCGTCTGCGATCCCCACGTATTACGTGTCGAAGGCCGCCCGGGAGTTCGTCACCGTCGCGCTCACCGGCGACGGCGGCGACGAGCAGTTCGGCGGCTACGACATCGCGCGCGCCTCGTACCACGCGATGACCTACGAGCGCTTCTTGCCCGGGACGCTGCGCCGTCCTCTCGAGGCCGGGCTCTTCGCCGCCGAGCGCAGCGGCCTCGCGCAGAAGCTGAAGACCCTCGCCACGCACGCGAGCCCCGACCTCGCGCGCCGGCACGGCTACTCGATGGCCTTCGACCAGCGCCAGCGCGACGCGCTCTACACCGACAGCTTCAAGGACTCGCTGCACGGCCACCGCCCGTGGCACATCTACGAGCGACACGCCGCCGACATGGCGGGGCTCGATGTCGTCGACCAGAACCTCTACCACGTGCTGATGGCGCGCCTCCCGAACGACTACCTCGTGAAGGTCGACGTCGCCTCGATGAAGGTGGCGCTCGAGCTCCGGAGTCCGTTCCTCGACAACGATCTCTGCACGCTCGCCAGCTCCCTCGACGCGCGCCTCAAGGTGAAGGGCGGCGTGCAGAAGTACCTGCCGAAGAAGCTCGCCGAGCGTTACCTGCCCTGGGAGACGATCTACCGCCCGAAGAAGGGCTTCTCGCTCCCGCTGAAGCACTGGCTCCGTACCGATTTCGCGCCGCTCCTCCGGCGCATGTTGCCCGACGGCAACCTCGTGAAGGCCGGCTGGTTCCGTCGCGCCGAGATCGAGCGGCTCATCGGCGAGCACACGAGCGGCGCGGCGGAGCACACGCACCGGCTCTGGGCGGTGTTGTGGCTCGAGCTCTGGCACCGCATCTTCGTCGAGCGCTCGATGACGGGCCAGGAAGACCTACGCGCGTAGCTGAGCGCCTGCGCGCAGCCCATGGTGCGAGCCCGGTCTATCGGGGGCTCCGTTTGCGTGCTCCGATGACGCCGTGAAAACCGCCGCCGCTTCGGGCAGCCGACGCGCCCACGCGCTTCGACGAGCCGCTGTCGGCGTTCGGCTCGTACGCCGTCCGAACCATCTTCCTCGGTGAGACCGATCGCGCCGGCGTACCGACGAAGGACGCCTGGAAGTCTTACGGCGAGAACATCGACGGGCTCGTCACGACGAAGACGGACACCAACGTGTGCAAGCGCGTCGGCGGCGCGGACTCCGCGAAGCAGGAGGACGGCATCGGCGGCATCGACAACGGGTTCGGCAGGACGGTCCTCGGTTTCATCCTCGGGCTCGTTCCGACTCCCTCGAAGACCTCGAACGACCGGATCGCCAAGGGCGGCCGCACGATGACGCTGAACCTCCTGCCGGCTTCTGCGCCCCTGTCCACGCGCTTCGGGTTCCTCGCCGCCGCGGGCACCACTTCGCCGCCGGTCTGGGACGGCACGGACACCCGCGCTGCCGCGATGTCCTCCGTCGGCTCGAGCCCTGACGATCCGCTGAGCCTCTCGACGACGCCGTCGATGAGCGGACGAATGGTCGCCTCGGGTATCGCGACCGGGACGTTCTACCTCGAGCTGCCGCTCAATGCAGTCGCGTGGCGCATCCCGATCCGGAACCCCCGCGCGACCATGACGCTCTCCGCCGATGGCCTTCGAGCGACGAATGGCACTCTCGCCGGAGTCGCTCCGACGGAGGAGCTCGTCGACTCGCTCGTGAAGGTCGCGGGCACGATCAGCACACAGCTCTGCGGCGGCTCGACCCTCGATACGATCAAGCAGACGATCCGTCAGGCGTCCGACATCCTCGTCGACGGCACGCAGGATCCGACCAAGCCGTGCGACGGGGTGTCGATCGGCGTCGGGTTCGAGGCGGTGAAGGTGACCGCCTCGAGCGTCGCACCCGACCCGCCGCCGGGCCCCGATCCCTGCCTCTGACAGCGCGGTTGATCGCGCTCGTCTTACCTGCGCGCGACGAGGGTGGGGCGGCCGTCGGCGCTCACGCACGAGTAGTCCGTGGGCGACGTCGTGCACGTCCACGTCCCGACCCGGTCGCGAACCAGGCCCGACACGCGATTGAGCGTGACCCAGCCGTCATCGACCTTGCTCGCTAAGATGGTGTCTTTTCCCGTGGCGGCCTGCGCGATCGCGTCGAGGCGGTTGGTCGTGCCGTTCGCCGTGATGGAATAGGCGTACACGACGAACGCGGCATCGGCCTCCGCGCGGAGGATCTGGCTCCCATCGACGACCCCCATCCCATCGTCACACGCGTGATAGTCGCTGCGCAGCGTGTTCGTCTTCGCGGCAGCGTCGTAGAAGCCGTCGAAGTCCCACGAACCGGAGACGTTGCACACGCACGTGCCTTTGTTCGCCCCGATGTCGAGCGCCACGCAACCCTCGCCCGCAGGTAGCGCGGCGGCCGCGTTCGCCGGCCCAGGCCTGAGGACGCCCGCCAAGACGCCGGCGGTCAGCGTTCCGTCGGGCCGCTCGAAGTGCGCGCGGACGACCGCCCAGTCCGGGTCACCAGGGTGCACGACCGGGGGGGCGGCAGGCGCTTCGTCGACCGCGCAAGCACCCAGCATGGCCACGGCGGCGATCGCGCAAGTCTTCATCCCTCTTGGACGAAGAGGTTCGGTTTTTCGCATGTCACCAGAACGGGTGAGCACCTCGCGTGCCGACGTCGAGCTCCGGCCTCAGCGCCTGCGGTACGTGAGGTGCGGGACGGCCACCGCCGCGCGGAAGTACGAGTGCGAGAGGTTCGGATCGACCCAGATCCGCTGGATGTCGAGCGGGTTCGTCTTCGCGCCGAGCGGGCCGAGGCCACACGAGGTCGAGAAACCGAGGTCGTAGCCCGCGTTGCGAACGGCGGCGAAGATCTCGTCGTGCTCCCCGGCGCTGAGGCTCACGGGATACGCGATCGCGCGGACCTCCTCGTCGAGCTGCTCCTCGAGGATGCGCCTCGAGCCCACGAGCTCCTCGCGCAGATCGTCGGCCGGCAACGTCTGGAGGACGCGATGCGTCCGCGTGTGCGAGGCGATGTCCATTCCCTCGCGGCGCATCGTGCGCACCTGGTCCCAGGTCATGAGGGCGGCGTCGGTGATGCGGCGATCGTCCTCTGGTCCCCAAGGGACTCCGAGGGCAGCGCCGAGCGCCTGGAGGTACCGCTCGACGTCGAGCGCGAACGTCTCCTTGATGACGTCGAGCATGCGCGTGACGACCTTCGCGCGGTTGCGCGGTTCCGCGGTGAGCTCGTGGACGGTGTGGACCGGGTAGTCGACCTCGATGCGGCTCTTCGTCGAGCGCTTCACGAGGTAGTTGGTGCGATCCCACCAGAACGCCTTGCGGTCGGTCACGTGGTCCGTCGAGATGAAGAAGACGGCCTTTGCGTTGGCGCGCTTCAGGACCGGCAGCGCGATGTCGATGCACTCGCGGTAGCCGTCATCGAACGTGATGAGCGCGGGGTTCTTGGGCAAGGGACGCT
>JANXVA010000510.1 GCA_025351875.1 Myxococcales bacterium | reverse complement strand
CGTACCGGTCACGGGCTCGCCGATCCGCGGCAACGTCGACGCGCCGATCACCATCGTCGAGTTCGCCGACTTCCAGTGTCCGTTCTGCAAGCGCACCGAGCCGACCCTCGACAAGGTCCGCGACACGTACGGCGACAAGGTCCGCGTCGTCTGGAAGAACTCGCCGCTCCCGTTCCACAGCCGTGCAGAGCCTGCCGCCGAGCTCGCGCTCGAGGCACGCGCCCAGAAGGGCGACGCCGCGTTCTTCCGCGCGCACGACAAGCTGTTCGACTCTGCGCCGAAGCTCGACGACGACGACCTCACCGTCGTCGCCGCCCAGCTCGGTCTCGATACCGCCAAGGTGCGCGCGGCGATCCGCGACAAGAAGCACGCGCACGAGATCGACGTGGACGTGGAGCTCGCGGACGACGTCAGGGCCACCGGCACGCCGCATTTCTTCATCAACGGGCGCCGCATGGTCGGGGCCCAGCCGTTCGAAAAATTCCAGAAGCTCATCGACGAGGAGCTGAAGAAGTTCGAGGGCCAGCGCGTCTCGGCCAGGGACTACTACGCGAGCCTCATGCGCGACGCGAAGGGCCCGCAGGAGCTGGAGACGAAGCAGGCGCCTCCGATCCCGGCCGGCGCGCCGTTCCGCGGCGGCAAGGACGCGAAGGTCGTCATCCAGGAGTGGGCCGACTTCCAGTGCCCGTTCTGCGCGCGCGTGAACCCCACGCTCGAGGACGTTCTCAAGACCTACGGCGACCGCGTGAAGCTCGTCTGGCGCGACAAGCCGCTGCCGATGCACCCCGACGCCGCGCTCGCCGCCGAGCTCGCGCGTGAGGCTCTCGAGGAGCGCGGCCCCGATGCGTTCTGGAAAATGCACGACAAGCTGTTCGCGAACCAGCAGCGGCTGAAGCGCGATGACCTCGATCGCTACGGAAGCGAGCTCAATCTCGACCCCAAGAAGGTCGCCCGCGCCCTCGACGGCCACACGCACAAGCTCGTCGTCGACAACGATGACAAGGCTGGAACGGACATCGGTCTCAGCGGCACGCCTGCGTTCCTCATCAACAACTACTACCTGAGCGGCGCGCAGCCGCTCCCCAAGTTCAAGAAGCTGATCGAGCGCGCGCTCACCGAAGCACGCTGAGCGAAGGTCTCTACGCGGCGCGGACGTCGATCAGCTTGAAGGCATCGACGTCCATCAGGCCGCGATCGGTGAGCTTCAGGCTCGGGATGACCGGGAGGCTGAGGAACGCGAGCTGGAGGAACGGCTCGGGCAGCGCGCAGCCGATGGCCTTGCTCGCGGCGTGGAGCTCGACGAGCGCCTTCGCGATGACGTCCGGGTCCTCGAGCGACATGAGACCGCCGAGCGGCAGCGGCAGGTGCGCGATGACCACGCCGCCCTTCACCACGCAGAAGCCGCCGCCCGAAGACGCGAGCGCGGCGAGCGCCGTGCGCATGTCGGAGGTCTCCTTGCCCACGACGCAGAGGTTGTGGCTGTCGTGCCCGACGCTCGAGCCAATCGCGCCCTCGAGATCACCGAAGCCGAGCGCGTAGCCGTTCGCGGGCTTGCCGCCATGCCCGTAGCGCTCGAGCACCGCGAGCCGGCGAACTCCGGGCGCATCGTTTTTCAGCACGTGTCGGTCGGTGAGGATGCGGCCGGCGCGGACGCCGATCACGTGGACCATGCCGGTCGGTCCCTCGAGATCGACGGTCTCCGGGACCTTTGCCCGGATCGTGTTGGGCGGGCTCTGGGCCGGCGCGCGCACCATCTCCATCTCGGAGACGAGCCCGCCGCGCACGAGGACCTCGCGGATCGCGCAGGTCGCGGCATCGTCGAGGATCACGAGGTCCGCGCGATAGCCCGGCGCCACCGCGCCGACCCGCGTGAGGGCACGCGCCGGCCCCGCGAGCCCGTAGTGACGCGCGACCGACCACGACGACGCGCGATACGCGACCTCGACGGGAACGCCCTTCTTGATCGCGGACCGCACCAGGTGATCGATGTGCCCCTCGCGCTGGATGTCGAGCGGGTTGCGGTCGTCGGTGCAGAAGCCGACGGTCGTCGACGTGGCGAGCGTGAGGAGCGGCGCCAGCGCGTCGAGATCCTTCGCGACGCTGCCCTCGCGGATCCACACCGCGATGCCGTTCCTCAGCTTCTCCTCCGCCTCGCCGAGCTCGGAGCTCTCGTGGCACGAGGTGATCCCTGCGCACGCGTAGGCCGAGAGCGACTGCCCGGTGACGAGCGGCGCGTGGCCGTCGAGCGGGCGGCCGTCGAAAAGGGCGATCTTGTCGAGGACGAGCGGGTCGCCCTCGAGGACGCCCGGGACGTTCATCACCTCGGCCAGGCCGAGCGTCTTCTCGTGGGCCAGGAGCGGCGCGAGCATCGTCGCGTCGAGGATGCCGCCGCCGTTCGTCTCGAACTCCGTCGCCGGCACGCACGAGCTGACCATCACGCGGAGATCGAGCTGCAGGCGGCCTGATGCGTCGAGGAAGTACTGGATGCCCGGCACGCCGAGGACGTTGGCGAGCTCGTGCGGGTCGCAGACCGCAGTCGTCGTGCCGCGCGGGAGCACGGCGCGCTGGAAGCTCTCCGGGACGAGCAGTGAGCTCTCGAGATGGACGTGCGCATCGACGAACCCAGGCACGATGTGCGCGCCCCTCACGTCGATCTCGCGCGTGCCCCTGAGGCCGGGCGCGAGGCCGACGATGAAGCCGTCCTTGATCGCGATGTCGCCCTCGGTGAAGACGCAGGTGAACACGTCGAGGTAGCGCGCGTTGCGGAGGACGAGGTCACAGGGCTCGATGCCTCGTGCGGCGCGAAGACGGCGTCGGAGTGCGTCTGCGGGGCTCATCCCTTCAGCGTACGCCCACTTCGCGAAGCTCTCATCGCCGTACTGCCGCGGCGGTAAACTTGGCGACGTGCCGGACGACCACGCGACGGGAGCGGGTGATTCAAGCGGTGAAATCGTCTTCGACGACGAGGCGATAGCGCGACTGAAGCTCGCTGCGGAAGAGGTCCCATGGCTGATGGGGCGGGGTTATGCGCTGGAGATCGTCGGCGACCTCGTCGCAAAGCACCACCAGCTCTCGGGAGGTCACCGGGCTGCGCTCGCGTGTGGAACGTGCTCGGAGCCTCAGTACCGACGGCGAGCCGCGCGCGAGATCGAAGGCGACGATCGACGGAACCGTCCGCGCCTTCGGGGTCGATCGCGCGCGGTACGCGCCGAGCGCTCAGGCAGAGAGCGCGATCGAGCGCCTGCTCGTTGCAGCGAAGGAGCTCAGGCCTTCGCTCATCAAGATCTACATCGACGAGGCCGCGCCTGGAGCGACCGACCTGTCGGCGCACTTTTCGGCCGTCCCCGGCGCGAAGATCGTCAGGCTGCAGTAGTCGTCAGAAGCGGAAGCCCCACGACTCCGCCTTCACCGTGCCGGGGGGGATCGTTCCCGCCGACGGGTCCTTCTCCGTCGTGAGCGCGATGTATGTCGCGATGCCGCCCGCGACGAGGACGACGCCGATCCCGGTCCAGAACCACCACTTCTTGGTGATGCTGTCGTGGACGGCCATCGGGATGTCGACGTCCTTCCGTTCTCCCGCGATGAGGACCACGTTCGTCTCGGCGGCGTCGTAGCCGTCGCGGCTCAGCGCGATGCGGTGCTGACCAGGCTTCATCGGAGTCTCGGCGGGCACGTTGCCGATGGACTTGCCGTCGATGGCGACCGAGGCGCCCGTCACGGGTGAGGTGACGCGGAGCAGCGCCTCGGCGGAGCGCGAGGCGAGCACGACCTCGATGCTCTCACTCTGCCCGCCCACGAGGGTGAGCGTGCGCTCGAAGGGGAAGTATTCGCGGTGGGAAACTACGAGCGTTTGAGGGCCCGCGTTCACGCGATAGACGTTCGGGCCCGGCTTGCTGTTGCCGAGCACCTTGTTGCCGAGGCGGACCTCCGCGCCGGCGACGGGGACGCTGACCACCATCGTCGCGACACGCCTGCGCACGTCGTTCACGAGCTCCTCGAGCTTCGGAACGCGCGCCTTCAGCTCGGGCGGTGCCTTCTCCGTGAACTCATCGAGGGCGTCGAGCGCCTTGGGGAACTCCGCGAGGCCCTCGTACGCCCGGCCCATGTTGTAGAGGAGCGCCGGGCTCTTCGTCGCCTCGAAGGCGCGCCGGTAGTAGGCGAGCGCCTCCTGATAGCGCAGCGCGATCATCGCCTCGTCGCCGTGGCGCTTGTCCTCTTCGGGGGTTCCCGCAGGCAGAGAGGAGTCGGACGGCACCGTCTGCGCCCAGGCCGCGCGCGGCAGCAAGGTGAGGACGATGACGAGCGCCATCACGAGCGCCATCACGCGGGCGAGGAAAGACGTCAGCGGTCGGACGAACGGAGCCATGCGCGAGGAGAGCCTACCACGCCCCCATTCCGTGCCCGCTTCCCCGGAAAATGCGGGTGCCACGAGAACCGCACGATCGAGCGGCAGACCGCGGCATTTGGCGCGGCCCACCGTATACTTCCATGGCTCGTCGCTTCCCGCGGCGAGGCGGGGGAACGAGGTCCGTATGCGTGCGTCGTGTCTGCTCGCCGTGCCCGTCGTCGCTCTCGTGCTTGCCGCGTGCAGCGCCGGCGGCACTTCCTCCGCGGGTGGAGGAACCACCGAGCGCGTCGCTGCGACATCGAGCGCCGTCATCAACGGTCAGCTCGACACGACGCACCAGGCGGTGGTCGCCATCGTTCTCCAGTCGGTGTCGCAAGGTGGCCTCTGCTCCGGAACGATCGTGAAGGTGGACCCCGTCTCGCACATCGGCTGGGTCGTGGCCGCGGCGCACTGTGTCGATCTCCCGCCGGTGTACGTCCTCCAGGGCGACGACTTCTCCCAGGCGAGCGGCGTGCTCCGGTACGACGTCATCGACTACAAGGCCGACTCCCGGTACAGCGGATCGGTCGGCTCTCCTTACGACTTCGCGGTGCTCCGGATCGCGGGCGTCGATTCGACGACGCCGACCATCCCGCTCGCGTCCGCGTCCGACGGCCTCGCGGTCGGCACGAACGTGCTGAGCGTCGGATACGGACGAACGACGCTCATCGCGAGCGGCGCAGGCACGGAGAACACCGTGCGTCGCAGGGTCGGCAAGCAGCTCGGGCAGGTCGGGCAGATGATCGCCTACGACATGTCGACGAGCGGCATCTGTCAGGGCGACAGCGGCGGGCCGGTTCTCGTCGGGAGCCCCGGGGCCGAGAAGGTGGTGGGCGTCCACTCGTACGTCCAGGGCGACTGCAACGGCACGGGCGTGAGCGGTCGCGTCTCGTTCGGTCTGTCGTTCCTCTCGGCCGAGCTCGCGAAGGCCTTGCCGACGGAGGACTGCACCCTTTGCGGGCAGATCGCGAACTCCGGCAACGGCGACTGCGCGGCCGCGACCCGCAGCTGCCTCGCCGACAAGGAGTGCGGCGGGTATTACGAGTGTCTCTCGAGCGGCGGCTCCAAGGCAGCGTGCCTCGTCAAGTTCCCGAAGGCCGAGGGGCCGTTCAACGCGGCCGCGAACTGCCAGTGCACGAAGGCCTGCACGACCGAGTGCAAGGGCACGTTCGAGTGCATCAACACGCCGAAGTGTGGCTACAAGCTGCCGACGGGCGCGTGCACGACATGCACGGAGGGCGCCTGCTGTGACCAGGCGCTCGCGTGCGCCTCGGACGGCGCATGCTACGTCTGCCTGAAGACGAACGACGCCGCAGCGGAGTGCGCGACGAACGCGGCGCGCAAGGCGATGGCGACGTGCGTCGCGTCGAAGTGCAAGACCGAGTGCGCAGGCAGCGGCCTCGACACGGGCGCTGATCCGTCCGCCGCCGACCCTGCGATGGATCCCGACGGCGGTGCGAGGGGCTCGGACCCGACGACGACCACCACCACGTCAGGCTGCGTGATGACGCAGGCGCCGGGCACGTCGACGCCGGCGTTTGCGCTCTGCGCGCTCGCGTTCGCGCTCCTGCGCCGCCGCCGGCGCTCGGTGAGCTAGGGCCCGTCCCCTTTCGCTTCAGCGGAGGGGCAGGCGGATCTCGAAGCGGGCGCCTGCGGGGATGTCCAGGCTCGTGATGCGCCCGCCGTGCGCTTCGACGAACGTGCGCGCGGTGACCAGGCCGAGTCCGATCCCCATCGGCTTCGTGCTGTGGAGAGGCTCGAAGAGATGCGCGCGCACCTGCGGGCTGACACCCGCGCCGCTGTCGGTCACCGCGACCAGGATCTGATCGTCCTCCGCGCGCAGCTCGATGCGGAGCGTGCCGCCCTCTGGCATCGCCTCGACCGCGTTGCGCACCAGGTTGAAGAACGCTCCGTGAATTTGATCGGCGTCGACCACGACGAGCGGAACGACCTCGATCGCGCGCTCCACCACGATGGTGCTCGGGATGCCCTCGGCGGCGAGCGCACGATCGACGAGCTCCACGAGCGAGGCGGGATGCCGGTCCGGTGTACGCACCCTCGCGTAGTCGAGGAGGCCGGTGATGATGACGTTCGCGTGGCGGACCTCGTCGTGGATGATGCGGATCGCGTCGTCGACGTTCGAGTGCTGGTTGGGCGACAGGTGCCGCTTCAGGACGTACGTGGCGTTCATGATCGCGGCGAGCGGGTTTCGGATCTGGTGTGCGACGCCGCCCGCGAGCTGGCCCAGCACCGCCAGGCGCTCCTTGCGCACGAGGCTCTCCTGGGCCTCGGCGAGCTCGCTGGTGCGGAGCGCGACGCGGCGTTCGAGCTCGTCGTTGCTGAGCCGGAGCGCTTCCTCGGCGTTCTTTCGCTTCGTGATGTCGCGCGCGATGCCGGTCGTCCCGATGATCTCGCCGCTGTCGCCCACGATGCAGGTCTTGAACGTCTCGATCCAGCGGGTCAGGCCGGTCGAGTCGACGTGTTGCTCCTCGACGCGCTTGGGGCGGCGCGTCCGCATGACCTCCGCGTCGTCGGCGCGGTATTGCTCGGCGAGCTCGCGCGGCGAGACGTCCAGATCGGTCAGCCCGATCATGTCCTCGGGCCGCTTGCGCCCGAGTGCGATCGCGAGCGGTGAGTTCGCTGCCACGAAGCGCCCTTCGCGGTCCTTCAGCCACGCCATGTCGGGGATGTTGTCGAGGATGGCGCGCTTCTGGCGCTCGGCCTCCTGGAGCTGGAGCTGCTGAGCGCGCCGCGCGGTGATGTCGTGGAAGATGACGGTCGCGCCGCGCACGAACCCGCCCTCGTCGCGCAGGGGAAAGCCACTGCAGCTGATGTGGATGCCCGCGGGAACGGCCCTGTTGCGCACGAAGAACTCGACGTCCTCCGTCGGCTCGCCCGCGAGCGCACGAGCGAGCGGCAGCTCGTCGGACGCCATTGGCGTTTGCTCGTCCGAGTAGAAGACGCCGTGCTCGACGCTCCAGGTCATCGGATCGGCGGAG
>JANXVA010000487.1 GCA_025351875.1 Myxococcales bacterium | reverse complement strand
GCGGGCCCCGCGCTCGACGCGTCGGACCTCCTGCTCTTCGCGAGTGCGTGGGTGGAGGAGAACGACTCTCGGCCCACGACGCTACCCGAGCTCGCGCGCGCGCATCGGATCGCGATCGCAAATGCCAACTGGGGCTCGGGGGTGGTGCGCGTCCCAGGTCAGGGGGGCTCGAGCATCCTCGACGCGCAAGGTCGCGTGGTGGGCTCAGGTCGCGCGTCGTCGCGTCGCGTCACTCGCCTGGATGCCGACATCGACGTCGAACGCACACCCAAGGAACAGCTCAGCCAGTGACGCTTCTCGTCTCTCGGTAAGGGCGTCGCGGCACGTCAGGTGCACGCGCAGCCTCGCATGGGGATCGCATCGCCAGTCGAACCGCCGCCTCGCCCGGGGCGGGTTCTCGTGACCGGTGCGGTCGGCAACGTCGGCCGCGAGGTCATGCACGCGCTGCGAGCGCATGGACGCCTCGTCCGGGGCGCGGACCTCTCGGTGAACGCGATCCGCGCGATGCACGGTGACGAGATCGAGGCGGCCCTGCTCGACTACCAGGAGCACGACACGTTCGCGGCCGCGCTGACGGGCTGCGACGCGGTCTTTCTCGTGAGGCCACCGGCGATCGCCTACATGGAGTCGACGCTCCTGCCGTTCATCGACGCTGCGCTCGCGGCGGGCGTGAAGCACATCGTCTTCCTGTCGTGCGCGGGGGCAGCGACCAACAAGCTCGTTCCCCATCACGCGGTCGAGAGGCATCTCGCAGCGCGCGGCGTCGGGCACTCGCTGCTGCGTCCTGGGTTCTTCAGCCAGAACCTCGGCGTTGCCTACCGGAGAGACATCGCCGAGGACGGCCGGCTGTTCCTGCCCGCAGGACGCGCGCGCGTCGCGTTCGTCGACATCCGCGACGTCGCCGAGGCAGCAGCGATGATCTTCGACGACCCTGCGATGCACAAGAACGCCGCGTACGACTGCACGGGGCCGGAGGCGCTGTCATTCGAGGAGGCCGCGCGTCTGATGACCGAGGTGGTCGGCCGTCCGATCCGCTACGAGCCCGCGTCCATCGCCGGATACGTGCGCCACCTGCACATGTCCGGACTACCGCTCGCGCAGGTCGCCGTGCAGACGGTGCTCCACGTGGGGCTGCGCTTCGGCCAGAGCGAGAAGATCGACGCGACGCTCGAACGGCTGCTCGGGCGTCGGCCGCGCACGCTCGCCACGTACATCCGCGAGAGCGTGGAGCTGTGGGCTCTGCCCCTGGCTCAGGCGGTGAGAGCGGAGTGCGGGTTTGCGCCGAACGGCTGACCGGGCACCCTCAGCGCCGAGGCGACGGCGGCCCAGAACTCCTTCACTCCCGGCGTGCCCGCGGCGAAGCGCGACTGGGTCGTGACGGGGAAGCTCAGGCCCTGCTTCACGTTCTTGCCGAGCAGGACCGCGACGGTACCGTCGCCGTGATCGCCGCTCGGCAGCCGCACGAGCTCACCCGAGACGCAGACGACGACGTTGCGGTCGGGGGTGTTGAGCATGCGCTCGAGGAACGTCTTGATGGGCGCGATCCGGTTCGCAGCGCCGCCGAAGATCCCCGTCCCCGTCATCTTCTGGCGCGAGTAGGAGCCGTTGAGCGAGCCGCCCGTGCCGGTCTGGTGGAAGTCCCAGGAGGCGAGACCGAAGTCGGTGATGTTGATGACGTTGGTGCCCGCTGCGCGAATCATGAGCTCGGCTCCCGCGAGCATCGAGGCGTACGAGTCGGTGCCCGTCTTGCCGCCGAGACCGTAGGCCGTGTTGAGCTCCGCGAGCGTCACTGGCTTCGGCGCGGCCTTCTTCAGCGACGCGGCCGCGGAGTCGTAGGCGTCGGTGAGCGGCGTCAGGCGTCCGGCATTCGTCGTGATCTGGCGCTTGGACATCTCCTGCGCCGTCTCGAGCGAGGCGGCTGCGAGCGGGCGGTTCGGCGCGTTCGGGTCGGGCGTGTCCGACCCCGCCGCCTTGATCGCGTCTGCGAGGTTGACGATGCGCTGGATCGGAACGCCCTGGAACGCCGGCTGCGCCTGGTACGCGGGCGGACGGTCACCGAAGTAGACCGCCTTGAACGCCGAGTCGCCGCCCATGTAATAGGCGAGCTGCGTGAGGTAGCAGTTGCCGCCGTCTCGGATGAACGCGTGCTCGCCGCCGGAGTTGAGGTTCTGCGGCGTGGTGTGGAGCGCGTTGCCGTGCTTCACGCCGATGCTGGCCCAGTGATCGAGCGCGAACTGCGGGAACGTGCCGAACGTGGTGGCGTCCGTGTAGACGTCGCTCGTGCCGAGGCGCTTCACGTTCGTGCTCGTCACGCCGAAGGTGCCGGCCGTCAGGTACTTGTCGGCACATCCTGCGAACAGCGCGTTGAGCCCGCCGTTGAAGAAGATGTGGACGAAGTGCGGCGTCTCACCGGCCGCCATGGCCTCCGGGACGAACGGCCCGAGGATGCGTGCGCCGGCAGCAGCACCGCCGGCGGCCGCGAGGGCCTTCATGAGCGCGCGTCGAGAGAGCTTGGGATCGTGAATGCGCATGGGAGGGGTCTCGGTTCTCTCAGAAGGTGAGGAACTGGCTCGACGACAGGATCGACGAGCATACGTAGGTCCAGCGACGGCGGGCATCGGGTTCGGCGGCGAGCTTGGTCGTCGCGAGGTTCGTGCACGAGGCGATCTCGTCAGGAGATGCCGTCCGGCTCCACGCCTTGCGCATGAGCGAGCCACAGAACGTCGCGGCGGACTCGGCGGTCGGAGCGGTCGCGAGCTCCGCAGGCGTCTTGGTGTACGCGAGGCATCCCTCGAACGAGACGTCGAAGATCGCGTTCAGCGACACACCCGAGTGCTGAGCCTCCTCGAACCAGCGAGGCGGCGGCGCGTCGAACGACCCCGCAGACGCCGCGAGGCTCGCAGGAACGAGGCCGATCGCACGCTGGTATTCGCCCTGGAGGACGGCGAACGGCTTGAGCCGCGCGCGGTTGACGCCGACGTTCTCGTTCGCGCGCGTCGTCTCGAGCTTCGTACCGTCGAAGAGGATGTACGAGCGACCCTCGGGCTTCACCGTGCACTCGAGCGCGGCGGGCGTTGCGTTCGGATCGTCCGGGTTGGCGCCGGGCGTGTCGGGCCCAGCCGCGTTCTTGCGACCGGTGAGCGCGTCGGGGTCGGCCGAGCAGGCCGTGAGGCTGCCGAGCGCGAGGGCCGTGGTGAGGAGGCTGATGTGCAGGCAGAGCTTCACTGGTTTCTCCTCTTCACTTCACGCAGAACGAGGCGTCCTTCGCCACGGCGGCGACAGCGGACTGGATGGTCTTCTGGCTGGCGAGCGCGTCGACGCACGCGTCGAACACCTTCGACTCACACTGGTTCTCGCTGCGTCCGTAGAGGAACTTGAAGACGTTGCGACACTGGTTGAAGCGCCAGGCGTCCGAGTCGACGAGCGTCTGGATGAGCTCCTTGTCGTCCGTGATCGTCTTGCCGAGGAGCTGCTGCGGGCCGGCGGTGGTCGGCGTGAACGTCGGCGGGTCGCTCGCGACCTTCTTCATCGGCAAGAGGCGCGCGAACTTGTCGAGGGCGTACCAGTCGTCGAAGTGGCAGCTCTTGCAGGGAGAGGCCGAGCGCCCGGTAGCCGTGCGGTCGTCGCCGGGATTGCCGACCGACGGCGTGAGCATGAGGCCCGCCGTGTTCGAGAGGATGCGGAACGACGCCGAGAGCATGTAGCCCATCGGTTCGTTGCCGGCGTACCGCTTCATCCACGATGCCGTGCGGAAGTACCCAAGGCCCTTCGCGTCAGCGGCGACGTCCATCGACTTACCGTCCGCCGCCGCGGTGACGGAGTACGCGCCGATGAAGAGCTCCGACCAGGGCTTGTTCTGCGCGATGACGAACTTGGCGAGGTAGTAGACAGGGTCGTCGCTCGCGGCCGTGGTCGGGCCGCCGTTGAACTCCGAGTTGATGAAGGATGCGTAGCGATCCGCGAACTCGGGTGAGGCGAGCATTCCATCGATCGCGCCCTGCGGATCGGGGTTCGCGACGAGCGCCGCGTCGGCGCTCCTGCCCTGGAGCGCGATCGCGATCCGGATCGCGCAGCGCTCGCTGGCCTCGGCCTTGTCGGCCTCGGCTCCGTCGGCGCGAGCGCCCTTCGCGTTGGTGAGCAGCGCGATGCCCGACGCGATCGTCGGAAGCGCCAGAGCGAGAAGGGTGATGCGCAATCCCCTGCGCAAGGGTCGGTGGCTCCGCGAGACCATGACCAACCCTGACGCAACCAGCGTGCCGGTAGACCCCCATACCTACATTGCCGCCTTTGTGCCGCTGCAGCGGATGGGATCACGCGATCACGCATCGATGCGCTGGATCGTTTTCAGCCCACCTCGTCTCGCTCGAGGAGACGCGGTCGCGAGGATGCGCGAGGTCCGTTCTCTCGCGCGGGGCGCGCTCGCGGCGGCTCGCGACGTGGATCTCGCTCGTCCATGCGGAGGCAAGTGCCCCCTATCCATTGCCGGCACGAAGTCACCAGCCGACGCAGGTGGCCTTGGCGGCGGAGCTGGTGGCGCCGTTGTTGTCGTCGAACACATAGAGTGTGCCGTCGCGGTCGATGGCGGTGGCCTCCACGTTGAGCAGCGAGGGGATGGGAAGCTTCGTCAGCCCGCCGGTCGCCTCGTCGACGCGGTACGTCCTCGAGAACCCGAAGATGTTCGTGGTCACCGCAAGGACGTTCTCGGCGGCGCCGCCGGCGGCACCGAACGCGCAGTCGCTCAGCTGATCGGCCGGGAGGCCGAGCGATAGCGGCGGCGTGCTCGTGGTGATCGCGAGGTGTCCGGTCCCGTCGAAGGCGAGGCAGTACAGCTTGCCCTCCGCCTTGCTCGCCGCGTAGCCGACGCAGGGGTTCGAGCTCGCCGGCGCGCGGAGGCAGAGGCCCTCGTAGTTCTTCCCGCAGTTCACCGCGTTCAGATCCGCGCACGCGTAGGGAACGGCGCCGAGCGGGTAAGCGTCTTGGTCGCGTGTCAGGCCTCCTGCGCCGTCGGGCGTGAACCTCCGCACCGCGCCCGAAGACGTGAGCGTGTAGAGCTTGCCGCTGCGCCAGGCCATTCCCTCGAGGTCGTCGCTCGCTACGGCATCGAGCGGAAGCGTGAGCGATCGCTGCGCGCCGGAAGGGAGCTCGATCGCGAGGGCGGCGCCGCCGCGTCCCGAGTCGCTCACGACGAGGAGCTCGCGGACGCCTGCCCGGAGCGCGACCTCCGTGGCGGCGGACGCCTCAGGCACGGGCAGCGTCCCAGGAAACATAGGGTCGGCCGTGCACGCGAACTCCGCCCCGGCATCCGCGGCTCCGTCCGCGGACGCGTCGGTCGGGGAAGGCGCATCGGCCAGGGCGTCGGCACGCGAGAGCCCGGCGTCGCTCACCGTGGGATCGGCAGGCGTTCCGCCCTCTGCGATCGACGGCGAGCGTGCGTCCGTCGCGCAGGCGCTCGCGAGGAGGAGGACGAGCACGCACGGGATGCCGGCGACGAAGACTGCGAGGGGAGCGACGAAGGCGCGAGTGCGCGGGGCGAGAGTCACTGTCGTCGCATCCTACGTCGTGAAGGGCGTCCTCGGTGAGGCGGTCGGCGCCGAAGCTTGCTTGTCGTGGCGAAATGACGCGGCGCCCAGCGCGCGGAGGAGGTGTGATCGCGGGCGAATGGAAGGGAACGGTCCTTGCCTAGAGGCGACCTCAAATGTCGAATCTTCTCCTGATCATCATCGTCCTCGTCCTCCTCGGCGGCTGGGGAGGCGGCATGGCGTTGAACGTCGGCGGCGGTCTCATTCACCTCCTCCTCGTCATCGCCGTGATCGTCGTGCTCGTGCGGGTCATCTCGGGGCGCCGAGCGATCTGACGCGGTCGTGACGGCAGGGCGAATGTGCCTCACCTGTGGCCGGAGCGCGGTTTCCCGGAGCGACCTGGCCAGCGCGAGCGTGCCATTCCGCACCGTTGAGCGGTGGCACGACTCCCGCAGACCGGAGCGCAATGACGAACACACGACTCTTCCTCGGCGCGGGGCTCTTCACGTTGGGGCTCTTCGCTTGCGCGGGTGACCCGAACAAGCAGGCGAACGACGCCCACGACGGCGAGCTCAAGTCCGAACGCAAGCAGCTGGAGAACACCGCGGACAACCGGAGCGGGACGCGCGTCACCGCAGCGGAGGGGGAGCGGAACGCGAGCGAGGCGAACGCGAGCGGAAGCCCCGCGACGAAGGACCGGATCGACGCTGACGCGAAGCTCACCGAGGCGCGCGACATCTACCGCGCCAAGGCCACCGCACGCCTCGAGAAGCTCGATGCACGGACGTCGGAGCTGAAGCAGCTGGTCGATCGGGCCGCCGGCAAGGCCTCGACCGCGTCGCGTGACGCGCTCAAGACCGTCGAGACCCAGCGTGGGCTCGTGACCCACGAGCTCGATCAGCTTCCCAAGCAGGCGAACGACGATTGGGATCGTGCGAAGACCAGCCTCGATACCCAGCTCGACAACCTCGAAGGCCTCGTGAAGAAGGCGGCCAACGAGGTGAGCAAGTTCAAGAAGTGAGTCGTCGCGAGGAGGCGCAGCTCGCTCAGGCCTCGGAGCACGCCGACACGATCGCCGCGCTCCGCACGCGCAGCGAGAGCCGGCGCTCCCCGTCGCAGCGTCTCGTGGAGGCGTTCACGGCGCTCATCGGTCGACCCTCCACGATTGCGCTCCTTCTCTCGCTCATCGGCGCGTGGATCGCGTGGAACGCGTACGAGAGCATCGTGCACGGCACGGCCTTCGACGCGCCGCCCTTCTTCTGGCTGCAGGGGGTGCTCGGGCTCTACGCCGCGCTGATCAGCACCTTCGTCCTTGCCACGCAGAACCGCGAGAAGCACCACGCGGAGAGCCGCGCCTACCTCGAGCTGCAGGTGAACCTGCTCGCCGAGCAGAAGACCGCGAAGATCATCGAGCTGCTCGAGGAGCTGCGTCGCGACATGCCGACTGTGCGGGATCGCGTCGATCACCAAGCTGATGCGATGCAGATGCCGGTCGACACGAATGCGGTGTTGAACGTCCTCGAAGGGACGCTCGATGCGCCTGCGGATGCCGGTATGCGGATCTCGTCGGACCCCGACGTGCCCGCGCGAAAGTCACCGATCCCGCCGCCCTGATTCAGGCCGGCTTCCAGCCGGCCGCAGCGGCCTCGGCGAGCGAGATCGCGGGAGCCGTGCTCGCGACCGAGGGGCGCACGGCGGAGGTTTCCTTTG
The DNA here is from genome assembly GCA_025351875.1 of Myxococcales bacterium. Classification (GTDB taxonomy): domain Bacteria; phylum Myxococcota_A; class Polyangia; order Polyangiales; family Polyangiaceae; genus Labilithrix. The sequence goes on along the minus strand of JANXVA010000487.1, from coordinate 7,682 downwards.
GGTCGTACGTCGCGACCAGGTAGCGAGCGATGTGTTCGGAGTCGATCACCGTCGTCCCCGCGTGCACGAGCGTCGGCACGCGCATGAGCGGGTTGTCGGCGTAGCTTGCCTGCGAGATCGCAAGAACGCTCGACGCACGCACGAAGTCGAAATCGACGCAGAGCTCGGCGAGCAAGATGCGGATCTTTCGCGTGAAGTGGGAGAGCGGCGTGCCGTGCAGCGTTGGCTTGTCCATGCGCTCCTCGCGTGGCGAACGGCGCCCGGGATCGATCACTCGCCGGCGTCGATCTCCAGGCCTCCCATGGCAAGGGTGGTGGCGTGACGCGTGACACCAGATGCAACGACGACCGGCCGACCGAGATCGCGCAGATGCGCGAGATGCGCGACCACAGCACCGAAGAACGAGGCCTGACTGCGGTATTGCAGACCGTGCTTTGCCGCCAAGCGCTCCACGATGCGGGACAGCGCCGGATAGTGCACGTGTGACACCTTCGGGAAGAGATGGTGCTCGACCTGGAAATTCAGGCCTCCGACGAACCACGTGAGGATGGGGTTCGACCTTCCGAAGTCGACCGTCGTCGCGAGCTGATGAACGCTCCACTCTCCCATGTTGCGCCCGGGCGTCACGGCCGGGAACTCGGCGTCCCGCGTGCAGTGGGCGAGCTGGAACACCGTGCCGAGCGTCGCGCCCAGCGCGAAGCATGCGACCAGGTGGAACACGAGCACCTGCCACAGCGGATGAAAAAGCGCCGGGATGGCGATCGCCCACATCACGAAGAAGATCTTCCATCCGGTGAACGCCGCCAGCTTCGCGCGGCTCGGCGGCGTGAGCGCGTGCCCTCCGATATAGCGACTTCGAAGAACCACGAAGTCGTCGTGGAAGACCCACTTCGGGAGCAAGAACCCGTAGAAGAACCAGAGGTAGAGATGCTGCCAGCGATGCCACGGGCGACGCGGTTGCTCGGGTGAGAGGCGCGCGAGGCTCCCGAAGTCGAGGTCGTGGTCGACGCCCTGGATGTTCGTGAAGGTGTGGTGGCAGATGTTGTGCTTCTGGCGCCAGATGAACGAGCAGACGCCCATGAAGTCGAGCCCACATCCAAAGAGGCGGTTCACCCACGCGTGCTTCGACGCGGCGCCGTGATTGCCGTCGTGCTGCACGCTCATGCCGATGCCCGCGATCGCGAGTCCGACGGAGAGCGCGCAGAGGGTGGCCTCGACGCCGTTGCGCGCACCGAAGACGAGGAGCGTCCACGAGCCCGCGAGCCACGCCATCATGACCACGCCCTTGACGTACATCCTCGGTGAGTCGCGTCGCGCGCGGCCACTGCCCTCGAAGTACGCCGTCGTCTCGGCTTCGAGGTCGCGGGTGAACGCACCGCGACTGGCGAAGCGGGGAGGGGTCGACGGGAGATCGGCGCGGGAGCTCACGTCGCCATAGTGGGCCATTGCGGCCCGTTCGACCATCACAAGGCGAACACATTGCGGGGGAAGCCGTCCGAAAAGGCGGCGATTTCGGCGTAGGTGGGGCCCGAAGTCGTGAGAATCGCGCTTGCCGGAGCTGGGCTACGCTCTCTGGTGCCATGCGTCATTTCCCGGCCGCGCTCGCCGCGCTCGCCGCGCTCGCGATCGCCACCGGTGCACTCGCCCGACGATCGGCGCTGGCTGTCCCGCGACGGCGGCGAGCAAGTCGAGCCACGCAATCGACCAGACGGAAGCTGCGCGCGGTTCGTTTCGCGTCGTCCGCGAGCTCCCGCGGGGCAGGCCAGCGTACAGCGCGCGTGACTGGCGGGTCCTGCGCTTCGCCGAAGGGATCGGGCTCCATGCGCTGCGGGTCCTCTACGATGAGCTTGGCATCGGTAGCGTGGCCGAGCTGCGCGAGGCCGCGGAGACGGGCCGTCTCCAGCATGCGACGTCTCGGCGTGGTACTTCTGCCACTCCTTCCTCAGCTCTTCGTTGAGGACGCACTCGAGCGCGGTCGCGTAGATTCGAACGCCGCCGATCTCGTGCTCGAGGGACTGCAAGACGAGCTCTTCGACCTGGTCGACTTCATGTTCGTGTTCCTTGTCAGACCGCGGGCGGGTCCATCTCGCGTTCGTGGTGGCGGTGACGGGCGATCGCCTTGATGAACTCGGGCAGCGCCTTCGCTGCCGTGGCGTGCCGCCCTACGAGCATGCCTGGGTCAGCCTTGCCCGACGGCAGGACCGCTGGGATGCCGGCGTTCTCGACGAGGTCCGCGCCGGCGCCGAGCGCGAGGATCGGCTTGGCGTGGCGGTACTGGTCCTTCAGGAACTCGCCGGCCTGACCGACGTTGCGGAGGATGGTGACGGCCTTCTTGCCGTCCAGGACCGCGACCGCGTCGTACAGCACCGACGGCGTCGTCTCGAAGGTCACCTCGACCTCGAGGTCGCCATCGTCGGTCGTCACCGTACCGAGGCGGGCCCCGACATAGCGCGGCACTGCCCCCTGAGCCGTGAGGCCCGCGTGAAGCGCCCGCGCGCCTGCGCCGTCGACGCCGTCAGCGACGAAGATCGCGATCTTGCGCGTCTTGATGCTGCCGTCGCCGGGCAACGCGAACAAGGAGAGCGCGGGCGAAACGTCGACCTCTGCCTCCGGCGGACGCTTTAGCGCCCGCGGCATTGCCTTGGGAACTCCCATGCCGAGCCCGTCCGCCACCGCCTCGGCGAGCTCGTCGGCCACGTTCGCGAGTGAAGAGACCATTCGCTCGCGGATGGCCACGGTCTGGACCTTGGTCAGCTCGAAGCGGAAGCCTCGAATGATGTGCGCCTTCTCCACCGGCGTCTGGCTGTTCCAGAAGAGCGTCGCCTGGTTGTAGTGCTCGGCGAATTTATCGCCGCTGCCGCGCACCTTGTCCTCTTGAATCGGCTCACGGAACGACGTGAAGCCCGCGCCTCCCGCCTGGAACGGGCAGCCGCCGCCCAGCGAGTTCGGCTCGTACGCGACGCGCCCGCGATGAATGGCCTGACGATGCATACCGTCACGCTGGTTGTTCGCGACCGGAGCGATCGGCGAGTTGATCGGAATCTCGTGGAAGTTCGGCCCTCCGAGACGCGAGATCTGCGTGTCGACATACGAGTGGATGCGGCCCGCGAGCAGCGGGTCGTTCGAGAAGTCGAGACCAGGGACGACGTGAGCGGTGCAGAAGGCGACCTGCTCGGTCTCCGCGAAGAAGTTGTCGGGGTTTCGGTTGAGCACCATCTTGCCGACGGGCGTCAGTGGGACGAGCTCCTCGGGGATCAGCTTGGTCGCATCGAGCACGTCGAAGCTGAACTTCTCGGCCTGCTTCTCCGTGAACATCTGGAAGCTCAGCTCCCACTCCGGGAACGCGCCAGCCTCGATGGCCTCCCACAGATCGCGTCGGTGGAAGTCCGAGTCGGCGCCGGAGATCTTCACGGCCTCGTCCCAGTCGAGCGAGTGGGTGCCTGCGAGGGGGCGCCAGTGGAACTTCACGAAGGTCGATTTTCCGCGCGCGTCGACGAGGCGGAACGTGTGGACGCCGAAGCCCTGCATCATGCGGTAGCTCCGCGGCAGCGCGCGATCGGACATGACCCACATGAGCATGTGAGTCGACTCGGGCATCAGCGAGACGAAGTCCCAGAACGTGTCGTGTGCGCTCCCTGCCTGCGGCATACCGTGGTGCGGTTCGGGCTTCACGGCGTGAACGAGGTCGGGGAACTTCATCGCGTCCTGGATGAAGAACACCGGGATGTTGTTGCCGACGAGATCCCAGTTGCCTTCGTCGGTATAGAACTTCACCGCGAAGCCTCGGACGTCGCGCGCGGTATCGGTGGAGCCGCGCTCTCCCGCGACCGTCGAGAAGCGGACGAACACGGGCGTCCGCTTGCCGGCCTCGGCGAAGATCGAGGCGCGCGTCACCTCGGTCATCGGCTTGTAACACTCGAAGTAGCCGTGCGCGGCCGAGCCACGCGCGTGCACGATGCGCTCCGGAATGCGCTCGTGATCGAAGTGCGTGATCTTCTCGCGGAGGATGAAGTCCTCGAGGAGCGCAGGGCCACGAAGACCGGCCTTCAGCGAGTGCTGGTTGTCGGCGACGGGAACACCCTGATTCGTGGTGAGGCGCTGGCCGCTTCCGTCCGCGCGCACGCGATCGAGCGGGGAGCTCGCAGGACTCGCACCGAGCAACGGCTTTCCGGCGCCCACCTTGCGTGAGGTCGCTCCCTCGGTCAGCGTGCTGCCCGTGGCGCGGATGTCTTCCACGGGCACCGTCGCACCCGGTCGCGGATCGGCCGAAGCGCGTCCGTATTCCGCTCCCTTGTTCGGATTGAACGGCAATCCCGCAGCGAGCTGTTGCGTCGCGTCGGCCTTCTTCGTCGCCGCATCACTCGCGCCCCGCGAATCCTTCCTCGCAGGCGCGCTCACCGTGGAGCGCGCGCTCGTCGTCGAACCACCGCCACCCGCAGACTTCTTCTTCGCAGCCATATCACTCCATTCTCCCGATCCTCGGCTCGCCGTTGCGCGCTCCAAGCAGCTCTCGTGCCGAAGTGTCGCGCGCGAAACCCGCAGCGGACGGCGCCGTGCCCGCCTGTCCCTCGGTGCGTCCGATCACGATGTGGCATTCTGCGTCGCGGCCAGCGTCGTTGCACGCACTCGAGAGTGCTGCAGTCGAGGCGAGCTGTTTGCATAACGGGCGTCGATGCTTTCCGAGCCGCCGACCTCATCCACCCGGACCTCCGCTCTCCCACGGGTAGCCAGAGCCGCCGGACGCGGCTTTGCGAGCGGCCTCGCCGCCACCGCTGCGATGTCCGTCGCCATGCTCGCAGCGCAGAAGGCGGGGCTGACCGGCACGCTGCCGCCGAGCAAGATCACCGACGCGATGCTCTCGTTCGTCGGCGCGAGGCCGTTCGTTCCTCGGCCGGCGAAGAAGGCCCTCACGGCGATGAACCATTTCGCGTTCGGCGGCGCGTGCGGCGCCCTTTTCGGCGTCGGTCACGCGCTCCTCGTCCAGCGTGAAACGCGTGCGCGCGTTGAGCGCGCCAGCGTGGTTGCCGGCCTCGCCTTCGGCACCGCCGTATGGGCCGTGAGTTACGCAGGCTGGGTGCCGGCGCTCGGGATCATGCCGGCCCCGAAACATGACCGCGCGGGGCGTCCCACGTCGATGGTCATCGCGCATTGGGTGTATGGCGCGGTGCTTGCGAAGCTCGTCGCCTGAGCCGCCGGACGTTTCGAAGAGGCATGATGAACGAGAATGAATCCTTGTGGTCCGCGACTGCCACGCCGCCTGTCTATCCTGCGCTAGCGGAAGACGCCGAGGTCGACGTCGTCGTGGTGGGAGGCGGCATCACAGGCCTGACGGCAGCGTTCCTGCTCGCAGACGCCGGGCAGCGCGTCCTTCTCGTCGAGGCTCGCCGTTTGGGCAGCGGAGTCACCAGCGGCTCGACCATGCACCTCACCGAGGCCGCCGATACGCGCTACCACCAGATCGAGAAGGACTTCGGTAAGGAAGGCGCGCGGCTCGTCGCCGCCTCCAGCCGCGCCGCCATCGAGAAGGTCTCGGCGCTCACCCTCGCGCACGGCGTCGCTTCGGGCTTCGTTCGCCGCCCGGGGCTCCTGTTCACCGAGAAGAAGGACGACGTCGACGAGCTGAAGCAGGAGCACGAGGCCGCGACTCGTGCGGGCCTGCCCGTCGAGCTACTGGCCGATGCCGGACTTCCGTTCCCTACGCGAGGCGCGCTGCGTTTCCCGGACCAAGCGCAGATGCACGGACTGCGGTACCTCGAGGGGCTCGCCAAGGCAGCGCGCGCGAAAGGCGCGATGCTCCATGAAGAGAGCCGGGTCATCACCATCGACGACGGCGATCCATGCACAGTACACACCTCGGCTGCCTCGTGAAATTCAAACGCTGCGGCGACCTCACGGGATTGCCCCTGTCACGGCTCGCGCTTCGGCATCGACGGGGACGTGCTGGACGGACCCGCGACCCGCCCGCTCGCGAAGAAGAGCCTCGAGTAGCTACCGTGTGAACCCCATGGCCGACGACCGACCTCACGTCAGCCGCGCGCTCGACGCGGTGAACGACGCGTTCCACGAGCTTTACGATGTATCCGCTGCACGAGCCCGCGTCCTCGACGAGGATCGCGGCATGACGCAGACTCGTTTGCGTGAAGGCGAGCTCAGTCCGGCGACGGCTGCTGTTCCGCGGGGAGCGGCGGCACAGTCACGTGTCCGATCGGCCGTTCGAGCTCGGCTTGGTCGAGGCGAGCGCGCGTTCGAGCCCAGTACTTGGGGGCGAGCTCGAGGTACCGATTCCGCGGCCAATACGGCAAGACGCGGATGATGTCGGCGAGGTAGCCCTCGGCGTCGAGGCCGTGGAGCACGCACGACGCGATGAGGGAGAAGATGTTCGCGGCGGATTGAGCGTGGTCGCCCGAGCCGAAGAACAACCACGCGTTTCTACCGACCGCGATGGGTCTCAACGCGCGCTCACTCGCGTTGTTCTCCATGCGGAGTCGGCCATCGTCGAGGAATCGGCGGAGGGCGTCGCGCTGCCTGATGGCATACCCGAAGGCGGTGGCGACGGGACCGCGGACGCCGCGGACGCGCTCGAAGACTCCCTCGGCCCAGGCGAAGAAGTCGTCCCGAGCATCGGCCGCGTGACGCGTTGCCGCCGCTCGTGTCGTTGCTTGGGAGCGAGATGAGCCCAGTCCTCTTCGAGCTTGAAAAGGACCTGCATGCGGAAGAGCGCCTCGCGCGCCGCGGGCTCCTTCGTGACGACGGCCGCCTCCCATGCCTTTCTTCTCGCGTGGCTCCAGCACGCAACCTCGTCGGGAGGCTTGTCGGTCTCGTCGATGCGCGCGTCACCGCGGAAGAGCGAGTCGTAGACGCAGTGGGCGTCGGCCTGAATGTAGCCCTTGAAACCTCGGAACATCGAGCAGACGGCGTCGCTCGTGTGCTTCGGCTGGTACTCGAAGAAGACGTGGTCCTTGTCGGCGAGCACGACAAAGAAGTGCCCTTTCGCGCAGGGCTGCCGCTTGCGGTCGGGCAGTCGAGCGGGCTGGATCGCGATGCCGGTCGCGTCGGTCGAAAGGCAGAACGCCGTCGCCATCGCCTCTTTCGCCATCGCGTCGACGATGCAGCCGAGCGTGGCGCCGACGTGCTCGGCGTACCGGCACATCGTGCTGTCGTCGAGAGCGACCCCCTCGGACGCGAGCTCGAGCGCGATGCGGTGGAAGGGCATCCCCCATCGGAATTTCTTCGTCAGAAGATGCGCGATGAACGACGGTGCGAGGATTCCTCGCTCGTAGATCTCCTTCGGCTTGGCGGCCGTGACGAACGTGGTCGTCTCGTCATCGGCGGTGATCTTGTAGGTCGCGCGCGCCATGACGATGCGGATGGTGCCGCCGCGGCGGCGGCCGAACAAGCAGCTCTCCTCGAACCCGATGCGCTCGGCCTTGCCTTCGAGCGCGGGGTCCAAGATCTCGACGCGCTCCTCGGGGATGTCGAGCAGTCGGATGTTGCGTCGGCCCGTCGACTTCTTGGTGCGCGCGGGCCGCCCGTCGTCGCTGCCGCCCGACGTGTCGTTGTCGTTATCGCTGGCGCCTTCCGCGAGATCGCCGGCGCCGAGCTCCTTGGCGAGCTTGTCGAGCTTGGCCTTGGTCTCGGCGAACTCGATCTCGAGCTGCCTCGTGTCGATGCGCTCGGCCTTT
>JANXVA010000479.1 GCA_025351875.1 Myxococcales bacterium | reverse complement strand
CCTTGCCGATGAGCACGCGAGGCGTGTGGGCCTTGTTCCTCCCGGCAACGAACGCGACGGCCTTGCCGAGCGCGAGGGCGAGCTCGGGCGTCATCGGCGGCTCGTTGGCGACGCCGCGGATGCCGTCCGTGCCGAAGAGCTGTCGCTCCGGCGTGCGGGGCGGCTTGGCCGCGCCGGGGGCCTTACCGTTGGCCTTCGTGCCGTTCGCTTTCGCGCCGCTCGGCTTTGCCTTCGCGGGACCGGTCTTCTTCGACGTGACGCCTGTTGCCATGGTGTGCCCTAGTCTCTGAAATTGACGAACGAGAGCTCGAGGTCGAGGTCGAGCCCTCGGACGAGCTGCATGGCCTTCTGGAGATCGTCGCGGTTCTTCCCGGTCACGCGAACCTGCGCTTCCTGGATCTGTCCCTGGACCTTGAGCTTCGCCTCCTTGATCGCGGCGACGATCTCGCGGGCGGGCTCGGACTCGATGCCCTCCTTCACCTTGATGAGGATCAGAGCTCCGCCCTTGGCGGTCTTCGTCGGGTCCTGGACGTCGAAGAATTTCAAGCTCACCTTCCGCCTGATGACCTTCTCCTGGAACACCGTGAGGGCCGCGTTCGCGCGGTCCTCGCTCGACGACCGGATGACGATGCCCGTGTCGTTCTTCTCGAGCTCCGTACCGGTATCCTTGAAGTCGAAGCGCTGAGCCAGCTCCTTCTGAGCCTGGTTCAGGGCGTTGTCGACCTCGTGCCACTTCATCTTCGAGACGATGTCGAAGCTCGGCATGGGGCGCAGGATAGAACAGGCACGGGTCTGCACGCGACAGGCAAGCTGCGACGTCAGAGGGCGACCGGCGGGTCCTCGGGGAGCCCCATCAGCTGCGCTCGCGCCTCTCCGACGAGGTAGAGCGAACCGCAAATGACGACCGGAGACGACGAAGCGACCAGGCTCCGCGCATGAACCAGCGCCTCGGAGAGCGACGTCGCCACGTGACCTGGTGCGTGCGCGGCGAGCAGCGCCGGGTCGGCGGCCGCGCGGCCGCGCGGGGCGACGTAGATCCGCGGGCAGGAGAGGACCGCGAGCTCGTCGAGCATCTCGCGCCAGGCCTTGTCGGCCAGCGCTCCGAAGATGAGCGCGCCGGGAGCCGAATGCCCCGCAGTACGCGCCTCGTCGTCCGCGAGCGAGCCCACGAGCGAGCGCGCGCCGTCCGGGTTGTGGGCGCCGTCGAGGATCCAGGCGCCTTCGAACGGGCCGCCCTCGACGGTGATGTGCTCGAAGCGGCCGGGCCAGCGGGTGCGCGCGAGGCCCTCGCGCCGCGCGGACTCGGGCAGGCCGAGCTCGCGACCGATGCGCCACGCGATGCGCGCGTTGTCGTGCTGGTAGGTGCCGCGGAGCCCGACGTCGAGGGCGTCACGCGTGACGGCGTCCGGGTCCTCGCCCATCACGATGGGGAGCGCGCCGGCAGCGAGCACGACCTCGAGCGCCGCGGCACGGACCTCGGGAGACATCGGCCCGAGCACGAGCGGCCTGCCTCCCTTGGCGATGCCGGCCTTCTCGCGCGCGATGGCCTCGAGGGTGTCACCGAGGCGATCGACGTGGTCGAGGGCGACGCGCGTGATCGCCGCGACTTTGAGTCGTTCGGCGGGGAGGACGTTGGTGGCGTCGAGCCGGCCGCCGATGCCGACCTCGATGATCGCGAGGTCGACCGCGTGCTCACGGAACGCGAGGAACGCGGCGAGCGTGGCCGTCTCGAAGAACGAGAGGTCGGGGCCGATCTCGAGCGCGCGCTCGAGCACGTCGGCCAGCGTGTCGTCCGTGATGGGCTCGCCGTCGATCCGGATGCGCTCCGCGAACCGGCACAGGTGAGGGGAGGTGTAGAGGCCGGTCTTCTTCCCGCCGGCGCGGGCGATCGACTCGACCATCGCGCACGTCGAACCCTTGCCGTTCGTGCCGGCGATGTGGACGGCGTCGAAGCTGCGCTCGGGGTTCTCCGCACGCGTGCATGCTGCACGCATCGCCTCGAGGCCCAGGCGCATGCCGAGTGGTACGCGCGCGTAGAGCGCCTCGAGCGCATGGGTGAGGCGCACGGGGACGCGGCCCGAGGCCACGCTGCTGGCCGTCGTCACCGCCGATACCGGCGAGCCATGAAGGGGCGCCCCCGCGCCCTGCGCCGTCGTCACGCACCCCTCATGCGGGAGGCCCTTGCGACGCCGCGCCGTCGATCACGGGGGCGGGGAGACGAGCGAGGTGCCGGATGAGCATCGCGAGCTCGCGCCTCATCTCGAGGCGGCTCGTGATGCGGTCGATCATGCCGTGCTCGAGCAAGAACTCGCTGCGCTGGAACCCCTCGGGCAGCTTCTGGCGGATGGTGGTCTCGATGACGCGTGCGCCGGCGAAGCCGACCAGCGCCTCTGGCTCGGCGATGTTCACGTCGCCGAGGAACGCGAAGCTCGCCGCGACGCCGCCGGTCGTGGGATGGAGGAGCACGCTGAGGAAGGGCACGTTGGCGTCGCGAAGGCGCTCGCGCGCGGCGACCGTCTTGGCCATTTGCATGAGGCTGAGGATGCCCTCCTGCATGCGCGCGCCGCCCGACGCCTGAAGGAGAACGACCGGCAGCTTCTGCGCGGCGCCGCGCTCGAAGAGCCGCGTGATCTTCTCGCCGACGACCGAGCCCATCGACCCGCCCATGAAGTTGAAGATGAACGCGCCGTAGGCGATCGCGATGCCTTGGATGTGCGCCTTGCCGGTCTCGATCGCCTCCTTCGCGCGCGTGTTCTTCTGCGCGATCGCGACGCGGTCGGGATAGGCCTTGCCGTCGGTGAAGCCGAGCGGATCGCTGGGCTCGAGGTGGGCGTCCCACTCCTCGAGCGCGCCGTCGTCGAGGATGAGCTTCCGCCAGCCGGGAGCGCCCAGCTTGTGGTGCTTTCCGCACTGCGGGCAGACCTCGTGGTTTTGCACGAGCAGCTCGGCGGTCACCGTCTCGCCGCAGCCGTCGCACTTGCGGAAGACGCCTTTGCCGAAGCTCGTCTTCTCGCTGGCGTCGAGTCCAGCGGGCTTTTTGTCGGGCCACGGCATCGGGGAGTCCGCCATTTAGCATCGATCGCGCCCCCGTACACCGCGGACCCGCGATTTGCGGCCGAAAAGACGCAGCCGCCCGCCGATCCGTGGAGGATCCGCCCTACCTCGCGAGCGCGGCCAGGGCTTCGCCCTCGAGGCGCACGCTCAGCCACTCGCGGCGCACGCTGGCGCCGAGGCGCTCGTAGAACGCGATGGCCGGCGCGTTCCAGTCGAGCACCTGCCAGACGAAGCGCCGGCACTCCTTTGCGACGGCCTCCTTCGCGAGCGCCTTCATGAGCGCGACGCCGGCACCCTTTCCGCGATGCTCCGGCTGGACGAAGAGGTCCTCGAGGTAGAGGCACCGGCGCCCGACCCAGGTGGAGTAGCTGAAGAAATAGAGCGCGAAGCCGATCACGGCACCGGCGGCGTCCTCGGCGACCAGGACGTGGAAGGCCGGGGCCTCGCCGAAGCCGTCGCGCAGGAAATCAGCCTCCGTGGCGACCACGGCGTCGGGCTCCCGTTCGTAGGCGGCCAGCTCCTTGACGAGGGCGAGGACGTCGGGAACGTCCGTCGGGGTGGCCTTCCGGATGACGAGCATGTGCCGAGGGTAGTAGGTTCCTTGGCATGGAGCTTCCGCCCCTTTACGCGCTCGGGTTCGCGGTCGGCACGACCCTCGTGCTGCTCGCGGTGTTCCGCCTCGGTCGCCGCGTGTTCGCACCCGAGACGACCGTCGGGAAGAACTTCGCCGATTCGAACGCCGCCAGGCACCTCCTCGATGTCGGTCAGGTGCTCGGTGTCTTCATGGTGGCGGCCGCTGCGGTGAAGAACTGCGTGCGCGGAGAGGACCTCGTCCAGGACATCGTCGCCGCCGCCGAGTTCGGCGTCCTCGGCCTCGTCCTCGTCGCGGTGATGGGGCGGCTCGGTACGCAGCTGCTCCTTCGATCGCGGCTGCCCGCCGAGATCGCACGAGGCAACGTGGCCGCCGGGCTCGCCGCAGGCTCGCACTACGTCGCGACGGGCATCGTCGCCGCGCACGCCATCGCCGGCAGCAAGCTCCGGGACGTCGGGCTCTCGCTCCTCTTCTTCATGCTCGCCATCGCCGCCCTCTGGGCGTTCGTCACGCTCTTCCGCGCGCTGACGACTTACGACGACGCCGAGCAGATCCACGGCGAGAACCTCGCGGCCTCGATCAGCTACGCCGGCGTGTCGATCGCCGTGGCGATCATCGTGGGCTGCGCGCTCGACGGCGACTTCGTGAGCTGGGAGTCGTCGCTGAAGGGCTTCGGCGCGATCCTCCTCCTGGCGCTCGCGCTCTATCCCGTGCGGCAGCTCTTCGTGCAGACGCTCCTGCTCGGTGCTCCCTTCGCGCTCCGCGGTGGGCGGCTCGACACGGGCGTCGGCACCGACCGCAACGAGGGCATCGGCGCGCTCGAGGCGGTGAGCTACATCGCGACGGCGCTGTCGGTCGCACGCCTGCTCTGATGACCGCGCCGGCGTCCTCGTACGACGCGTTCGCGAAGCGCATCAGCGCCAGCGGGATCGTCACCGATCCGTGGCTCGCCGGTGAGCCACGCTTCCGCGAGGAGCCGATCGTGCTCTCGAGCAAGGAGGCGCGCGACATGTACCGCGTCGCGGAGGGCGTCGCGGAGGTCTACAACGAGCTGTGCCTCATGGTGGCCGACGAGCCCGAGGTGCTGGACACGTTCTTCGGACTATCGCCCTATCAAAAGGCGATGTGGCTCGCGTCGCAGCCGCTCTGGCATGTCATCGCTCGCGCGGATGTCTTCGTGACCGAAGACGGCCTTCAGATCGCGGAGCTCAACTGCGATACGCCGACGGGCGAGGCGGAGGCGATCATCCTCGGCCCGCTGGCCGCGAGGGCAGGGACGACGGACCCGAACCGTGAGCTGGCCAGGCGCTTCGGCGACGTCACCGAGCTCGTCGTGAACGCGATGGTGGGGAAGGGCAAGCCGCGTCGGGCGGGGATCGTGTACCCGACGGAGCTGCCCGAGGACCTGTCGCTCGTTCGCCTCTACAAGAAGACGTTCGAGGAGCGAGGCTGGGAGATCGTCCTCGGTTCGCCGTACAACCTGAGGCACGACGAGCGTGGCCTCGTCCTCTTCGAAGATCCGATCTCGCTGGTGCTCCGTCACTACAAGACTGACTGGTGGGGCGAGCGCCAGAGCGCGTGGGACGACGAGGAGCTCCTCGACCCGCAGCCGCTCGAGGAGCCGCTCGAGGCCGTCCTCGCGGCGATGCTCGAGGGCAGCGCTTCGGTCGTGAACCCGTTCGGCGCGGTGGTCCCGCAAAACAAGCGAGCGATGGCCTTCATGTGGGAGCACATCCATCGCTTCTCTCGGCGCTCGCAGGAGACGATCCGCGCGCACGTCCCGGTGACGAAGCGGCTCGAGTCGGTCCATGTCGAGCAGCTGATCGCCCAGAAGGACGACTGGGTCCTGAAGAGCGACTATGGCGCAGAGGGCGACGAGGTCGTGCTCGGGCGTCTGGTCAGCGCCGAGGTGTGGAAGGAGTCGCTCGCGCACGCACGGCGCGGCAGGTGGATCGTGCAGCGCTGGTTCCGCGCGAAGGAAGGCACGCGCGGGGAGATCGTGAACTACGGGGTGTTCTTGCTCGCCGGCGAGGCGGCGGGCCTCTACGCGCGGGTGCAGCCGGGAGCGACCGACGAGCGCGCGCTCAGCGCGCCGGTCCTGATCGGCGGGACCTAGAGACCGAGGCGTGACCCAGCCTCTCGCCGCTAGCCCGCGTCGGCCGCGTCGGTGATTGGCGTGGCGGCGTCCGCCGCGTCGATGTCGGCGTCGCGCTCGTCGCCGCCGCTGTCACCGCTGGCGTCCGTGTTTGCGTCGGCGTCGCCGCCGTCCGGGGGCGCGTCGCACGTGCCGCCACGCACCGCCGCCTCGAGCGCCGCGATGCAGTCGCCCGCGTCGGCGGGTACCTCCGTCGCGATCGCGGGGAGCGGCGGACAGACCGTCGAGACGAGCAGATCCGCGCCGACCGTCATGCACGTCGCCGGGCACTTCGCCGCGCCCGAGCCGTTCACGACCTCCACGGGCTTGAAGCTCTCCAGGCAGTCGTTCGTCGGGTCGTATTTCTGTGCAAAATACACGTACGACTCCGTGCTCAGGCACGACGTCACGCCGCCGCCGAGGAGCGCGCCGCTCGCCGCTGCGAGCGTGCCCAGCGCCGCCGTGGCGGCGACGAGGCGGGAGAACCGACGGCGGGAATGAGAAGGTGTCGGCATGGTCAGAACGTGATCGCCCCCGACGCGAGGAAGGTGCGCCCGTTTTGCGGCATCGTCGTCTGGCGGAACTCGGCGCTCACGGGCACCGACCACCGCGCGTCGAACGCGTTGTAGACGCCGATCGCGTACGAGAGCCCCCAGCGCGCCTCCGCCCCCGAGAACACGATGTCCCAGAGGAGCGCCGGCGGCGTATCGCGCTGCGCGGGGAGCCCGGGCCCCTCCGCATCGTTGCGGTCCGGGCGCGATCCCTCGATGGTGAAGCGGTTCATCAGCATCAGGGCGCGCCCGAGGATCGGCACGCCGCCCTTCACCGACGCCAGATGATTGGGCGAGTTAGGTACCTCGCGCAGGCTCGCAGCCTGTTTGAATCCGACGATGTCGCCGAGCTGCCCCGATTTCAGGTAGCGCGACTTCTGAAACGAGTACGAGGCGCTGACCATCCAGCCCTCCTTCCACTCGCGACGCAGCTCCGCCTCCGCGCCGAACGTGCCGACCGGCGAGCTCGTGTTGCCGTACGCGTACGAGGGCGCCGTCGGCGTCGCGTCCGGCAGATCGCGGAGCGCGATGAGGTTCTCGATGTAATTCCCGTACGTCGACACGGTGCCGATCACGGTCCGCGAGAAGCGATGGCTGTACTCCACCTCGAGCGAATAGAGGCTCTCGGGCTTGAGCGTCCCGCTGGGCTTCTGACCGCCGCCCGCCGCGTTGAAGCGCTCGTAGATGCTCGGCGCGCGAAACGCCTTGCCCGCGAGGAGCTTGATGTTGCCGCCGTCGTAGGGCTTCACGATCACGGCCGCGCGCGGGTTGAGCGACGAGCCGAACGCGGAGTACGAGTCGAAGCGCGCACCCGCCGACACCTTCACGGCCTTCGTCGGGGTGACGTCGGCGATGGCGTAGCCGGCGACGAGCGTGAACGGGTTGTCGTCGTCGAGGAACCTGCCCGTCTCGTCGGCGCCCGTCTGGTGGGCCTTCAGGTGGTCCTGGACCTCGCCGCCGCCGGTGAGGCGCACGATCGAGACCGGTTTCCAGACCACCCGCTGCTCCGCGCCGACCCACGTGCCGTCGAAGGTGTCGTGCTCGACGCCGCCGTCGGTCGGCGAGCGCGCGAAGGCGCTGCGGTACGCGTAGTAGTTCACGTACCCGCGCGTCAGCGACTCGAACTGCTCTCCGAGCTTCGGCTCGACCTTCGCCTCGATGAACCCACGCGTGTCGGCCTGGTGCGTGCGCCCGTCGCCGAACGTGGTGTTGAACTGCGCGCCGGGCAGCTGCTTGTCGTGGTGGTTGAGCGACCACTGCGCCGACACCGATTTCCACCAGACGCGCCCCGAGAGCGTGCCGACCTGGAAACCGTCGACGCCGCGCGCGTTGCCGGCGACCGAGGGCGGTCCGTCCGGAACGTACTCGGGCACGAAGATGTCTCGACCCGCGCCGCGGCCTGCCGCGACCGACGTCCAGACGCCCGAGTCCTTCGTGAAGTGCTGCGTCACGCGAGCCCGAGCGCGCGCGACGCCGTCGTCGGCGACCGACATGCCGACCTCGCGCCCGTCGGGCGTGTCCGGGCCGGCCATGACGAGGTTCACGACGCCGGAGAACGCGCCCGTTCCGTACAGGATCGACCCTGGTCCGCGGACGACCTCGATGCGCTCGACGTCCTCGAGATCCGTACGCAGGTCGTAGCCGACGTACGACGACCACAGCCAGTTGTCGTTCGTCGGCATCCCGTCGATCAGGACGAGCACGCGGTTGCCGTAGTCGCCGGGGCGACCGAACCCGCGGAAGCCGACCGATTTGTACCCGCGATCGTCGGAGACGAAGACGCCGCGCACGCCGCGCAGCGCCTCCGCGACCGTCGGGTAGCGCATCGCGCGGAGCTCTGGCGACGTCACCAGCGTGACGGATGCCGGCGCGTCCTCGACCGACTCAGCGACGCGCGACGCGGCTTCGACCGAGTCGTTGCCGACGAGGGAGAGGTCGAGCTGCGTCTGCGCGTTCGCGGCGATCTCCACGCGCTTCGCGACCGGCTTGAAGCCACGCAACGTGACGCGCACGTCGTGCGTGCCGACCGCGACCGCGAGCACCGCGGGGGTGAAGCCCTGCGTCTTGCCGTCGATCTCGATGACGGCGTCGCGCTCGTCGGAGTTGACGACGAGCGAGCCTGTCTCGGCCTCGAGGTCCGCGCGCATCGTCGTCACGGCGTTCGCCTTGACCTGCACGCCGAGCCGCGTGGTGCGCGAGCCCGGCCGCGAGAAGACCAGCGTGTGCTGGCCCGGCGTGGCCGGAACGTCGCACGGGGAGACGCCTACGACGGGCGCGTCGTCGGCGTCGATCCGTACCGAGGCGCCGTCCGCGCCGCTGACGCGCACGATTCCGACGACGCGCGTGAGCTTGAGCGAGACCGACTTTTCCGCTCCGACGCGCACCTCGACCGGCTGCGACGTGGCCTCGTCGTAGCCCTGCAGCTCCGCGATGACGGTGTATGTCCCGGGGACGAGCGCGAGGGACTGCGGGGCCGAGCCACGGTCACCGAGATCCTTGCGATTGAGATAGAGGAGCGCGCCGGGCGGGTCGGTCGTGACGTTCAGGAGCGCGACGCTCGTTCCGATCCGCTGGAGCGCTTCCTTGATGCGCCCCTTGATCGCCAGATCGGTCTCGCCCTCGAGCGAGCGCTGGTAGTAGCGATACGCATCCGCGAACTGGTGGAGGTGCTCGTAGGTCCGCGCGATGTTGAACATCACGTTGCGGTTGCGGACGAGGCGGTTCGACGCCAGGAAGTTCGCGAGCGCCGCCTTGTAGTCCTTGTCCTGGTAGCGCTCGGCGCCGAGCGTGAAGAGGTGGTCGGCCTCGTCGGCGACGTCGTCCGCCCGCGCGGACCGCGGCAACGCCGTG
>JANXVA010000422.1 GCA_025351875.1 Myxococcales bacterium | reverse complement strand
GTGAAGCCGTGGAGCCCGGTCTTCGTGAGCCCTTCGGCGAGTGCCTTCCCCGAGAGCCACGGCGCGCCGGTGATCTCGAACGGGCGCGTCGTGCCGCGGCCGTCGGAGAGGTTCGTCCCCTCGAGCAGGCACCCGCCCGGGTAAACGAGCGCCGCGTCATAGGTCGGCATGTTCGGCGAAGGCATGACGAACGCGCGGTGCCATGCCGAGGCATGCGCCTCGCGGTCGAGGCCCTCCACAGACAGCACCTCGACGAGCTCGCGGTAACCCTCGAGCTTCGCTCGCCATGCCACGATCTCGCCGAGGGTGAGCCCGTGGCGAACCGGCACGCGCTCGAGACCGACGAAGGATAGAAAGCCTGCATGTTGCAGCTTTCCCTCGATCGAGCTGCCGCCGAGGGGATTGGGGCGGTCGAGGACGAGGACGCGCACGCCCTTGTCGCGACACGCGCGGGCGACGAGCACGGCCGTCCACACGTACGTGTAGTAGCGGGCGCCGACGTCTTGCATGTCGATGACGACGACGTCGAGGCCGTCGAGGTCGGCGGGCTTCGGCGAGAGGTCCTCGAAGTTCTCTCCGTAGAGGCTGACCACGCGCGTGCCGTGCTTCTCCTCTCGGGCGTCGCCGACGCCGATCATGTCCTGGGCGTGGCCGGCCCAGCCGTGCTCGGGGCCAAAGAGCACCTCGGGAACGATCCCGAGCTCTCGGAGCACGTCGGTGATGTGGACCAGCCCGTTCGAGACCGACGCGGGATGCGCGAGGAGCCCGACACGCGATTTTGCGAGGCGAGCGACGAGGTCGGGTCGCTGGACGAGGAGATCGAGGCCGGTGTGCACGGACGCGATCCTACATGAGGCGTGTACGCGGGCGCGCGTATCGAGGGCTCAGAGCCCGGCGACGAGGCGAGCGACGAAGAGCGGCGTCGCACCGAGCAGCGAAGCGGCGAACGCAGCGGCACACAGGCTCGCGGCGAGATCGGTGTGCGTCGCGCGGAGCGCTTCGAGCGTTCCGGGCGAGGCGAACGAGAACGAGATCGCGCCCATCTGGCGGTAGCTCGCGTGCTTCTCGGTCGGTTCGCGGAGGATGACGTCGCCCAGCGGAAGTCCCGCCGCAGCTTCGACGCGGACCGTCTCGCCTGACAGGAGCTCGACGAGGCCTCCGCCGTGGTGCCTGCCGTCGTGCCCGACGACCGCGGCGGCGCGTCGGCGAGCGCGAGACGCCGCGACGAGGAAGCCGACGCCGAGAAAGCCGCCGAGGCCCGCGCCCGCAGTCCAGCCGATCGGAGGAGCGATGTGATCGGCGACGTCCTTCGGAGCGATCGTCACGCTCGCGCCGGTGCTCGAACGGAACGCTTTCGAGTACGACGATCCGTGCGGGCCATCTCGACCGTCGACGACGGCGAAATCGTGCCCGAGGTCGACGCGAACGCGCAGGATCGGGCACGCACCGCCAAGGGCGTAGAACGCCCTCGGCTCGTCATACCCCGTGAGCGTGCAATCGATGCGCTCGGCATCGTACGGCGCTCCGCTCTCGCCTTCGGAGCGCGAGGGGACCTTCTTGCTGAAGCTCTGCTCGTAGCGGAGCTCGCGACCTTCGACCGTCGCGCGCCCGCCCGGCTGGAGCACCGCGGCGGGCACGAGAGAAGCGAGGTAGGTGTCGGGATCGGGACGGCGCACGCGGACGGCCGCGAACGCGAACGCGACGAGCGCGAGAGCCGTCGCGACGAACGCGACGGAGCGGACGAATCGATCCGTCTCGCGCTTCGCGAGCATGATGCCGGAGCCGATGCCGCCAAGGAGGAGGATGACCCACGCGATGGGCATGCCGAACAAGAGCAGTCCCGTCTCGCCGTTGCCGCAGTGCAGCGTGCCGCCGCTGACGACGGCGTCGCGGACGAGACTCGACGCCGCGACGGCAAGGAGCGGCACGCATGCGAGCGCGTGACATGCCGCGAGGATCCCCGCGCGAGGACGACGCTGGCGCGTGACTGCGACGAAGCCCGCGAGCGCGAGCGACGCGAGGACCGCGAACGCCGCCGACACACTGAAGCGCTCCGACGCCCCGGCCCGGAGGACGGCGGCGAGGCCGGCGGCGGCGACCAGCACCGCGATGAAGGGCAGCGCCCAGAGCACCGTCCGCGACAGTTCCGCCCTGCTGGCTGCGGCCTCCGGATCGACGCCACTCATCACCCTGATCGTACGTCCGAGCGCACCGCTGCGCTCCCGCTGGCGCTAGGACACCGCAAATTGTGCATGGCCGCTTCACCGTGCATCGCGATCAGCCCACAAAGTGGTAGCTTGAGGTCTGACCTTTTTGCGTCATCGAGGTACGTCCCATGCGCCGCGTCCTGGTCGTCGACGACGAAGAGAACATCCGCCTCGTCCTGAAGACGCTCCTCAAGCGTCACGGCTACGAGGTCGAGACGGCCGACGGCGGCGAGAGCGCGCTCGCGCTGGTCGACTCGTTCGGCCCCGACGTCATCCTCACCGACGTCCGCATGCCGAAGATGGGCGGGCTCGATCTCCTCGCCACGCTCAAGGCGAAGCAGAACCCCGCCACCGTGATCGTGATGAGCGCCTATGGCTCGGTCGACCTCGCGCTCGAGGCGATGAAGGCCGGCGCCTACGACTACGTCGGCAAGCCGTTCAAGCCCGACGAGATCGTCCTCGCGCTCCGCAAGGCCGAGGAGCGCGAGACGCTCCGCCGCGAGAACCGCGCGCTCAAGGAGCAGATCCAGAAGGAGAGCCAGTTCGAGTCGATCCTCGCGAAGAGCGCGCCGATGACGGACATCTTCCGCACCATCTCGAAGATCGCCGACTACAAGACGACGGTCCTCATCCAGGGCGAGAGCGGCGTCGGCAAGGAGCTCGTCGCACGCGCGCTCCACACGCGGTCGAACCGCAAGAATCAGGCGTTCGTCACCATCAACTGCGGAGCGATCCCGGAGAACCTCCTCGAGACGGAGCTGTTCGGCCACAAGAAGGGCGCGTTCACCGACGCCAACGCCGATCGCCGCGGTCTCTTCGAGGAGGCGGACGGCGGCACGCTCTTCCTCGACGAGATCGGCGAGCTACCGCTCAACCTCCAGGTGAAGCTGCTGCGCGCGCTCCAGGAGGAGACGATCCGCCGGCTTGGCGATTCGAAGGACATCAAGATCGACGTCCGCATCATCGCCGCCACGCACCGCGATCTCGCCGCCGAGGCGAAGGCCGGCCGCTTCCGCGAGGACCTCTTCTACCGCATCAACGTCCTGCCGATCCTCATCCCGCCGCTCCGCGCGCGCAAAGAGGACGTCAACCTGCTCGTCGACCACTTCCTCACGCGTAACAACGCGCGCCTCGGGACGCAGATCCGCGCGGTCAGCACCGATGCACGCAAACTGCTCCTCGAGTACCAGTGGCCAGGCAACGTCCGCGAGCTCGAGAACACCATCGAGCGCGCGATGGTGCTGTGCGACGGGGACGTCATCGACGCGCACGATCTCCCCGAGCGCCTCCGCGAGGCCCTCGACCCGGTGGCCGTGCAGCTCGCGAGCGGCGAGCTCTCGATCAAGAAGACGACCGCGGCGATCGAGGCGATCCTCATCCGGCGCGCCCTCCAGAAGACCCGCGGCAACCGCACGCGAGCCGCGGAGCTGCTGGAAATCAGCCACCGCGCGCTGCTCTACAAGATCAAGGACTACACCATCACCGACCTCTAGGTCGGTCTCTACCGCTTGCCAAGCAAGTGCTAGCATCCCGCCATGCGCGTCACCCTCTTCACTTGCGTCGCAGTTTCCTCCGTCGCGCTCGCCCTCGCGGCCTGCGGCGGCAAGCCGAAGCAGGTCGGTGAGTACCCGGCCGAGAACAGCGGCGAGAACAAGACGAGCGAGGAGACGCCGAAGTGGGAAGGCGCAGCGCCGCCGCCGCCGCCGCTCTCTCAAGAGGAGAAGGCGGAGAAGGCGAAGCCCAAGGGCGGTGGCGTTCAAGAGGGCGCGACGCGTCGCAACGATCAGTACGACAAGGAAGCGACCGAGGTGGTCATCAAGCGCGCCGCGCGCCAGGTCAAAGAGAACTGCGGCCACGCGAAGGACGAGAACGGCAAGGGCACCGGCCCGTGGGGCAAGGCCACGCTGCAGATCCAGCTCGGAGCAAGCGGCCGCTCGAAGGGCGTCACGGTCCCTGCGCCTTACCAGGGCAAGCCGGTCGGCAACTGCGTCGAGAAGGCCTTCTCGAACCTCACCTACCCGCCGTGGGGTGGCGCCGACACCGAGGTCTCCTGGGACGTGGAGATCGTGAACCCCGCCGAGCCGGCCAAGAAGTAGCTGGATCGCTCGCCCTCCCTTTCGGCGATTTCCGCGATCCGCGGCCTCCACGAGAATCGGTAAGCCAGCGGAATCACAACATTCCGCTGCGCGCATACTTTTCCACTATCGCGGCATATGGTGTGCAGATGTATGCGCAACATGTCCGGCTCCTCCTCTTCGGTCGCCCTCCGCTTGCTCCGACTCGCCGCGCTCACCTCTCTCGCTTCGTTCACTGTCGGCGCCATCGGGTGCAGCTCCGACGCAACGGTCGGTGACGAGGAAGACGAAGAGGGCGCAGGCGTCGAGGTCGGCGCGCTCGTCCCCGCGGCGGCCGGTCCGCTCAAGTTCCGCGAGGCCTGCAAGGCCGGCACGAAGATCACGATCGCCGCCGTCGGCGACGTCCTCCTCCACAGCCCGCTCCAGCAGCAGGCGTACGCGTCGCCCGAAGGCCACCACAGTCTCTGGAAGAACGTCGAGCCGCTGCTCGCGCGCGCGGACCTCACGTACGCCAACCTCGAAGGCCCGTGCGCCGAGGGCCTCGCGACGACCGGCGAGTCCGCCGACCCGGGCAGGCGCTTCGACAACAAGGTCTACTCGAGCTACCCGCAGTTCAACTACCACCCGTCGCTCATCGGCTCGCTCAAGGAGAGCGGCATCGACGTGGTCTCGACGGCGAACAACCACGCGCTCGATCGCCGCTGGGCCGGCGCCGACCGCACCATCAAGAACCTGAAGGAAGCGGGCCTCCCGTTCGCGGGCACCAAGGCTTCGACGGACGCGAACCCGGCCTGGTACACGATCACTGAGGCCAAGGGCGTGAAGGTCGCCTGGGTCGCGTGCAGCTTCTCGACCAACGGCATCCCCGACACGAAGAGCCAGGTCCTCCACTGCTACGAGGACAAGGCCACGCTGCTCGCGACGATCAAGGGTCTCGCGGGACGTACGCGCGAGGTCGATGCGATCATCGTCACGCCGCACTGGGGCGTCGAGTACAACCACGCGCCCGAGCAGCAGGAGAAGAACCTCGCTCACGAGATGCTCGACGCGGGCGCCACAGCCATCCTCGGCGGCCACCCGCACGTCGTGCAGCCGTGGGAGAAGTACACGACGCGTGACGGCCGCGAGGGCTTCGTCATCTACTCGCTCGGCAACTTCGTCAGCGGTCAGAGCGGCGTCGACAAGCGCTCGTCGCTCATCCTCTACGTCGGGCTGACCAAGGGCACCGACGGCAAGGTCACCGTCAACGGCGTCCGCCACATGCCGCTCACCATGGCGCAGTCGCCGTACACGGCGAAGCTCGCGACGGGCGACAGCCTCGACCAGACGACCAAGATCCTCGGCAGCTGGAACAAGCTCGACGCGAACGCGGACCTCGTCACGAACCCCGAATGCCAATGAGACGAGTTTCCTCGTACCATCGAGGGTGATGGCGGGCGACGAACGAACGCGCGAGGTCTCGCGCACGACGCTGGAGAAGGTTCATCGGCTCTCGATCGCCGTCGCGCGAGGTCACGACGCCGGCAAGCTCGTCGAGTGCGAGGCGGGCCACGTCGCCAGCGTCGGGACCGCCGCCGACAACGACGTCGTTCTGAACGATGACGCCGTGAGCCGCTATCACCTCGAGCTCGCGGTCGGCCCGGACGGGATCGCCGTGCGCGACCTCGGAAGCACCAACGGGACGTTCGCCGGAAACGTGCGCGTACGCGACGCCGTGGTGCCGCGCGGCAGTCAGCTCCGCGTGGGCGCAACGGTCCTCCTGCTCGACGCTGCCGACGCGCCGCGACCCGCCGCGGAGGGCGAGCCGGAGCTACCGGGCATGGTGTTCGCGAGCGAGGCGATGCGCGAGGTCGCGCGGCGCGTTCGGATGCTCGCGGCGGTCTCGACCAGCGTGCTCGTCCACGGCGAGACAGGCGCCGGCAAGGAGCTCGTGGCGCGCGCGGTGCACGAGCTCGGGCCGAGGAAGGCCAGGCCGTTCGTCGTCGTCGACTGTGCGTCGATCGCACCGACGCTCCTCGAGGCCGAGCTCTTCGGACACGAGAAGGGAGCGTTCACCGGAGCGGTGCGCGAGCGCGCCGGTGCGTTCGAGCGCGCCGACGGTGGCACCGTATTTCTCGACGAGGTCGGGGAGCTTCCGGCGCTGGCGCAGGCCTCGCTTCTCGGTGTGCTCGAGCGCAAGCGCTTCCGCCGCGTCGGAGGCGACAAGGAGATCAGCGTCGACGTACGCGTCGTCAGCGCGACCAATCGAGATCTCCGCAGCGAGGTGAATCGTGGCTCGTTTCGCGCCGATCTCTACTTCCGCCTCGCCGGCGCGAGGGTGGTGGTGCCGCCGCTCCGGGAGCGCCCGGAGGACGTGGCAGTCCTCGTCCGCCACTTCGCGCTCGAGATGACTGGCACCGACGCACTGCCCATCGCGCCGGAGCTCCTCGCCGCGCTCGCCGAGCAGCACTGGGCCGGCAACGTGCGCGAGCTCCGGAGCGCGGTCGAGCGCGTCGTGGCGTTCGGCGCGTCCGACCTCGGCGCCATGCTCGAGGACGCCGCGCCTGCGGCGCCAAGGACTCCCTCGGCAGCGCCGAAGGCCAAGGCCGATGACGCGCCCATCGAGCGCTACCGCGACGCGAAGGCGAATGCCGTCGCCGCCTTCGAGCAGAGCTACCTCGCGAGCATCATCGAGCGCTGCGCGGGCAACGCCTCCGAGGCTGCACGACGCGCGCAGATGGATCGGCCGTATCTGCTCGCGCTGCTCCGCCGTTACGGGTTGCGCTGAGCAGAGACGACGACGCCGACGAGCCCCAGCGCGACGACGAGCGCGCACGACACGTTGGTGAACGTCGAGAGGCCGCCGCAGCGAAGCAGGTTGCCGAAGACGAAGAAGAGAACTCCGTACAGCGCGAAGCGCTTCCATACCCCGACGGGCACCACCGCGAGCGAGTCGAGAGCACGCGACGTGGCTCCCATCGAAGGCTCGCTCGGCGCCGGCGGTCGCGAGGCGGAGTGGTTGTACGGGGGCGAGCCCCACGTGAGCGGCGCCTGATCGGCGGGCGCCATGGTCGCGACGAACGCCCCGTAGGGACCGACGACGTCGTGCGCGCGGGCTGACTCGAGCTCGAGGTGCACGGGCGCGATCTGGGAGAGGTCGATCGACAGCTCACCGTCGGGGATCATGGCCATCTTGCTCATGCCGGTCCTTGGAGCAACCGGCGTGCCGTCGGGAAGCGGCCAAACGGACCGCGAATTGCCGTAATTTCAGGCGCTCGGCGTTGCCCACCACCAACGCCGTTGGCGCGCCCCAACAGGCGGCGCTCGTCAGCGCTGGACGCGCGAAGCAGCCCACATCGCGATCCCGCCGACCGACGCGATGAAGAGGATCATCACCGAGACCACGAAGCCGCCGCGGAAGAACACGACGTTGAGGAGGAACGCGAAGAGCGAGTACCCGACGACGCGCTTGGACAGCGCGACCGGCACCTCGCCGAGCGGCTCGAGCCACGCCGGAAGCGGAGGCGGCGCGACGACGAGAGCAGCCCCAGGCGCGACCTCCTCGGGAAGCCGCTGGGGTACACGCGCGATGGGACGCTCAGGCGCTTCACCGACATGCGGCGACGGAGTGTCGGGGAGGTCGAGCTCGAGGGGCGCGGTCTCCGCGCCGGAGCCGTCGTCGTCGAGCATTCGCATCCCCTCGCGCGCCGCCGATGCCGGACGCGAGCCGATCGCGTTCGGCGATCCCTCGCCTGACGGAGCTCCGGGAGGGCGTACCGTGGGACTCCCGGGGCTCGCGCCGGCGAACGCCTCCTTCGCATCGCGTGCCGAGGCCAGGCGACTCTCCGGCTCCTTGGCGAGGAGGCGCAGCACGAGCGCGTCGAGCCAAGCGGGGATCGCGTACTCGGGCGCACGCTCGCGCAGCGACGTCGCCGGCACGCTCAATTGTTGATGGATCACCGTCGCGACGTTCTCCCCCGCGAACGCCGGCTTGCCGGTCAGCATGGCGTAGAGCGTCATCCCGAGAGAGTAGAGGTCGGTGCGCCCGTCGACTCGGCGGCCGTGGATCTGCTCCGGCGCCATGTACTCGAACGTGCCGACGATCATGTCGGGATCGGTACGCGCCGTCGTTCCGTCGATGCGCTTCGCGATGCCGAAGTCGAGCAGCTTCACTCGACGGCCCGGGGCCGCGCCGGTCACGAGGAAGATGTTCGCGGGCTTGAGGTCGCGGTGCACGAGCCCCGCGTCGTGAGCGGCGGCGAGCGCGTCGCAGACCTCGCTCGCGATCCCGACGGCCTCCGCGGGCTCGATGTGGCCATCACGCTCGATGCGCTGGCCGACCGTCTCTCCTTCGAGCAGCTCCATCACGAGGAACGCGTCTCCGTCGTCCTCACCGACGTCGAAGACCTCCACGATCGACGGATGGCGCACGCCCGCGGTACGCCGCGCCTCGGTGAGGAAGCGCTCCTTTGCGCCGCTGATCCCCTCGTCGACGACGAGCTTGATCGCCACGAGGCGATCGAGCTGAAGATCGCGCGCGCGATACACGACACCCATTCCTCCGCGACCGACCGCGCTCTCGACGCGGTACCTGCTGCCGAGCGTGCGCGGCTCTTTCACCCCGCGCTCTCCTTCTCAGATGCCTTCGTCCATGCGGCGCATGCCTTCGAGGAGCAGCGCTTCGCTCGACTCGACCATCACGCGCTTCGGCGGGGTGAAGCCCGGGTCGAGGGCAAAATCGCCCTCCTCGAACTTGAGCAGCGCGTAGAACGCGTCGGCGCCGGTGACCTCACCGATGATCGCGTTCGCGATGTTGCCCTCGAGAAAATGGATCTCGCCGTTCTTGCCGGCCGAACGCACGTTGAGCTTGCCGGTCTTCCGGCCGTGGAAGAGGACCTGGACGATGTCGGGGAGGCCCATCTCGCGCAGGCTGCCGCTCACGCCCTTCGCGCCGCGGCCCGTCGACCACTGGTCGAGCATGGCCTTCAGCTTCGCGACGAGCACGTCGGCCTGGACGGGCTTCGCGACGAAGTCCATCGCGCCGAGCTCGAAGGCGCGGTTCGCCTCGGTGCGCCCCTGCTTCGCCGTGTGCACCACCCACGGCATGTCGCGACCCCAGGCCTCCTTGCGGGCCTCGCTGAGGAACGCGAGACCGTCGGCGTCCGGGAGCTCCAGCTCGCAGACGACGAGATCGAAATCGGCGCCTTCGGCGGTCACGAGCTTGCGTGCAGTTTCCACGCTTCGCGCGGTCTTCACGTCGAAGCCCTGCTCGACCATACGCAGCTCGAGGACCGTCGACTCCTCGGGGTCGGCGTCGACGAGGAGCACGCGATAGCGGCTCGCGAGCAGCTTTGCCTTCATGTCCTCGCCGAGGACGAGCGCCTTGAAGAGATCGAGGATGCTCGGGTCGAAGATGGTGCCTTTGTGCTTGAGGAGCACGTTCATCGCTTCCGCAGGGCCGAGCACCTTGCGGAACGGGTTACGCGCGTTCTGCGTGAGATCGGCGTACGTGTCGGCGACGGAGAGGAGGCGCGCGCCGAGCGGGATCTCCTTGCCGACGAGCTTGTCGGGGAAGCCGCGGCCGTCGACGCGCTCGTCGGCAAGGAGATCCCGCTCGGTGCGCGCCTCCTCTCGGTCGCGGACACCTACGCCGATCTCACGCAGAACCCGCGCAATCCCTTCCGCAAGGTTCTCGGCCCCGCCGAG
>JANXVA010000407.1 GCA_025351875.1 Myxococcales bacterium | reverse complement strand
CCAGCGCCTCCGCGACGCGGCGCGCGCGGTGATGACCGAGATCGGCGTCGAGACCGGTGGGTCCAACGTGCAGTTCGCGGTCTCGCCGACGGACGGCAGCTTCCACGTCATCGAGATGAACCCGCGCGTGTCGCGCTCGAGCGCGCTCGCGTCGAAGGCGACCGGCTACCCGATCGCGAAGATCGCGGCGAAGCTCGCGGTCGGCTACACGCTCGACGAGCTCAAGAACGACATCACCGGGACGAGCGCCGCGTTCGAGCCGGTCATCGATTACGTCGTCGTGAAGTGGCCGCGTTTCGCGTTCGAGAAGTTCCCCGGCGCCGACAACACGCTCGGTACGCAGATGAAGAGCGTCGGCGAGGCGATGAGCATCGGGCGGACGTTCTGCGAGGCCTTGCAGAAGGCCGCTCGCTCGCTCGAGACGTCGCGTGACGGTCTCGTCTCGCTCGTCTCGCGCGTCGACTACCGCGTGATCGCCGAGCCGAAGAAGAAGCGCGATCTCGGCATGGAAGCGGCGGAGATCGAGGCGCCCAAGAGCCTGCCGCCGCCGAACCCGGAGGACCTGGTTCGCGCGCTGCGGACGTTGATTCCGATCCCGGTCGCGGATCGCTTGTTTTACGTCGCAGACGCGATGCGCGCGGGGATCTCGAACGAGGAAATCCACGATCTCACGAAGATCGATCCGTGGTTTCTCGCGCAGATCGCGCGCATCGTGAAGGCCGAGGAGCGCATGGTGCGCGGCGACATCGGGCCAGCGGCGCTGCGGGCGTGGAAGCGGCTCGGCTTCTCGGACGCGCAGATCGGCAAGCTCACCGGCTCCTGCGCAGAGGACGTGCGCGCGCTCCGCAAGAAGGAGAAGATCGTCCCGGTCTACGCACGTGTCGACACGTGCGCGGCCGAGTTCGTGGCGCACACGCCCTACCTCTATTCGACGTACGAGTCCGAGAGCGAGGCCAAGCCGGACGCGACGAAGAAGAAGGTCGTCATCCTTGGCGGTGGTCCGAACCGGATCGGCCAGGGCATCGAGTTCGACTACTGCTGCGTGCACGCCGTGCAGGCGCTGCGCGAGCTCGGCTTCGAGACCGTGATGGTCAACTGCAACCCGGAGACGGTGTCGACCGACTACGACACGTCGGATCGCCTGTATTTCGAGCCCCTGACGCTCGAAGACGTGCTCGCGATCTGCGACGAGGAGCAGCCGATCGGCGTGATCGTGCAGTTCGGCGGGCAGACACCGCTGAAGCTCGCGGTGCCGCTCGAGAAGGCGGGCGTGAAGCTGCTCGGGACGACGGCGGACGCGATCGATCGCGCCGAGGACCGAGGGCGCTTCGATGAGGTGCTGACGAAACTGTCGCTCAAGCGTCCGCGCAGCGGCATCGCGACGGGGATCGACGGCGCGTACAAGATCGCCGAGGAGATCGGGTACCCGGTGCTCGTCCGTCCGAGCTACGTGCTCGGCGGTCGCGCGATGACGATCGCGTACACGCGCGCCGAGCTCGAGGCGTACGTCGCGCTGGCCGTCGAGGCCGCCCGTGACGCCGGCACCCAGTCGATCCTCATCGACGAATTCCTGAAGGACGCGATCGAGGTGGACGTCGACTGCGTGGCCGACGGCAAGCGCGCCATCATCGGCGGCGTGATGCAGCACATCGAGGAGGCAGGCGTTCACTCCGGTGACTCGTCGAGCGTGCTGCCTCCGCACTCGCTGAGCCCGGAGATCGTGGGGTCGATCGAGGAACAGACGCGCATGCTGGCGCTCGAGCTCGGCGTGGTCGGCCTCATGAACGTGCAGTTCGCCGTGAAGGGGAACGCGGTCTACATCCTCGAGGTGAACCCGCGCGCGAGCCGCACGGTGCCGTTCGTCTCGAAGGCGACAGGGCGACCGCTCGCGAAGATCGCGGCAAAGGTGATGGCCGGCAAGACGCTCGACGAGCTCAACGCGTCCGACATCGAGGTGCCGCGGCACGTTGCCGTGAAACAGAGCGTGTTTCCGTTCGCGAAGTTCCCGGGCGTCGACACCATCCTCGGACCGGAGATGCGCTCGACGGGCGAGGTCATGGGCATCGCCGATACGTTCGCGCGCGCCTTCTACAAGAGCATGATCGCGGCGGGCCTCGACGTGAAGCTGCCTGACAGCGGTGGTGGCAACAAGCCGGCAAGTCGGCCGCGTGTCTTCATCAGCGTGAAGGACGCGGACAAGCCTGTCGCGTGCATCATCGCGCGGCGAATGCGCGCGGCGGGGTACGAGATCATCGCGACGCGCGGTACTGCGGCGGCGCTGCAGCGTGCGCGCATTCCGGCCGAGATCATCAACAAGGTGGCCGAGGGCAACCCCCACGTGGTGGACGCGATCCGCGGCGGCACGATCGCGATGGTGGTCAACACCACGCTCGGTGCACGCGAGGTCAGCGACAGCTACTCGCTGCGCCGGCAGACCCTCCTCGCGAACATCCCGTATTTCACGACGATTGCGGCCGCGCTGGCGGCTTGCGACGCGATCGAGGTGGCCCGAGGTGACGGCGGCGTTCGGGTGCGCTCCCTTCAGGAGTGGGGCGCGGAGTAGGCGCCGCCGCGATCAGCGGTACTGCATCGTGCGTTGCTGAGGCGGAGCCTCCTGCGCGTCCAGCATGGCGAGCTCCTGGCTCGCGTTATCGACGTCGTCACGGATCGCGATGCGGAGGCGCTGGTTGGTCGACTCGTCCCGGACCGCGGCCACGGCGGCGTCGATGCGCGTTCGGGTCTCTGGTTTGGGCGAGTGACGGAGCACGCGCGCAGCGGCGGCGCGAAGGTCGGCCTCGGCCTCGGGATCCTCGAGGATCGCCCACAGGTCGTCGGTATCGAGGGTGTGTCCGCGGTAGCCGGCCGTCGAGGCCTCGAGCATGCGCCCCGCCATGTCGAGGCGCGCGAGCCAGTCGCGAGGGGTCTCGCCGTTGCGCCGGAGCACGTCCACGCGGCCGGTGACGTCGTTCTTCGAGGCCCCGAGCCCCCGGGCCCGCGCGGAGGCCGACATGATCTGCCTGATGAGCGCGTCCTGGTCGTCGGGGCCGAGGCCTGAGCCGATCAGGTTGCCTGCGGTCTCGACATCGACGGAGTGATACGGGGGCGGAACGCGGAAGCGCAGGACGCCACCGACCGCCTCGATTCCGAGGACGTGGTCGTACGGCACGGTGAACCAGCCCTGCTTGCCCTGGATGCGGAGACCTTCGGCCGCCATGACCACGCTCGGGACGCCAACGCGCCCGAGGTAGCCGACGAGACTCAGGATCATGGTGAGGAACGCGAACTGCCCGAGCGCGAGCGCCGCGATCCCCCCGGCCTCGTGGCTCACGAAGAAGCCCAGCGCGCAGATGATGGTGCCCATCAGGAACGTGAGCAGACGGCCCCAGAAGCCAGTCTTTGCCGACGCGGATGGAACGGTCCGCCAGCCGACGGAGCCGAACCCGCCGTGCCCGATTCCGAGCGCGAGCCTGACCTTCTCGGCGTCGGCGTCGGAGTCGACCTGAATCGTGATCGGCTGGTCGCGCTTGGCGTGCGCTAGCGTGAAGAGGACGCCCTTGCTGGTGCGCGCCGTCGTGCCGCCGACGATCGAGCGAGCGTCGATGCGCTGCGAACGCGCGCCGACCTTCTTGAGCTCGACGTAGCCGGGGCCCGTCTCGAGGTCCCCCGTGCGCATGCGCCCCTGCCGAAACGGTAGAATTCCGACGAGATGGAACAGCGTCACCGCGAGGGTGGCGGTGAAGGCAGCGGTCACGCCGGATAGCGGGCCGACGGACCCACCGAGCAGCGCGAGGGCGAACAGCGCGACTGGGCCCGCATACGGCAGCATGCGCCACCCGCGCGAGCCCTGGGGGTCGGAGAACGCAACCCTCATCGCCTTCTACGATAAGGGACGTGGGGGCCGTGGCAACGCCATCGTTTCGGCCCGAGTCGCGCGTGCCCGGAGAAGCGCGCGGAATGGGCCGCCCGGGGCTCGGCGTTCGGACGTCTGCGCGGTGGCCAATGGTTGGCCTGGAATCGGCTAGACTGAGTCCGCTACCGGCGCCTCCGACCACCTCTCCGATCTCCTATAATGCCCCGGAATCCGAAGTACCCACTCGAGCCCTTGCGTGAGCATCGGGACCGAAAGGTCGAGCACGCTACGGCGGAGCTCGGTGAGGCCGTCCGTGCGCGCGAAGCCGCAGACGAAGCGAAACGCCGCGCCGAGCAAGATCGTGCTCAGACCCTCGCCCATGCGGCAACGGTGCGCGACGACGAAACCGGTCGCTTGGCGAACGGGGAGCTCCGTGTGGCTGATCTCGCACGTGCTCAGGCGTGGGAACACGCCGTGAGCGTCGAGCTCGGCGATCGCGATCGCACGGTCTCGCAGGCCGCCGAGGAGCTCGACTCCGCGCAGCAGCAAGAAGCCGGCGCGAGGAGGGAGCTCGCCCAGAAGAAGGCCGACCTGGACGTGGTGGCGAAGGACGAGGCGCGGTTCGACGCCGACGCTCGCCGCGCCCGCGACGCGAGCGAAGAAGAAGCGGCTGACGAGGTGTTTGCAGCGCGCCGGAGGCAGGGTTGACGGGCGTGGGACGGCTGAGCGGAGGGTGCCGCGCTGGGCTGACGCTCGCGGCGGGCGCGCTCGCGCTCGGGTGTCGTGGCGGGTCGAACGCGACACCTCCTCTCGTCACCAACACGCCCAACGCCGAAGCGAAACCCGGCCCGCCGCCGAATCCAGCGATGGTCTTGCCCGTCGTTCACGTGCTCATGGATGATCCGCGGCTTGCACGCGCTCGCGACCTCGAGCGTGCGAAGGATCTGCCGGGCGCGTTCCGTGCGGTGCACGAGGCACGGCCTGTCGAGCTCGCGGCAGCCGAGCGCTGCTCATGGGACTACCTCGAGGGTCGGCTCGCGCTCGCGGCCAACTCCGTGGCAGACGCGCAACTCGCCTTCGAGCTGGCGCAGGCGCCAGCATGTCCGCTCGCGGGGTACGCCACGCTGAGGTCCGCCCAGACGCTCGCGCGTGCAGGCCGCGCCGATGACGCCATCGCCCGCGCCGGTGTGGTACCCGACGACCTTGCGGCACGCGACGAGGCGAAGCTGGTCATTGCGGAGTCCCTCTCGGCAAAGAACGACCGCGCGGCGGCGTTGCCGCTGTGGCGTGCATGGCTCGCCGCGAATCCACACGGAAATCGATGGGTCGATACGTCCGTACGGATCGCGACGGCGCTTCTCGACGGCGTCGACGGGCCCGCCGAAGGCCATGCTCGTGAGGCGTACGACGCGGCGACGAAGGTGGTGGTCGAAGCCCCCAAGCTCGCGGATGTGAGCGGCGCCACCGTCGCTCGTTCGCGCGCGGTCGCCGCGTTCAAGCCGCGTGACGCCTCGGTCACCGAGAGCCTCTCCGACCTCGAACGCGCCAAGCAGGCACAAGGGTGGCTCGACGGCGGCGAGCCGAACAAGGCATTCGATCTCTCGTCCGCCGTACTTGGCGCCACCAAGAGCGGCCCCGCGGCGTGCCGAGCGGCGCTCACCCGTGCAAATGCGGCGGTGAAGGCGCGCGGGATTAAGCTGAACGGCTGGGGCGACGCGGTCATAGCCTGCGAGAAGGACGAACAGCTCGTCACGGCGCTGTATTCGGGGGCGAAGGCCCACGCAAGCAAAGACCCGAAGCTCGCGATCGACTGGTTCGGGAAGGTCGAACAGCTCTTCCCGGCCCACCGCCTGGCGGACGATGCACGTTATCGTGGCGCGCTCCTGGTCGCGCAGAGCACGGACGAGGGGCACGAGGAGCGTGCGGAGCAGATGTTGCGCTCGCTCCCGGAAAGCTATCCGTCCGGCGACATGCGAACGGAGGCCCTGTTTCACGTTGCGCTCGGCAAGATGCAGCACGGCGACTGGCAGGCGTCGAAGTCGCTGCTCGACAGGATCGTCGAGCTGCTTCCCGACGATCGCCACTGGGCGACAGCGGGGCGAGCCGAGTACTTTCGCGCACGTGCGGCTGCCGCAACGGGGGACGTCGAGGGCTCGCGCACGCGACTGGTGCGCGTCGTCGAGCGTTACCCACTCGCGTTCTACATGCTGCTCGCGCAGGCACGGCTCGCGGCAGACGACCCCGCCCTTGCGGCGCGTACCCTGAAGAACGCAGCGCAGCGTGATTCTGACGGAGTGTTCCCCTCGAAGATCCATCCGATCCTCGAGTCGGCGGCATTGCTACGGGCGGCGCGCCTCCTCGAGGTTGGTGATGTCGATGCCGCGCGTCGCGAGGTCTTGGCCTCGGGCGCGCTCGCGGAGGGCGTGGACAGCGAGGTCGTCTGGGCAGTCGGAGCGCTCTACAACCAGGCCGGTCTGCCGGAGCTCGGTCACGCGTTCTCGCGAGGAAAAGTCACCGATTTTCTCTCTCACTACCCGGAGGGCAAGTGGCGTTCAGCGTGGCAGGTCGCATATCCGCGAGCGTTCGAGGGGATCGTCGTGAAGGCCTGCTCGCAGGCCTCGCTCCCGACGCCCCTCGCCTGGGCAATCATGCGTGAGGAGTCGAGCTTCGTCGCCGATGTGAAGAGTCACGCGAACGCCTTCGGGTTGAT
This sequence comes from Myxococcales bacterium, assembly GCA_025351875.1. Lineage (GTDB taxonomy): Bacteria > Myxococcota_A > Polyangia > Polyangiales > Polyangiaceae > Labilithrix. The sequence goes on along the minus strand of JANXVA010000407.1, from coordinate 38,107 downwards.
GCAGCTGATCGTCCCGACGGCCAAATGGGTCGCGGCCGGGACCGGGCTTCCCTGGGATGAGGCCTCGCTGAAGCGACCGGAGGTCTCGGTCGAGCTCGGAACGCGCTTGCTGTCGAAGCTCCGGGCAACGCACGGGCATCCCGCGCTCGCAATCGGCGCGTACAACGGTGGCGGTGGCGCCGTCGAGCGCTGGGTGACGGCGCGAACCTCCGACGAGCTGGATCTCTTCGTCGAGGCGGTCCCTTACGACGAGACGCGCAATTACATCAAGCGGGTGCTCGCGAGCCAGGCTGCGTACGCGTATCTCTACGACCCCACCGCGCTGAAGGAGCCTCTGGGGCTCCCCCTCCGCCTCGGGCGCTGACGAGTCGCCGGGTGGCTTCACGCGACCTCTTCGTCGTCCCAGGCGAACGCCATGTGGAAAGACTCGTGCGCGCCGGCGAACGCGCGGAGACGCGCACGTCACTTCGGTCGCGCCTCGCTGCCGCGCTCCTGCCGGACACGGCGTTCGTCGACCCTCGGGAGTGCAGGCTCGTGCTCGCGATGGCGCTCGCAGACCTCGAAGGCGTGGGTGCGGTCGCCAGACAGCTCGATCTCTTCGGTGGCGCGGTCCCCGAGCTCGGCACACGCGTTGCGCCGGTTGGCGCAGCGGGGGACGCGCTCCTTTCGGCGGCGTTTGCGCGCGGCGGGGCCTCCTGGGCCCGCCTCGTGGCTGCGCTGGACGGCGCGATCTCGCTGCTCCGCGCCCGTCGCGCGACGGCAGAAGACCTGGACCGAGTCGCCCGAACGAAGGGGTTCCTCGCGACGCGCGCGAAGACCCTCGCAGCGGCGACCCGCGCGCTCGATACGAGGCTGGCACGCGCGAAGGCGCACGACGGCCGTCTGGTTGGCGCCATGGTAGCGGAGGCAATCGCGGCGACGCCCGCTGACCAGCTGGAGGCGATCCTGGGGGCGCGCCACCTCCGCGCTCGTTGGCTACTCGCGTGGGAGCCATCCGATGTGGCGTGGTGGCGCGCGCTCGATGACAAGCTCTCGCCCCATGGCGGTGGGGCGCGGGTCGTCCTCCCGACGTTCGACCGACCACTGGCCGGGTCACGAGAACGAGACCCGCTCGACGCGCTCGCGGAGGAGGTGGCGGGCGCGCTCGACGCGCCGACCGAGAGCGAGACGATCACGGCTGTGCTCGGCGATCTGACCGGCGCGCCTTCGACCGGCGATGGGCCCGCGCTCGATCTGAGCCGGGTACACTTGGTCGGAGCGAGCGATGCGGTCGCGCAGGCGCGGACGGTAGCCTCGCTGGTGTCGGAGGCACTCGAGAGCGGCGCGGCCGTCGAGCGTATCGCCATCGCGTTTCCCGTGATGGACGAGCGGACCCTCGCCCCACTCCGGCGCGCACTCGACGAGGCGGGAATCGTGTTTCACGAGGGTCGCGGCGCGCCAGCGTCGGCTGCGCCAGTCGTGGCGGCCGCGCTGCTCGCCATCGATGCGGCTACCTCGCTCGAGAGGCGCGAGGTCGCGCGCTTGTTACGGTCGGGGTGGATAGATGCCGCGCGGCTGACGGGCGATGAGCGCCGTCCGGCCGAACGGCGCCTCGCGCGCCTTGCGCGTGCCCTCGAGACGTCGGCGACTGCCGCCGGCGTGGACGCACTCGAGCGGCTCGTCCGGACGGCAACGACCTTGTCTACAAGGGTGCGGCCGTCGCGGCCCGGGGACGCAGACGGCGAGCACGAACGGGAGCGCGACGTCGAGGTGGCGACGAAGCTCGCGGCGCTCCTCTCACGGTCGCGCGCCGGGAACACGCGTGTCGAGCACGTGCATAGGGCGCGCGCTCTCTGGGCCGAGCTCGGCATCGGGGCGAGGGCGGGACGCGGCGGACTGGCCGCATTCACGAGTGACGCGGCCCCTGCTGGCGTCGCGCGCGCTGAAAGGCTGGCGATCGCGCGGGATGCGCGCGCCTGGGATGCGCTGGTTGCCGCGCTCGATCTGCACGAGGCGATGGCGCATCGCGTCGGCGCACTCGAACAGGCACTGGACGCCGACATGTTCCGGCTCGAGCTCGTCGAGCTGCTCGACGCGACCACATCGCAACCGGGCGGTGGCCTCGCCGCAGCGGTACGAATCGCGCGTCTGTCGGACGTGGCCGGGGATGCTCTCGACTTGCTCGTCGTCGTCGATGCCAACGAAGGCATCCTGCCTCGGGACGACACGCACGACTCGCTCGTGTCCGAAGCGCTCGCCGAGGCCATTGGCCGCGCGAGTCGCGGCAACTTCGTCGTCCCGGCCCAAGGTAGCCTGCGCGCCAGGGAGCTGAGCGCGCTCGCGGTCGCTGCTGCAGACTCGAAACGGGTCGTGCTCGCGTTCTCCCGCGAGGACGCGTCTGGCGGACCGCTTGCCGCCTCTCCCGTCGTCGACGCGCTCGAACGTGCGGGGGCGCCCGTGCGTGCGGCCGAGGTGGTGCCGATGCGGCGTTCGGGTCTCGACGTCCAGCTGCGCGTGGCGCGAGAGCGCGAACGGGAAGGTTTCTTCCTGGATCCCCTCCGTCCGCTCTCCGATGTCGTCGGCGACGTCGTCCCTGGCGCCGCTGCAGCGCGACTTTTACTAGGCGAGACGGGCGGGGCCGAGCGCTCTCTCGCGGTGACCGGGCTCGAGCGCTTCGCTCGGTGCGCCTTCATGGGCTTCGCGCACGTGGTGCTGGCGGCGCGTGAATCCGAGGTCAAGGACGAGCTCCCGGATGCGCGAGAGGAGGGAACGCTCGTGCACGAGGTCCTTGCCGCGGCGTTCATCGCTACGCGCGAGCTCTGGCCACAGCGCCCGCGCCCCGCAGAAGCCATCCTCCTTCGTGGGGTCGCAGAGGCCGACCGTGTTCTCGGCAAGTGGCAAGGTCATGCGCCCTTACGTGCGATCGTTCGGCTCCGCGTCCGCGACGCCGTTCGCGCAGTCCTCGCCGTCGCCATCGCCGACGAGACATGGGACTTTGCGCTCGCGGAGCAGTCGTTTGGAGCCCGCACCGAGAAAACGTGGAGTGCCCTCGACCTCATCGATATCGAGGACGGAACACGCCTGGCGCTTCGTGGTTCCATCGATCGTGTCGACCGCGCCCATGACGGCCATGCAATGCGCGTGGTCGACTACAAGCGAAGCAGGAGCACGGTCCGAGACGCCGCGAGCTCGCTCGGGGAGACTGCCCTGCAGGTTCCCCTCTACGCGTGCGTGACGAGTCGCCAGTTCGACCTGCCGGCGACGGGCGTCTATGTCCCTACGCAGGCGCGCGACATCGCCGTCGGGAGCAAGCCGAACGCACGTGCTGGCCAACGCATGGACGAGCTGCTCGCTCGCGCGTCGGGGGTCGCACTCTCGGAGGTCGAGTCTAGAGCATTGAACATCGCGAAGGCCGTCCGCTCCGGCGCGCTGGCCCCGCTTCCGGCGCACGAATCAGAGTGCCGGTACTGCGCCGTCAGTGGCGGCTGCCGCAAACCGCGCTTTGCCATGGCTCCGACCGACGACGCTGAAGAGGACCGAGACGGCACGTCAGGAGTGCGGGACACGCCCTGACGCCTCGCGGTGCTATATCCGCCCTTCGTGCTCGTCGACCCGGGAACCCTCTACGCGCTGCCGAACAATCTGGTGCTCGCCGCGAGCGCCGGGACCGGCAAGACGCACGCGCTCGTCGGCGTCGTCGTCAACCTCTTGATTCGCGACCGTCCGCCGCGCGGCCGCGGTCGGCCTGAGCCTCTCGACCCGTCGCGCGTCGTCGCGACGACGTTCAGTCGCAAGGCAGCCGCCGAGATCCGAAGTCGTGTCACACGCGAGCTCGAGCAGCTCGCGAGCGCGCCCGCGACCTCTACGTATGTCGGCAGCCTCCGGGAGGACAATCGGTCGCCCACGCCAAGCGCACGCACGCTCTCGGACGACGAGATTCGCGTCCGGGCACGTCGAGCGCTCGCCCGACTTCCGTCTGCCCGTTTTGGCACGTTGCACAGCTTCGCCACGGGCATCGTCCGCGCACACGCAATCGAGCTCGGGCTCGGACCGGGGTTTGAACTGGCGACGGAAGCCGACGCGCGAGCCCGGTCTGACGACGCCATCGCACGGGCCCTCGAGGCTCGGTTCGAGTCGTCTCCGGACATCGTTCGCGGTCTTGCGGAAGCCTCAGGCGGAGTCGACCGGCTCGTCGTTCAGCTGCGCCGGATCCTGAATCAGCTCGAAGAAGATGGCCGCGCCGCCCGCGCTTTGGCATTGCCGGCGCGCGATGTCGAAACGCTCGAGGGTTCGGTGCGTATGCTCGTCGACCACGCGCGGTCGCTCCAGGCGATGCCCAAGTTCGAGGCTGCCGCACGCGATCTCGTCTCTGCGTGGAATCGTGCCGACGAACCTGCAATCGAGGCTTCGTCCGTCGCCCTTTGCGGCATTGCCGCGACGGGCAAGAAGACTCCCGAGCTAGAGGCCTTTGCCGTCTTTCGGAAGACGCTCTCGGGCACCACGAACGAGGAGAAGGGGCGGCGGCTCGCGCGAGCCTTCCGAATGCGGCACCGCTTCGCGGACTATGCCGAGATCGTCCGCGATGTCCTCGGTACGGCCGAGGTCGAGATCGAGCGTGTCGGGCGTGCCCGCGCGGCGATCGGTTTCGGTGAGGTCCTTCGCGCGGCGCGCGAGCTTCTTCGCGACCGACCCGACGTCGCCGACGACGTCGGTGGCGCCATCGATGCCCTGCTCGTCGACGAGTTCCAAGATACGTCGCGCGTGCAACGCGATCTGCTCCAGCTTCTCTGGGCACGCCCAGACACGCGCGAGGCGGGACGCATTCCGCCGCTCGCAGCCATTCGTAGCGGTGGTCTTCTCATCGTCGGTGACCGGAAGCAGTCGATTTACGGCTTTCGCGGGGCGGATGTCGGGGTCTTTGCCGAGGTCGCGGTCGGACTCGCGGGCGCGCCGGCACGTGAGGCACTCGGGATTCTCCCCGGAGTAACGTGGGAGCCGCGGGAGCCGCTCGCCGACTTCTGCGCGCTCCGCCACAACCGCCGGAGCGTCTCCGAGGTTCTCTCGTTCGCGAACGCCTTCAGCGCGCGTCGGTTCAGTCCTGGCGACCCGCCGCCGGAGCTCTTCGAGATCGAGTACGTCCCTTCGACCGAGGACCTCCTCGTCCCGCCCGAGCGTGTGCAGGCGCCGCCGAGTCAGGTCATCCCGCGCACCACCTGGCTTCGCATCAGGCCGAAGGGGGCCTCCTCCTCGCGTCTCGAGGAGGCGCTCGTCATTGCGAATCGCATCCAGAGAATCGCCGCTGACGACTCGTTCCGACTCGGCAGCGACCTTCAGCCGGCTCGCTGGCGCGACATTGCAGTCCTTGCGAGCACGAACGGCATGCTCGACGCGGTCGCCTTCGCGCTTGCCCAGGCCGAGATCCCCTATGTGGTCTCGGGAAAGAGCTTCTTCCGCACGCGAGAGGTGCGCGATCTCGCGGCGCTCCTCGGTCTCGTCGTCGACCCCACCGATCGTCTTGCCATGCTCGAGGTGCTGCGCGGACCGTGGGTCGGAGTCCACGACGAGACGCTCCTCGGCCTGACGCGCCCCGGCGACGGGATCGCCCCTGCGCACGCGTGGACGGACCCACCGCAGCCCGCCCTCGTCCGGGCCGAGGACCGCGCCGCGCTGGCCGAAACCGCGTCCCTCCTGGCGGAGCTCACGCGGTGCGCCGGGCGCCTCGGGCCTGGCGCAATCCTTCGCGAGGCCGTGCGCGCCCGCGCGTTCGACGAGGTCCTCGCGGCCCTCCCGCGCGGCCAGCAACGCGTCGCGAACCTGCGAAAGCTCCTCGCCGTCGCCGACCGCCACAACGATGCTCGAGCCTTTCGGAAGTGGCTCGACGATGCGTCCGAGCAGGAGCTCGCCGAATCGGAGGCTGCGACTTTTTCGGAGGACGACGATGCCGTGCGGCTGCTCACGGTGCACGCGAGCAAGGGGTTGGACTTCCCAATTGTGTTCGTTCCCGAGATTGGGACAGCGTTGCCGCGCGGCGAAAAAGGTGCCGCGCGCATTTCCCTCGGCGCCGGCGACGAGCCGAACGTCATCGCCGTCCGCGCGCCCGACGAAACCGGACTGGTCCTCGAGCCGCCGTCGTTCGTTCGCGCGTACGCGACCACTCGTCGACGCGATCGGGCGGAGCGGCAGCGACTTGCCTACGTAGCGATTACCCGTGCCGCGTACGCCCTGTTCCTGGTTGGTGGGCGCGCTCGAGAGGGCAGTGCGGACGTCGCCGCCTCCACGCTCGGAGTTCTCGAGGACATCGCCCGCGACCCCCGTGCGGTCGAGGCTGCCGCGCTCGCCATCGAGGACGTTGAGGTCCCCGCGCCGGTCGTCCGTCGCCACGACGCCCCGCTCGCTGTTCCCCTCGGCGAGGTCGCGCCGAGGACTCCGATCGTCCCGGCGTGGCGTTCGCTTCCGATCGCGCCGACGGCGCTCGCCGACTTCGATCATTGCGCGCGCCGGTTCGAGCTCGTTCACGTGCTCGGACTGCCCGAGCACGTCCGCGGCGCCAGAGCTGCGGAGGCGGCGCGGGCAGCGCCTACAGGGCTCGATGCACGCCTCCAGGGGACCCTTGCCCATGCGGTCTTGGAGCGGGTACCCACAACGGCCTTCGCCGGGGTCGATGCGGCTGGGGCCGCGAGCCGCGCCCTCGCAGCAGAGGGCATCCCTGCCGAGCATCCGCAACACGGCGCCATCGTTACCAGGGTCGAGCGCTTTCTCCGCGGGTCCTATGCGCAGGCTCTCGCCGAGCGAGGAGCCGAGCTCCGTCGCGAGGTCGATTTCGTTCTCGGTATCGATGATGCGCAAGGTCGGTCGGTCGTCTTGCGCGGGAGCATGGACCTCGTCGTCGTCTGGCCGGACGGCGCCGTCGACGTCGTTGATTACAAGAGCGCTCGCGGCGGTGCTCCGGACGCCTACGCTTTCCAGCTCGACGTATATGCGCTTGCCGCTCGTGCCATGTTCCCGTCCGCGCCGCGCTTGCGCGCAGGGCTCGTCTACCTCGGTGGCATCGCCTCCGCAGGCGAACCCGCCTGGCGCACGCTTCCCGACGAAGCGAACCTCCGGTCTCGCCTCGGGGCGCTCGGAGATCGACTCGTTCGAGCTCGTTGGGGAGGAGCGTTTCCCCGCGTGGACCTCGCGCGATGCGAGGCCATCTACTGCGGATTCATCGGCCGTTGTCATGCTTCGACGTCGCCTCCCGCGAACGAAACGCCCTCGGCTGAAAATGGAACCGACGAGAAGCCGTCGCGGGCCACGACCACGTGATCGAGCAAGGGCATGCCGACGATCACGGCGGCGCTCGCGACGCGTCGTGTGAACACCGTGTCCTCTAAGCTCGGAGTCGGGTCGCCGCTCGGGTGATTGTGGACGAGGACGAAGCCGCTCGCGGCTGCGCGAAGCGCGAGGCGCAGCGGATCGGCGGGGCGGACACCCATACCGTGTAGACCGCCCTTCGCAACGCAACGCACCGCGCGCACGCGGCTGCGTCCATCGAGTGCGAGAAGCCAGAGCTCCTCGTGGTCGAGGGGCGCGAGTCGTATCGAAGCCCACGCTGCCACGTCAGCACTGCTTGCAATCGTCGGTGGGGCGACGTTTTCGTTGGTGGCGCGTCGCCCGAGCTCGAAGCATGCCGCGATTCGTCGCGCGCAGGCGCGAGGTGGCCGTCCGAGACGCGGCTCTTTCTCCAGATAGGTTTCGAGCTCCTCGACGGTGGCACGTGCCAACCCCGCAAAGCCGCCGTGATCACAGAGGAGTGCGGCGGCGAGCTCGGACGCTCGTTCAGCGCGTGCACCCTCGTAGGAGCCCGTCGCAAGCACCGCCGCGACGAGCGCCTGCCCGGGCCAACCTTCGACGTCGAGCGGAAGCTTCGCCATGCAGGCCGCTCCCGCAAGCGGAATGCCGAGATCGCATACGAACAGTTACGTCGGGTTGCGCGTCCGTGGGGGTGGCGCGGACAGCTCAGGGCCTGTCCAGGGACACACCGCGACACACCGCGCGGAGGTCACGGCTTCTGGCAGATCCCGAAATTCGGGTCTTTGAAGACGGTGCTGGTCGCGCAGATTTGCGTCGCGCCACAATCGTTCGAGTTCACCCTGCAGAGCTTGAAGCACTTGCGAGCGCCCGCCTTGCCGAGGCACGTGAGGTCGACCGCGCAGTGGGCTGCGTCACACGCCGCTCCGACCTGCTGCTCGCCTACGGTCACGCAACCGGTGTCCCCGCTCTCGGTCACGATTGCGCACGTTTCGTTGAGCGCGCACTCGCCGGTACCGAGCAGCCGGCAGCGCTTGAGGGGCATGCAGACGGGCGCCTTTTGATTGACGTCGACGAGGCTCTGAACGTCGCAGAACGTCGCTCCACCGCTCTGCGACACGTGATCTTTGCAGCTCCCTCCGCAGCAGTAGTGGCGGCAGGCCTTGGCGCCCTTCTCGCCGCCGATGATGCAGTCCAATCCCGCGGCACAGTCCGCACCTGTCTCGCAGAGTGTCCCATCTCCGCCGGCGATGCTGTTCACCTTCTCGCACGTCGTTGCGATTTCGCCGGTCGCGGCTCTGCGCGCGATCCGGCAGCCGAGACTCTGGAAGGTTCCCGCAGCTCCGGCATCGCCGGCGTCAGGGGGCGGCGTTGCACACTCTGGCGTTCCAGGCGTCTGGTGGTACGCGTCGTCATCGGGCATGCAGTCTTTGGCACCGACGTAACAGAGCGGATTGCCGCGGTACGGCGAGGCCTGCGTCGCCGAAGCGTCGACGGTCGGGAGGGTCGGGAAGTCGGGGTTGCTGCGGTCATCATTGAGCGGCGGAGGCGTCGACTCGCTCGATGCGCCGTCCGCCGTCTGAGCAGAGCAGCCAGCCGCGACTGCCACGCCCAACCCCAAGATGTGGGCGGCGAAGATCAGCTTCAGCGTGAAAGGGGTGCTGCGGGACGACAAGAGGGACGGCCTACGTGAGCTCTAGAGTGGCTCCGTGAAGCGTAGCCCCACGGAGCGAATGGTCAGGAACCTTCACGGTGCGTGCCGGACGCCGCAACGAAATTCGAGACGCGAAAGTCTTGGAGTTTACAGGGAATTCTAGCGAAGCGGCAATCGCGACCGAACGGTCGGCCATGACTGCCATGTCGCGGTGGCCCACCAATCGTTGCGCGTCATCCTCAGCGTGTCTCGATGTCGCGCGTCACGGCGTTGCCGGCTACGTCGTACGCGCGGACGACCACGATATGCGAGCCGGTCGGGACGAGCGTCGACACATCGGAGTCGACGCGCTCGTCGGCGGTGTCGAAGATCCCGTCCGCCGCGGCGAGCGGGCGCCACTCCATCTTTCCATCGACCGCCATCTCCACGCGCGCGACCGGCGAGGTGCCATCCACGATGTGGGCGCGGAGGCGACGTCCGGCGATCTCGAGGGTGTCGATGCGCGGAGGCGTGTTGTCGACCATTATGGTCTCGGACTCGAGCGAGTGTTTCTGGACCTGGTCGGGCGGATTGGACGACTCGTCGCTCGCTTCCACCCTGACGCGGTACTTCCCCTCCGGCAACGCGGCCGTATCCCACTCGAGCTCGGTCTTGGTGAGAACGTCGTCGGCCTTCAATGCGTCACGCCACTGCGTCTGACCTTCGCGCTTGAAGGAAACGCGATACCGGAGCGGGTCAGCGTCGGGGTTTTCGACCTTCCAGGTGACCTTCACGACGCTCTCGTGCTTACCCACGTCGCCGCCGCTCGCCGGGACGGTGGCTGTCGGTTCCTTGGTCGGCCCGCCCTTCGCGACAGCACTGATCTCGGTGATGACCGGTCGCACGTTGTCGGTCACGAACGGGATTGTCACCTCCGTGAGAACGGCGTTCGGGTCACGTGCCCAGCGTGCCCGTACCTGGACGAAGCGCGCGGGGGGCGAGGCGATCGCGCCGGGTGCAGCGAGCGGGGTGCTCCAAGCTGTCCAGGTCGCGTCCGGCGTCGTCGTGTTGCCCGAGCGCGTCGATAGTTCGAGAGCTCCCGTGGCACGCCAGCTGAGGGTACCGAAGCGGGCGCGCAGCGTCGAGTCGAGGACCTTGCTCGTCCAGACGGCGTCGGGCCCGCCGCGGCCCAGAATGCGATGGGCGATCGGCGGGTCGCTCGTGGCGACGAAGCCCTTGCCGCCCGAGATGAAGAGCGCGCCGACCTGGCGCTCGTCCGTGTCGGCGAGGAGTGTAACGACATGCGCGTCGTCCACCGTGTAGATGCGCCCGTTGGCGCCAGTGCCAACATACGGCTTTCCCTGCTCGTCGAGAGCGAGCGACATGTAGTGAGTGTCGTCGTGCTTCATCATCCGCTCGGGACGACCCTGGGCGTCGAAGCGGTAGAGCACGCCCTTGCCGGCCTTCGGACGTGCTGATGACGCTGGGCCTGCCGGGGTCCGTCCCGCAGCGGGCGAGCGCTTCGGGGGCTCCGGCGCTTCGCCGTACTCGTTCCCGACGGCCCAGATCACACCCTTCGCGACGGCGACCGCCTTGACCTCTTCGCCCGGCAACGTCGCAAGGACGCTCGCGCGACCTGGACCGGTGATCCGATAGAGATTGCCCTTGCCGCTCGAGCCGGCCAGGAGATCGCCGTTCTCCATCATCGCCAGAGAGACGAGATGCCCTTCGGTGCTGCGGTAGTAGACGGAGCTCGCGCCCGTCGGCTCGATGCGGAACACCTTGCCCTCCGGTCCCGTCGCCGCGAATAGCCCGGTGCCGGCGCGGTCGAGGACGAGGGCCCAAACGTGGCTCGTGTCGGCGAGCGTGGCGAAGAGGTCAGCCTTGCCTTGCGCGAGCTTGAAGACCTTCCCGTCAGGCATGGTCGCCGCGAAGATCGACCCGTTCTTGGCCTGCACGATCGAGGTCACCGCCAGCGCGCCGGTATCGGCGAATAGCGAGACCGCATCGCCAGCGAGCTTGTAGACCTTGCCCTGTGGACTCGTGCCGACGAGGGTCGTCCCATCGGTCAGCGTGAGTGCCGAGAACGAGGCGCTTGCCTCTGGGATCGGCGCGTTGCCGAGTGTGAAGCCCGCTCGGACAGTACCGTCCGAGCTCACCGCGACGCCCTTGAGGTCCCCGCCGGAGAGCCTTTCGAGAGTATCCAGGACGAACGTGCGCGTGCCTACTGCACGGGCGTCGGTCGACAAGGCGAGGGACGACAGGACCAGCGCGACCGCGGTAGCCGCGCGCGCAAGCGAGAGACGCATTGAGCGAGCTTACACCTACCGGGGCATCGCGGAAAAAACGCGACTTCCCGGCCGACTTTGGCGACGTCACGCACCGGTGCACGCCGCGAATTACTGATGAGCTCTTCGGACTAGCGGACGACGGGTTTCACGCGAATACGGACGCGGTCCGAGCCTTCGACGTACCGGTCGAGAGGCGTGACGATACGCGTGTAAGACGCGAAAGCGTCGGGCGCGACGTCCGAGGTCCAAGGCCGTAGAGCGTCGAGGGCAAAGGCCGGAAGGCGGTCGGCGACGTGACCCTGGTAGGCAACGCCCTGCGAGCGGCTGCGGTACTGCACCACGAGGCTCTTCGGGAGCGCGCTCTGCTTCGTGGAGTTGGCGAGAAGGTCCGTGAGGTTCTGGGGCGCGGCAAGGTCAGGCACCACGGTGTAGCCGGGCGCAATCTCGAGGTCGACGTCCTTGCCGGCGAGCTCCTCCGGGAAACGGACCTCGAGGACCTTGGTGACCTCGGGCCCGGCGAACGGAACGAGGTGAACCCTCATCCGCGCGGGCTGGCCAACGTCGACGACGGGGTCGAGGACGTCGACGCCGCGAAGCTTCCAGAGCTCGCGCTTGTAGTCGACGGTGATGATTCCCTCGACCTTCTCGACGTGCGTGTTCTCCCACGGGTTGTTCAGCACTTCGCCGACGGCTCGACCGATTTTGGAGTGCGCGAAGTCTCCCGCGTCGGGCATGCCCCCGACGGCAACGCCGAAGTCCTCGAGATCGATCGTCCCGTGGCCGCGCACCGTGAGCTTGGTCTTCAAGTGCCACGTGACGTCACGACGCTCGTTCACCGAGGCGTCGACGATCGAACCGAGCACGGACGCCACGAGCGACCCGCTCATGAAGCGGTCGTCGGCGATCTGCACGTTCCACTGCTTCTTCGGGATGCCTTCGGCGCCCCGGATCTCCATCGACATCGGGAACATCGGCGCCGTCCTCGTCTCGTCGACGACGACTGCGCTCTGACGATCCTGCACGAGGGCCCCCAGGGGCCGCGCCGCCTCCCCGATTTTCGAGGAATGCTGATCACTGGCGAAGATCCAGTGGACGCGCCCGATCGCTGTCGGCAGCGCGCTGACTCCTGCTTCCATCATCGGATGGCCGAAGCCGCAGAGCTTCGTTCCCTCGACGTGCGTCACGGTGCCGAGACCCATGAATGAGACGTCACCGCTGGCCATCTGGACGCCGAGGGCTCCGCCGTCGACGTAGTGCATCGGTGCCGTCGGGTCCTGCTTGCCGTCGCCGCCGCCGCCCGCCTGGACGGGCTCGAGGCCGAGAGGTGCGAAGAGCTTCTGCACGAGCGCCATGGATCGGTCGCTCATGCCGGCGAGGAGGAGGGGAGTTGCGGCGGGCCTGACAGGGCGACCCGGATCGAGGCCCATCGAGAGGCGCGCCGCGACCTGCTGCGCATGCGTCTCGAGGTCGTACGAGCCCGGAGCGCCTTCGAACGCCGTCGCGCCGGTCCCCGGCCCAATCGCCGGCACAGCGCTCGCGTGCTTGGGGCCGTCGAGCTTCGGGGTCGTCGGAAGAGGCCCACCGCCCTCGAGCGGCCAGAACCCCGGGGGAATCGGCCTCCTCATCTCGGTGAGCATCGCGGCGATGGGGGTAACGCCTGCGACTGGCTCGACCTGAAACGCGGCCCACGAATAGGCGTAAGCGCCCGCGAGTCGTCCATCCAGGTAGATCGGACTGCCGCTCATGCCGCGGACGTTCTTCGTCACGTTGAGGCGCGGGTGAGGCGTCTTCACCAGGATGAGCGCCTGCGACGGCCGGAAGTTCTTGAGTACGCCGACGACCTCGACGTCGAACCGCTCCGGCTGCGTGCCCTTGAAGACGGTGAGGCCGTAGCCCTTCATCCCGTCCTTGATCTCGTCCACGGAGATCGTCGAAGGCTTCGCGTCACCGTGGGCGAGCGGGATCGTCAGACCTAGGCCGGCGAGCAGCCCGACGGCGAGCGCCCCCATCGGGAGAAATTCGTTGCGCACGCGGTCATGGTTACGCACCGGTCCAAGCCCGTAAAGCTTTCTCGCCCTCGGAGGCGAGCACGCACCACCCGGCGTCCCGTCCTCGGGAGAGCGCGAGCGTGGCGGAGCGCATGGTTTGACCTCATTCGTAAGGATTCGGGGGCGCGTCGATGACCGGGGGCCCGGCCTCACGCACGCGGGGGCGCGTGCCACCGCCGCCGCCTTGTGTCATCCCACCAGCGTTTGGCGTCGCCTGACCGCCAGGACGAACGTTGGGGGTCAGCGTGACCTCGACCTCGTCGGGGGTCGCGGAGTCCACGAGCACGATGGTGTCCTCGTGTTTGTCGGCCCTCACGAGCACGTTCATCGTGGTGCCGTCCTGCGGTCTCGCGACCGTGTCCGTTCCGCGAGGAAGCACGATGCCGTCCACCAGCACGATCGCGGTTGCCGGTTTGATGGTCAGGTGCACCCGCCGAGCGTTCGCGGCCGGTACGGCCCCGTTCGCCGCGCTCGCCTCCGGGCTGGGGAGGTCGCTCGGCGCCACCGGGACCACGGGAGTGATCGGCAACCCCTGGCCGAATGCGACAGAGCTGGCGGCCGGCATTCGTTGGGGCGCGTCGGTGCTTGCCGCGGCCGCCGCTGCCGCTGCCGACCGCGCCTTCTTTGCCGAGCGCACATATGACAGCACGCCCACCCCGAGCGAGGCGCCCACCAGCGCGGCGACGACGACCCATACGGCGCCGCGCGAGGCGGCGGGGCGGCCGTCGATCATCATCGCGCCGCTCCCGGACTCATGAGCGCCCTTCGGCCGCGTGACCGGCGCCCACGCTGCGGCTGCGGGCTGTCGGGCGTGCGCGCCCGCCGGGTTCACCGCTCCACGGCTGACGGCCGCGCGTCGTGCGTCCACCTCGGCGCCGCATCGCTCGCTGATGAGCGCTGCAACCTGCGTCGCACCGACCTGAGGACCGCTCGCACGAAGGTAGCTCTCGAGCGCCTCGCGCATGTGGTCCGCGCTCGCGTAGCGATTCTCGGGCTCGTTCGCGAGGGCGCGCATGACGATGATCGAGAGCTGGTGCGGATACCCCTGAACGATCGCGGCTGGTGGCTCGTACCGCCCCATCATGATCGCCGTCATCACCTGCGGGTCGTGCTCGCCCTGGAAGGGGCGCTGCCCGGTCGTGATCTCGTACAGCACGCAGCCCAGCGCAAACACGTCACAGCGTCGGTCGATCGTGCCGCCAGTGAGCTGCTCCGGCGCCATGTATGCGAGCTTGCCCTTCAGCTGCCCAGCGATCGTCATGTGGGACTTCCCGAGCGCCTTGGCGACGCCGAAGTCCGTGATCTTCACCTCACCTCCCGAGGTCATGAGGAGGTTGTGGGGCGAGACGTCGCGATGCACCACGGCGAGCGGGTGCCCGTCCTCACCGACCAGCTCGTGGGCGGCGTGCAGCCCGGCACACGCGTCGGCCACGATCCGCGCCGCGATGCGCGGGCGGATCGGGATGCGCTCGCACTCGGTGATGTCCTCGCGGCCTGGCCGGAGGATCCGCATGAGAGACGGGCCGTCGAGCCACTCCATGGAGAGGTAGAGCGTGCCCTCCTGCTCTCCCATCTCGAACGTGCTGCAAACGTTGGGATGGCGCACGCGAGACGCGATGCGCGCCTCGTCGAAGAACATCTTCCTGAACTCGACGTTCTCGGCGAGCTCCGGAAGAAGCATCTTCACCGCAACGACGTCTGACGTGCCGCGCACACGAGCCGCCCAGACACGCGCCATTCCGCCGGTGCCAATGGGGGCAATGAGGTCGAACGGCCCCACCGTGCTGCCGGGATGCAGCTCGTCTTGCTCGTGATGGGCGTCCGCCACCGTGGAATGCATTATACGAGAACGACGCGTCGCCACGTCATGCCTTCGGCAACCCAGGCCGACAGAAGGGCGACTGCAAGGGCAGATGCGCGGGATGTATGCGCAAAGGCCACAGTAGTTGCGCTAGAAGTGCACCATGCACGCCGCTTGGTGGATGCTCGGGGCCCTGGCCGTCCTCGCGATCGCCTACCGCTATTATTCGGCTTTCATCGCCGCGAAGGTGCTCTGCCTCGACGACGCGAGGGTCACCCCGGCGCACGCGCTCGAGGACGGGCAGAACTTCCACCCCACGAACCGGGTCGTCCTCTTCGGACATCACTTCGCCGCCATCACGGGTGCTGGGCCGCTGATCGGCCCCGTCCTCGCGGCGCAGTTCGGCTTTTATCCCGGTTTTTTGTGGATTCTCTTCGGTGTCGTGCTCGCGGGCGGCGTCCACGACTTCGTCATCCTCGTGGCGAGCACTCGCCGTGGCGGCCGCTCGCTCGCCGAGATCGCACGCGATGAGCTCGGTCCCACCCTCGGCATCGTGACGGCAGTCGCCATCCTCTTCATCGTCGTCATTGCGCTCGCCGGGCTCGGCAACGTCGTCGTCAACGCGCTCGCCGAGAGCGCTTGGGGGGTCTTCACGGTTGGCGCTTCCATCCCCATCGCGCTCGTCATGGGCCTCTACATTCACAATGTGCGTGGCGGCTCGATCAAGGGCATCCGCGAGGCGACCATCGGCGGGGTCATCCTCCTCTTCGTGGCGCTAGTCGCAGGCAAGCACATCGGTGACTCGTCGTTCGCGCACTACCTCAAGCTCTCGAAGCCCGTCCTGACGCTCGCGATGGCAGCCTACGGCTTCATCGCGAGCATCCTCCCGGTGTGGATGCTCCTCTGTCCGCGCGACTACCTCTCGAGCTACATGAAGATCGGGACCATCGCGCTCCTCGTCATCGGCGTCATCGTCGTGAACCCGCTCATCCAGATGCCCGGGGTCACCGAGTTCATCCACGGCGGCGGTCCCATCGTGAAAGGGCCGCTCTTCCCGTTCGTCTTCATCACGATCGCGTGCGGAGCCATCAGCGGCTTCCACGCGCTCGTCTCGAGCGGCACGACGCCCAAGATGGTGAACAAGGAGCGGGATTGCCGCGCCATCGGGTACGGGGCGATGCTCATGGAGGGGCTCGTCGGCATCACCGCGCTCATCGCTGCCTGCGCCATGCCGCAGGAGGACTACGTGGCCATCAACACGAACCCGCAGGTCGCGATCGTCGCCGACGACTCCTCTCGCGGCGCCGGCCTCGCGCGCGACGCTACCCAACTCGCCTCCATCGACAGCGTGCTCACGCCTCACGACCGCGAGCTGCTAGGCCTGAAAACAGGGCAAAACGTGACCTCGCTCGCAGGCAGGAAGGTGAGCCTCGCCCACGCGCTCGCGCTCTCGAACGGAACGCTCGCCGCGCTCGAGTACCACGTCGATCCTGCCGCCGCGCGCGCGACGATGCTCGAGGATGCTGACTTCGCGCGCCTCGGCGTCCACGTAAAGGAGCTACCCGCGATGCAGCGCGAGGCAGACGAGATCGTCGCCGCGCGCACCGGCGGCGGAGTGTCCCTTGCCGTCGGCATGGCACGCGTGTTCAGCGGGCTCCCGGGGATGAGCACCCTGCTCGCGTACTGGTACCACTTCGCGATCATGTTCGAGGCGCTCTTCATCCTCACGACCATCGACACGGGGACGCGCATCGGCCGCTTCCTCATGCAGGAGTTCATGGGCCGGCTCTCACCCGAGCTGGGCAAGTCGACGAGCAAGCCAGGGGCCTTCATCGCGACCACGATCATCGTGGCGGGCTGGAGCTACTTCATCCTGACCGGGAACATTTCGACGATCTGGCCGATGTTCGGCATCGCGAACCAGCTCCTCGCCTGCACGGCGCTTTGCGTCGGGACGACGATCATCCTCCGCGAGGGGAAGAAGAAGATCTACGCGCTCGTCACGCTCGGTCCTCTGCTCTTCGTCGGCACGACCACCATCACGGCCGGCGTCCAGAGCGTTCGAATCATCTTCCTGCCGCTCATGGCGAATGAGGCAACGGCGACGCTCGGTCTCGTGAACGTCGTCGTCACGCTCATTCTTCTCACGTGCGTGACGATGGTGATCGTCGGCAGCGCGTGGCGCTGGTGGGGCCTCGCCCGTGCCCCGAAGGTCGCGCCGGTCGGCGCAGCCTGAGCACTACTGCGCCTTCGGCGGGTAAACCTGCGGCGGCCCGATCGCGAGGTCGTCCGGTCCGAGGCCCACCGGGATCTCCGCGCCGACGACCGGCTGCCCGTCCGGCGGGATATCGAACGCGGGCAGGCTCACGAGGGTCGAGCCGTGCACGACGCCCTGGGCGGTCTGCGCGTCGACACGCAGCTCGTGCATCCCAGGGACGACCGCTCCGCCGTCCACCGGATAGAAGGGCGCCGGCGTCCGTGCCGCGTCCAGGCACGGGACGTCCGTGACGCCGACCGGCTGTTCGTCGACATAGACGGTCACGTGAACGCTCTTGCTGCGTGTGCACGCGGGCGTTCCCGACACGCCGTCGAACACGTACACGTGCAGCGTCGCGCGGTTCGCCATGAAGGCGTCGACCCACGACGGACACGCGGGCATGTCCGCGCAGACCTCACGCAGCGGGGGCCGCGACGGCGCAGGATGTGGCGCGCAGGAGAGCACGCACGCGACGGCACCTGCGAACAGCCGCGCTGTGCGCCGCGCACATTCCGAGCGTGCCGGGGTCAGGGGCTTCGCGAGCCCGCTCACCGCGCCGCGCTCAGACGGTCTTCTTCGCGTCCGCGGCCTTCGCGTTGTAGCCATCCTGGTGGATGGGAAACACGGGGGTGCCGTTGCGGCGAAGGTCGCGCTTGTTGCGCTTCCCGGCCGTGGTCTGCTTGCGCTTGCGAATCCGATTGAACTGCTGAGTAGACGAGACCATGATTTTCCTCGAAGAGCGGCGCACCATGGCCAAAGAACGCGGGGGTGTCAAGGCTCGCGCTTCCTCGGCCCACCCCTGAAGGCGCAAAAACGAAAACGTCCCCCGCGACTTAGCCGCGGGAGACGCTTCGAGCCGTGCCCCTCGGGGGCGCTGGCTCCTGCTCAGTGACGGATCGTGATCGGCGCCATGTACGTCGCCTCGGCGAACGGCGTGACCTTCGCCTTGCTCAGCGCAGCCTTGATGCACCCTTCCGCAGGCTTGCCCGCCGCGCCGCCGGTGACATTGACACTCTGGACGTTGCCGGCCGACGCGAAGGTGATCGTCGCACGAGAGACGGGATCGTCCGGCCCGAGGCACGCACGCGCGCCTGGGAGGACCGCGCCGATGGCGCCCGTGACGGCGCCCTGCGAGGGCTTCTGCGGGACGGTGCCGGCCGCGAACTGCGGTCCCGTGCTGCCCGCCGCCGGGGTGGCGTCGACGGCCTTGCCGTCTGCACCGACGGCCTTGCCCATGGCGCTTCCGAGATCGCCGCCCGGACCGGTGGGGGTCGTCGGGAGATCCTTCGCGGAGAGCTTGGCGCTCTCCTCCTTCGTCGGCTTGGCGGCCGCGGCAACAGCGACCGGAGCCGGCGCGCCGCCCTTGGCGACAGGCTTCGCGACCGCCACGACGGCGGGGA
Source organism: Myxococcales bacterium (assembly GCA_025351875.1). GTDB lineage: Bacteria > Myxococcota_A > Polyangia > Polyangiales > Polyangiaceae > Labilithrix. The sequence continues at coordinate 19,408 of JANXVA010000407.1, read as the reverse complement.
GCGCGTTCGGATCGACCGTGGCCTCGGGCGCCGGCGTCGGATCCGCGGGCTTCACTTCCGGCGGAGCCGCCGCAACCACCGGTGCGACCGTGGGCGCGGTGTTCATCGCCATTTTCGACGCGTCGGTCGCGGCGCGGTGCTTCATGAAGACGAAGCCGCCGGCGGCCATCGAGCTGACGGCCACGAGGCCACCAAGCACGAGAGCGATGACCTTGCCGTTCCCCTTCCTCTGGGGAGCGGCCATCGCGCCGAGCGCCTGCTGCGACGAAGACGCCGCCGCCGTGCTGGCCGGAACGAACGAGCCAGGCGCCTGCGCGACCGCACCGTGCAGCGACGCGGGCGGCATGCTGGCCGGCGCGGGCGCAAACGGAGGCATCGACGGCGCGGGCTGCTGCAGTTGCTGCGAGATGGGTGCGGACGAGACGGGACCCGGTCTGACGGACGCCGGCTCGTCATCGAAGATGCCCGCCTTGGCGAGCGCCGTGGGGGCAGGCGCCACCGGCGGGGCGGGCTGCGAGACGGCTGCGAAATCGATGAGACCCGAGTCGTCACCCTTGGCCTCGCCGGCGCGGTGCACGCCGCTCGGAGCGGATGAGTTCGGCGAACGCACGGAGGCGGGAGGGGGCGTGAGGCCGCCCATGCTTCCCATCTTCGCGAGGTCCTGGAGGCTGCGGCGATCGCGCTCTCGGTCGGCAGGCATCGTCATCGTTGAATCCTTTGAGACGCGTGTTTCCCCGGCAATACCGCGGGTCGGTGGCGAGGCGTGGTTATGACCGTCCTCTTCGATTTGTCCAAGGGGGTCTGCGAATAAATTTTCGTCAGAGACGAAAGCAACGCTCGCACCAGGGTCCGCGGCCCCCACGCGCTCGTCGATCCGGTGGGCCATTTCCTCCCACTCGGACGCGGCTTTCCCGTGCTCGGGCCACTCTCGCAGCGCGGCATCGAGGCTCAGCTTCTTCGGTGTCTCACTCACGTCCCATCTCCCTCGGGGTCGAAGCCCCGAGCATTCAGAAACTCCTTCAGCTTGCGCCGCGCTTCGTGGATGCGCCATGCGATCGTGCCTTCCGGTGCACCCAGGATCGACGAGACGTCCTCGTGGGAACGGCCGTCGATACAGACGAGGATGAGGGTCGTCCGGAGCGTCTCGCTGAGCTGGTCGATGCCCTGACACAGCACGAGATAGAGCTCGCGTCGTTGAGCCGAGCCGGCGGGGTCGGAAGTCTCGGGCTTCTTGTCGGTCAGGAGCCCGTCGAGGCGAGGATCCTCGGTGTCGTGAGTCGCGCGAGAGGTCTTCCGCGACCGGATGCGGTTCAAGGAGAGGTTGATCGTGATCCGGTAGAACCACGTGTATGCCTCGCTCCGCCCGTCGAAGCGCGAAAGAGCCTGGAATGCCCGGATGAACGTCTCCTGGGTGACGTCCTCGGCTTCGGCACGGTCGCGCAGCATGTGGACGGCCAGACGGTGGATCCGCTGCTGATGGCGGCGCACGAGCTCACCAAAAGCGGCCTTTTCCCCATTGCGGGCACGATCGACGAGGTCGCGGTCGGTCGTTTTCGGCATCGTCGGCGTGCGGGTCCGCTTCAGGCTCCCCACCGGGCGTGTATGCGACGCCGGCGGATCGTGGATTTCATGGGAGATCCGCGGGCCTCCGAACAAGGCCTCGGACTCCGTTTCCGCACCTGCGGTCCCGATGAGGGCTAGCGACGATACCGTGTCCACGTCACTAGGACAAAAGACGTTGTGCGTCCTTGGGTTGGAACCGCCTCGGCTCCTCTAGATGGCGCGCGGCATCGAAACCTGAGGGAAAACGCCCATGGGCGTTTGCCCCTTCCCGAGGAATATCTATGCTCCTCGCGGCTTTGGAGCACTTGGTCACATGAGCGAACGGGCAGCCATCAACGACGACGTCCGGCGCGCCCTCGCGGCCGAAGAAGGAGGCCGTCGATGGCTTCGCCGGCTCACGGCGCTCGGCGTCGTGGCCCTCCTCATCGGAGGCGGCCTCGTCTTCCGGGCGAAGAACCGTCCTCCTCCTCCTGCACGGTATGTCACGACCACGCCGAGCACGGGTGACGTCGCGGAGAAGGTCCAGGCGACCGGCGCGGTGCAGCCTGTCCTCCAGGTCAACGTCGGCTCGCAGGTGAACGGCCGTGTCGCCAAGGTGTTCGTCGACTTCAACTCCGTCGTGAAGAAGGGCGACCTCCTCTGCGAGATCGATCCCATTCAGTACGGCTCGCAGGTGACGCAGGCGTCCGCGCAGGTCGCCGCGCAGAAGGCGAACCTCGAGAGCTCGAAGGCGAACGCCGCTGCGGCGAAGGTCGCCTTCGAGCGCACGCAGCGCCTCTTCCAGCAGAATCTCGCGAGCAAGGGCGAGCTCGACACGGTGCAGGGTCAGTTCGAGGTAGCGAAGGCGCAGGTCTCCTCCGCCGAGGCGCAGATCGGCGCCATCCAGGCGCAGCTCGCGCAGTCGCAGACCAACGTCACCTGGACCAAGATCTACTCGCCGGTCGACGGCGTCGTCGTGTCGCGCACGATCGACCCCGGCGCCACCGTCGTTGCGAGCTTCCAGGCGCCGGTTCTCTTCGTCATCGCTCAGGACCTCCGGAAGATGCGCGTGATGGCGGACGTCGACGAGGCCGACGTCGGTAAGCTGAAGGGAGGCATGGAGGCGGACGCGGTCGTCGACGCGTTCCCGGGCGAGTCGTTCCACGGCAAGGTCGAGCAGGTTCGCTACAGCCCGAACAACGTGCAGGGTGTCGTCACGTACTCCGCGGTCGTCGAGGTCGAGAACCCCGAGGAGAAGCTGCGACCCGGCATGACCGCGACGGTCACCATCAAGACCCGCGAGGTGAAGGGCGCGCTCCGGGTGCCGAACGCGGCGCTCCGCTACAAGCCCACGCCGCCCATGGGGCCGAACGGCAAGCCCATTGCGCAGCCGCCGGAGCCGCCGCTGGCGAAGGGCAACGGGCGCGTTTACGTCGTAACGAACGAGAAGCTCGGCGACGAGAAGTCCGAGCCGCGCATCGTTCAGGTCGGCGTGACCGACGGCCTCACCACCGAGATCCAGGGCGGGCTTCCCGCGGGTACGAAGATCGTCACCGACGAGATCGACGACGCCGACAAGAAGAAGAAGGGAAAGATGTTCTGAGCGCCCATGGAGTCTGCGTTCATCACTCTTCGCCGCGTCGAGAAGGACTACGACTCCGGGGCGGGGACGGTGCGCGCGCTGCGCGAGGTCGACCTCGAGATCAAGCAGGGCGAGTTCGTCGCGATCGTCGGAACGAGCGGCTCCGGTAAGAGCACGCTCATGAACATCCTCGGGTGCCTCGACCGGCCTACCCGGGGCGTCTACGAGCTGGGCGGGTTCGACGTGGGCACGCGCGGCAGCGATGCGCGCGCGATCCTGCGCAATCGCCTCATCGGGTTCATCTTCCAGGGCTTCAACCTGCTCCCGCGCACGACGGCGCTCGAGAACGTCGAGCTCCCGCTCGTGTATCGCGGCGTCAGCGCACGCGAGCGGCGTAAGTGGGCGAACGAGGCGCTCGACACCGTCGGTCTCGGCGATCGTGTGCATCATACACCAAACCAGCTGTCTGGCGGTCAGCAGCTCGCGTCGCGATCGCGCGCGCCCTCGTGACGCGCCCGCCGATGCTCCTCGCCGACGAGCCCACCGGGAACCTGGACACGCGGACGAGCCTCGAGGTGCTCGCGCTCCTCCAGCGCCTCAACCAGGACCGCGGCATCACGATCGTGCTCGTCACGCACGAGCACGACATCGCGGCTTGTGCCTCGCGCGTGGTGACCTTCCGCGACGGCCGGATCGTGACCGACATCACGCACGAGAAGCCGCTCGACGCCGCCGCCGAGCTGGCGGCGCTTCCGGTCGAGGATCACAGCGGCGCCTCCTCCAAGGACGAAGACGCCGATCCCGCTCTCGCCGCGCGTCGCCGCCTCGGGGGCCCCGTCCCCACGCTCCTCTATGTTGCGATGGTCGCGGCGGGCATCGTGGGCATCGTGCTCGGCGGGCTCTACACGAAGCTCGTGCTCGATACGTCTTCGACGGTGATCCCGCTGGCGTTCGGCTTCGTCCTCGAGGCGCTCGTCGCCAGCTGGTTCGGCGGCAAGCGACTCGGCCGTCCGCTCACGAGCGACCAGCGCGTCCGCATCGCGATCACCTACACGCTCGTCGTCGCGTGCGTGATCGCGCCGGCGTTCGCGCTCGGATGGATGCCGAATAGTAAGGAGCTCCTCGATCGTCTTGACGGGCTCTCGTCGGGCGGTGCGGTCGCGGCGCTCGGCGTCACGCTGCTCGGCCTCGCGACGGTCGCGCTCGCGCGCTACCTCGTCCTCTCGGCCGTCTCTCCGCTCGTCTCGCCGCTGTCGAAACCAAAAGAAGGAGCCGGCGCGGGCGGGCACACGTGAGTGGGCTCGCGCTGGTCCTCGGTGCGATCCGTCTCGCGCTCTCCGCGATCGTGCGCAACAAGCTGCGCGCGGCGCTCACGGTCCTCGGAATCTTGATCGGCGTCACGGCGGTGGTGATCGTGACGGCGCTCGCCGGTGGCGCGTCGGAGAGCGTGGGCAGCCAGATCGATAGCTTCGGCTCCAACCTCCTCTTCATCAACCCGGAGAACGTCCAGTCCTCGGGCGCACGCGGGAAGGTCACCGGTCGTCTCACCGAGAACGACGCGCGGGCGGTGGCGCGCGATGCCGTGAGCGTCGAGCGCGTCGCTCCGTTCCTCTCCACGGCCGCGCAGGTGGTCTACGGCGACAAGAACGCTGCCACGATGATCGCTGGCACGACGATCTCGTACTTTCCGATCCGCCGCTTTCGCATCTCGAAGGGCGATCTCTGGACCGAGAGCGACGAGACGTTGAAGACGAAGGTGTGCGTGATCGGCACGACCGTCTCCGACAAGCTCTTCGGGACCGACGATCCGATTGGGCGCACGATCCGGATCGGTCGCTCGCCGTATCGCATCATCGGCTTGCTCGAGCCGAAGGGGAATTCGCCCTTCGGTGAGGACCAGGACGATCGCATTCTCATGCCGATTGGCAGCTTTCGTGCGCGTGTCATGCACACCGCTCCGGGGCGGGTCGACATGTTCATGGCGAGCTCCACGTCGGATCAGACGACCGCCCGCGCGCAGGAACAGATCACGTCGATCATGAGGCAGCGCCATCGAATCGCGGACGGGAAGGACGCCGACTTCGTCGTCAACACCCAGGCCGAGTTTCGCCAGGCGCAACAGGCGATCGCTGACGTGCTCTCGGCGCTCCTTCTCTCCGTGGCCGCTGTGAGCCTCGTGGTCGGCGGCATCGGCGTGATGAACATCATGCTCGTCAGCGTCGCGGAGCGGACACGGGAGATCGGTATCCGCCTCTCCATCGGCGCGCGCGAGCGCGATATCCTGATCCAGTTCCTGATCGAGGCGATCGTACTGAGCATGGCCGGGGGGGTGCTCGGCATCGTGGTCGGGGCCGGGGCCACCATCGGTCTCGGTCGCGCGCTAGGATGGAACGCGGTGCCGAGCGTCGAGTCGGTCGTCGTCGCGGTCGCGACGAGCGCGATCATCGGCGTGGTGTTCGGGTATCTCCCGGCGCGGCGCGCGGCCAAGCTCGATCCGATCGAAGCGCTGAGGCAGGAGTAGCGAATGCTCGGCGCCTTCCTCACTGGAGCTCGGCTCGCGATACGCTCGATCGTGCGAAGCACGCTGCGCGCGTCGCTGACGATCCTAGGCATCCTCATCGGTGTCGCCGCGGTCGTCACGGTGACGGCGCTCGGTGCGGGCGCGCGCGATCAGGTCTCCGACCAGATCCAGAACATGGGCTCGAACGTGATCATGATCGCCCCGCAGAGCGCGGCGGCGTCGGGAGCACGTGGTGCGCTCGGGGCGGGGGCGCGGCTCACGGAGGACGACGGCAAGGCGATCGTGCGCGAGGCCGTGAGCGTTTCGGCGGTCGCGCCGGCGTTGCGGTCGCGCGCGCAGTTCGTGGCGGGCGAGCGCAACTGGTCGGCGCAGGTCATCGGTTCGAATCGGTCCTTCTTCTCGGTGCGCAGCTGGGCGGTGAAGACTGGAGCACAGTGGGACGAGCACGACGAGGCGACGAAGGCGAAGGTCTGCGTCCTCGGCTCGACGGTCGCGACGAAGCTCTTCGGCGATCAGGATCCGGTCGGGCGCAGCGTCCGCACCGGGCGCTACACGTTTCGGGTGGTCGGCGTGCTCGAGTCGAAGGGCGAAGCGCCGTTTGGCGGTGACCAGGACAACATGGTCCTCATGCCGATCGGTACGATGCGCGGGCGCATCATGCGGACGGCGCCTGGGTTTGCGGGAGTCTTGCTGGTCTCGGCGACGAGCGCGGAGACGACGCAGCGCGCGGTGAAGCAGATCGACAGCATCCTCCGGCAGCGTCATCGCATCGGCGACGATCGCGAGCCGGATTTCTGGATCCGCACGCAGCAGGAGTTCCAGGCGATGCAGGGGGCGATCTACTCGCTGCTGACCGTGCTGCTCGTATGCATCGCGGCGGTCAGCCTCGTGGTCGGTGGCATCGGCGTGATGAACATCATGCTGGTGAGCGTGACCGAGAGGACGCGCGAGATCGGCATTCGTATGGCGATTGGCGCGCGCGCGAACGACATCATGCTGCAGTTCCTGGTGGAGGCCGTGGTGCTGGCGCTGATCGGCGGCATCGCGGGTGCGCTCACGGGGATCGGCGCGATCGCGGTCCTCGGCGGGACGTTGGGATGGCCAATGAAGCTCGACCCAGTGGCGCTCGCGATTGCGGTGGCGACGAGCGCGGCGACGGGCATCGCGTTCGGCTTCTTCCCGGCTCGCCGCGCGGCGGCGCTCGATCCGATCGTCGCGCTACGTCACGAATAGCACCGGGCGCGTTACCCGCCGGAGAGGCACGCCTTCTAGTCGCTCCAGACCTGCGCGGCGTAGGAGCCCTTGCCAGCGCCGACACCGATGAGCAGCGTGACCTCGTCGGCGGCCGTGAAGCAAACCGCGCCGTCCTCCGGCAATGCCGCCCCCGCCGACTCGGCGACGACGTCGCCCGCCGAGTCGCGCATGACGACGACCGCGTCGTGGACGTTCTCGTCGGTCGCGAACACGACGCGGTAGCACTTGTTCGCCTCGACCCGCAGCTTGTGCTCCTGGTGGGCGTCGCGATCGGCCTGCTGCGCGCGGATCATCGCGCCGACGGGTTTCATCTTGGCGGCCGACGCGCATGATTCGCCGAGGCGTTTCACCAGGTCGGCGGGGTCCTTCGCGATCGGCTTCGCGCCGCCGCCGCAGGAGAACAGCGCCGGATCGCTCTTCTTCTTCGCCTTCTTCGAGCCGGTGACGCCCGCGGGCGGCATGATTGCGACGGGCGGCAGGCCGCTCGGGGGAGGGGTGAGGGCAAACGACCCGTTGCTGGCGCCCCCAGCGTCGGCGCGCGCGCTCGCGCCTGCGCTTCCGGGCGCGGCGGCTGGCAACTTGCCACCACCGCACGCCACCGCGGCGAGAGTCGCGATGAGCGACGTCGCTGCGACCAACACGAACGTTGCTTCGTTCCCGCGCCGGCTTGCCATCGACGGGAGACGTTACCTTCGGGCCGCGCGCTCGTCTCCCTCTTCTACTAAGCTCCGCGCCGTGCCCCGAGTGCTCCGCGTGTCGGCCACGAGCCCCGAGCCGGCGGTGATCGCCGAGGCCGCGCTCGTCCTCGCGCGGGGAGGCCTCGTGGCGTTCCCGACCGAGACCGTCTACGGGCTCGGGGCGCGCGGGCTCCACGAGGCGGACGTTCGGCGCATCTTCGCCGCAAAGGAGCGGCCCACGGGACACCCCCTCATTCTCCACGTGGACGGCGAGGCGATGGCGCGCACGCTCACGACCTCATGGTCGGAGCGCGCCTCGCGCCTCGCGCTCGCGTTCTGGCCAGGGCCGCTCACGCTCGTCGTGGCCCGTGCCCCGCACGTGCCGGACGTCGTGTCCGGTGGTCTCAATTCCGTCGGGGTCCGCGCACCCCAGCATCCGGTCGCGCTCGCGCTCATTCGTGCGGTCGGCGAGCCGCTCGCGGCGCCGAGCGCCAACGCCCACACGCACATCTCGCCCACTACGGCCGCGCACGTCGTGCGATCGCTGGGCGATCGCGTCGACCTCGTCCTCGACGCCGGACCCTGCGCTCACGGCATCGAGTCCACCGTGGTGGACATCGTGAACGAACCGCCCCGCGTGCTCCGTGCCGGAGCCGCCGGGCTCGACGCGCTCCGCGCCGTCGTTCCCGGCATCGTCTACGAAGCGATCTCCCTCGCGGGGGATGCCGCACGTGCCTCGCCCGGTCTAGCGGCGAAGCACTATGCGCCGCGCACGCGTGTCCTCCTGGTCGACGCCGGGGCGGCGGTCCTGAGCGAGCTGAGAGGCCTCGCGAGCACGTCCTCGTCCGCCAGCCCAGCGCACCGCCTCGGGGCCATCGTGTGGAGCGAGGCTGCGACGAGCGAGCTTGAGGCTGCGGTCAGCGGAGGCGGTCTCTCCCTCACCACGTTGACTGTGCTGCCCGCGGAGGCGCCCGCCTACGCGCAGGCGATCTTCGCGGCCCTCCACGACGCCGATGCCGCGGGGCTCGACGCCCTCGTCATCGAACGCGTGCCTGGGGCCCCAGGATGGTGGGCCGTCGCGGACCGCCTTCGCCGGGCTGCGGAGACCTGACCGCACCTCGGGCCTGGGGCGGCCCACCCTTGCTTTACATTCGCGCCGTTCGCGCCTACACCCTCCGCGCACCGGAGGCGGCTGCATATGGGTCACAAGGTCATCCACCCTTCGCATTTCCCCAAGCCGCGCGGTTATGCGAACGGCATCCTCACCGACATGCCGGGCGGTCGCGTCCTCCATATCGCCGGCCAGATCGGCTGGGACAAGGATGCTCACATCGTCAGCCCGGACTTCGCAGTCCAGTTCCTCCAGGCACTCGACAACGTGATCGACATCGTCCGCGAGGCCGGCGGCGCGACCGAGCACATCGTCAAACTCCTTGTGTTCGTCACCGACCTCGACGCCTATCGCGCTGGCGCGCCGGCGATCGGCGAAGGCTGGCGCGGCCGCCTCGGCAAGTACTACCCGGCCATGAGCCTCGTGAAGGTCGCCGGCCTGCTCGAGCCGGGCGCGCTCGTCGAGATCGAAGGCGTCGCGATCCTCCCGTCCTGACGCTCGCTCGCCTCCGAACCTCCACACGGACGAGGAACCCATGAGCATCAAGCCGAAGACGTTCCGCTACGAGCTTTCGCCCTCGGGTGTCGCGTCGATCACGCTCACGCGCCCCGATACGCTCAACTCGCTAACCTTCGAGGTCTACGAGGAGCTCCGCGACACGTTCGCCGCGCTCGACCACGTGGACGCCGTCCGCGCCGTCCTCGTCACCGGTGAAGGCCGCGCGTTCTGCTCGGGCGGCGACGTGAACTCGATCATCGGCGAGCTCTTCGCGCGCGACATGAAGGGCCTCGTCGCCTTCACGCGCGTGACGGGCGCGCTCATTCGCAACATCCGCGCGCTTCGCCGGCCGGTCGTCGCCGCGGTCAACGGCACTGCCGTCGGCGCGGGCGCCGTGATGGCGCTCGCGTGCGATTTTCGCATCGCGAGCTCGGCGGCCAAGTTCGGCTTCATCTTCCCGAAGGTCGGCCTGTGCGGTGCGGACATGGGCGCCGCGTATCTTCTCCCGCGGGTGGTCGGTCTCGCGCGCGCGAACGAGCTCCTCTTCCTCGGCGACGTCGTCTCGGCCGAAGAGGCGCTTCGCATCGGCCTGGTGTCGAGGGTGGTCGCCCCCGAGGCCTGTGTCCCCGAGGCGCTCGCCCTCGCCGAGCGTCTCGCCTCCGGCCCGGCGTTCGCCCACGCGATGACGAAGCAGATGCTCGAGAGCGAGCACACCATGACCCTCGATCAAGCGATCGAGGCCGAAGCCCAGGCGCAGGCCATCTGCATGCAGCACCCCGACTTCCGCACCGCCTACGACTCGTGGGTGAAGAAGGAGCCGTGCGTCTTCGAGGGCGCGAGCGGGCCTTTCATCGCTTCGCCCCCGCGGAAGGCCTGAGCACCACGATGGCCGCTCCCCCGAACCGAACACGCCCCTCGTGGTCGGCGCTCCCCATGTTCTTCGACGACGCGCACCGCGCGCTCGGCAAGGACTGCGACACCGCTCTTTCTGACGAGGACGTCGCGCTCCACGAACCGGCGCGCGTCGTCCCACGCCTCGCCGAGCTCGGCCTCACGAAGCTCCTCGTCCCCAAGAGCCACGGCGGCGGCGCCTGGGGCAACGGCGGCGCGAGCGTCGATGTGCGCGCGCTCTCCGTCGCGCGCGAGGCCATCGCGTACGTATCGCCCCTCGCCGACTCGATCTTCGCGGTCCAGGGCCTCGGCTCACACCCGATCCTCCTCGCGGGAGAAGCTGCCCGCCGCGCGTCCGTCCTCGCCGAGGTCGTCGCCGGCGAGCGCGTCTGCGCCTTCGCCCTCACCGAGCCCGAGGCCGGCAGCGACGTCGCCTCGATGCGCACCACGGCGCGCCGCGAAGGCGACACCTGGATCCTCGACGGCGAGAAGGTCTTCATCTCAAACGTCGGCATCGCGCACCACTACATCGTGTTTGCCAACGCCGACCCTGCCCAGGGCAAGAAGGGCATCAGCGCCTTTCTCGTCGATGCCAAGGCTGACGGGCTCACCACGGAGCCGATCGCGATGAGCGTCGATCACCCGCTCGGGCGCGTCGGCCTCAACGCCTGCAAGGTCCCCGCGAGCGCGCTGCTCGGCGAGGTCGGCCACGGCCTTCGCCTCGCGCTCGGAACGCTCGACGTCTTCCGCACGTCGGTCGGGGCGGCAGCCGTCGGAATGGCGCGCCGCGCGCTCGATGAGGCCATCGCCCGCACGACCACACGCATCCAGTTCGGCAAGCCGCTCGCCGAGTTCCAGCTCACGCAGGCCGCGCTCGCCGACATGGCGACCGAGCTCGACGCCGCGCGCCTCCTCGTCTTCCGTGCCGCGTGGGAGAAGGACCAGCCCGGCGCCGACGCGGCGGCTGCCCGCCGCGCGACCGCGACCAGCGTGGCGATGGCGAAGATGTACGCGACGGAGGCCGCGCAGCGCATCATCGACCGCGCCGTGCAGCTCTTCGGTGGCCTGGGCGTGACTGATCGCTGCGTCGTCGATCGCCTGTACCGCGAGATTCGTCCGCTCCGCATCTACGAGGGGACCACGGAGATCCAGAAGCTCATCATCGGCGGAGCCCTCGTCGCACCGCCTCCGACGAAGTGAAGCGACGGAGGCTCGCGCCATGAGCGTGCTGTTCGAGCCGTTTCCGATTCGCACGATGACGCTGCCGAACCGGCTCGTCCTCCCCGCGATGGTGACGCGCCTCTCCGGCGAGGATGGTGTGGTCAACGACGATATACGTGCGCGATACACGCGATTCTCTCGCGGCGGCGTAGGTCTCATCGTCGTCGAGGCGATGGCGGTCCACTCCGCGAAGAGCGGCCCGTTGCTCCGCATCTCCGGAGGCGAGTTCGTCCCGGGCCTCGAGGACCTCGCGCGCCGTGTCCACGACGCCGGCCCCTCCAAGGTCGTCCCGCAGATCATCCATTTTCTCAAGATCGCGCGCTCCGGCTGGCGCCAGACGGTCGACATGCTCTCGAAGGACGACCTCGACGCGATCGTCGACGCCTACGGTAACGCTGCGCTCCGCGCGCGCGCCTGCGGCTTCGATGGCGTCGAGCTCCACATGGCGCACGCGTACACGCTCTCCTCCTTCCTCTCGCGCCTCAACCCGCGCAAGGACGAGTACGGCGGGTCACTCGCCAATCGCCTGCGTCTCCCGCTCCGGGTGATGCGCAGCGTACGCGCCACCGTCGGTGACGACTTCCCCATCGGCGTGCGCTTCCTCGGTGAGGAGTGCATCCGCAACGGTTACACCGTCCTCGACGCCGGCCCGATCGCCATCGAGCTCGCGCGCGCCGGCGCCGACTACATCTCGCTCTCCGCCGGCGGAAAGTTCGAGGACGCCCGCGTCATCGCGGGCGAGCCGCTCTATCCGTACACGGGCTACTCCGGTGATCGCTGCATGCCGGGCGCCGCGTATCCGGACGGCGCGAACCTCGCGATCCCGGAGGCCGTCCGCGCGGCTCTCCGCGCCGCCAACCTCGATACCCCGGTCATCGCGGTGGGCAAGCTCGGCACGAAGGAGCTCGCCGAGAAGGTCGTCGCGCGCGGGCAGGGCGATCTCGTCGGCATGGCACGCGCTCTACTCGCGGATCCCGACCTCCCGAAGAAGTGGCAGCACGGCCACGAAGAGCGGGTCGTTCGCTGCATCTACGGCAACGTCTGCAAGACCCTCGACGAGAACTTTAAGCGTGTAGATTGCACGCTTTGGCCGAAGAAGCTCGGCCAGGCTCCGGAGAGTGACGACACGACGCCCCCCGATTGGCCCGCCGCGGGCGCCGAGCTCACCGCCGAGCACAAGGAAGGGCGAGTCGTCCTCCGCTGGAAGGCAGCGACCGATGCCGACGCGATGTACGGCTACCAGGTCTTCCGCGGCGAGGCGCTCGGCGAAGCTGTCCCGCTCCTCACGCATCACGCGAGCGTCCGCGCGCTCTCGGCGCGCTACGAGGACACGCGCGTCGTCCCTGGCGCGACCTACCGCTACGCCGTGAAGCCCTACGACCTCGCGGGCAACCGCGGCCCGATGAGCGGCACTGCGCACGTGCGGATCCCCGACTGACGCGCGCTCGTCGGTCTCCCCAGTTTCCCTACATCCTGCGGCATCTTATGCGCGGTCCACGCACCGCTCGCGGGGTGATTCCGATCCACCGGGGTTGCTCCTTTCCACGTCGCGGTTACGTCTCGCTCCTCCGTGATTGCTCGCGTCCACTCGCCGTGGACACGACTCTGCGCCGGGGATTCGCTCGCTCTCGCGAAATCTCGTGGGTGGGCCCGACGTGATCCACCTCGCCCCCTGCGTCCGGCAAGCTTCGTGCAGTCCGCACCCGTTCGATGGGCCTGCATTTCTCCGCACTCTCGCGTGACCGCGCTACCTCCTTCTCCTCTGTCATCGCCGTCGGGGCGCTGATGCTTGCGGGCCTCGCGGCCTGCTCGAGCACGAGCGAGGCCGACCCGGCCGCCGATGCGACCCCGAACCCGAACGGCAAGACCGAGGGCTCGGACTGCAAGGTCGGCTTCGACTGTCGCTCGGGTCTCTGCACGGACGGTCGCTGCGCGCCCACGGCCGCGAGCTTGAACGCGTCTCCGACCGACGGCGCGAAGAACGGTGACGAGACCGACGTCGACTGCGGCGGTACGAAGGCGCCGAAGTGCGTCGACGGTCAGGCGTGCGAGGTCGGCGGTGACTGCACCAACGCGATCTGCACGGCGAAGAAGTGCGCCTCGCCGTCTCCGACGGACGGCGCGAAGAACGGCGACGAGACCGACGTCGACTGCGGCGGCACGAAGGCGCCGAAGTGCGCGGTCGCGATGAGCTGCGCGACGAACGGCGACTGCGCCTCGGATGCCTGCTCGTACGAGAAGAAGTGCGTCGCCTTCATGGGATGCACGGCACACTTCGGCGGCGACACCTGCGGCGCGGGCGAGACGGGTGCGGCGGACGCCAAGCACGAGAGCTGCTGCACGCGCGTCGACGTGGCGGACCGTCCGGCCGGCCAGGGCGGCGCGTTCTCGATCGACAAGTACGCCGTCACCGCGGGCCGCATGCGCGCCTTCGCCGAGCGCTTCCAGGGCAACCTGAAGCAGTGGGCCTCCACCAACCCCAAGGGCTGGGACCCGTCCCTCACCGGCGGACTGCCCGAGAACATGGACGACGTGAACATCCTCCTCAGCCCGCAAGGCAAGCGTGGATGCGACGTCGCCAACCAGGGTGGCCGCACGTTCTGGCAGGACGCGGTCGACGGCGTCGCCGCCGAGAAGTCCGACTTCTCGAAGGACGCCCTCGACGAGAAGGCGCTCAACTGCGTGCCGTGGAACATGGCCGCGGCCGTCTGCGCGTTCGACGGCGGTCACCTCGTGAGCACCGCCGAGATGAGCTGGGTTTACGAGAACCGCGGTCGTGCCGGCGGCGCGACGGGCTACCCGTGGCAGTGGAACGACACGTCCGCGTACAACCCGCAGAGCGCGGACATGCGCCTCATTCATCGCTACAGCTACGAGACGCCGAACCCGCCCGCGGGTCTCCGGACCGTCAACGGTCAGTACCCGCTCGATCACGCGTTCTACATCGCGCCCCCCGGACGTCGCCCGACCGGCGCGAACATGCACGGCGTGATGGACGCCGCCGGCAACCTCATGCCCTACGTCCGCGATGCCGCCAAGTCGTTCGTCTGGACGCAGTCGTGGGAAAACCACGAGAAGAACCTGAAGACCACGTCGTGGGCAAGCCAGTTCCCCGCGACCCCCGAGGGCTACTACGGCATCGGCGTCCGCTGCTCGTACTGAGACCACCTAGCCGCGCGCGGCTTCTCTTCCCCGCGCCGTCCAGGTAAGACCGCGCTGTGAGCGCGCTCCCCGAAGACCTGAGTCTCGCCCGGTACTTCCTCTACGATCGGCTGGGCGAAGGCCTCGGCTCGAAGGTCGCGCTCCGCTTCGGCGATCGCAGCTGGACGTACGAAGCCGTCGCCAAGAAATCGCGCCAGATGGCGGGGCTGCTCGCGGCGCGTGGCGTGCGGCGCGGTGAGCGCGTCCTCATCGTCCTCCCCGATTCGCCTCCGTTCGTGTGGTCCTTCTTCGGTGCGCTCACGCGGGGCGCGGTCGTCGCGATGGGAAACCCGCACGGTCCCGTCGAGAGCATCGCGTACCTCGTGAGCTACACGCGGGCGACCGCCGTGATCACGACCCCCGAGGTCGCCGCATCCTTGCGCACGATCGTGGAGGCTCCGGGCAGCGAGGTGCAGGTCGTGCTCGTCGTCCCCGACGTCGCGACCGGCGAGGACGCCGAGCAGCGCATCTCCGCGTTCGCCGCGACCTCCAAGATGCTCGAGCTCGCGCCCGCGCTCGATGCTGCGCCCGAGGCTGAGGTCACGCGCGTGCACCGCGACGAGCCAGCGATCTGGCTCTTCACGAGCGGTTCGACGGGAGAGCCGAAGGCGAACATTCATACGGGTCGCGACTTCGCGTTCAATACCGAGGTCTACGCGAAGGACACCGTCGGCTACCGGAGAGAGGACATCACGGTCAGCGTGCCGCGCCTCTTCTTCGGCTACGCGACCGGGACGAACCTCATGTTCCCGTTTGCGGTCGGAGCGACCACGGGGCTCTTCAGCGAGCGTCCGACCCCCGAGAGCCTCGCCAACGCATTCGCGATGTATCGCCCGACCGTCGTGACCAACGTGCCGACGATGCTCGGCAAGCTCCTCGAGCACGATGCCGAGCTCACCGCGACCGGCAAGCCCGGGCTCGACCTCTCGAGCGTGCGCTTCTCGCTCTCCGCCGGAGAGGCGCTCCCAGGCCCGCTCCTCGACCGGTGGAACGAGCGCTTCGCGAGTGACGTCTACGACGGCATCGGCTCGGCGGAGATGTTCCACATCTACGCATCGAACCGCCCCGGCGACATCAAGGTCGGCTCGCTCGGTAAGGCCGTCGGTGGCTACGAGCTCAAGGTCCTCCCCGAGGACGCCGAGGGCTCTGGCGCGGCACCGTGTGCGCCGGGCGAGATCGGCGTGCTCTGGGTCAAGGGGGACAGCGTGAGCCAGGGCTACTGGCTCGATCGCGACAAGAGCTGGAAGACCTTCCACGGGCACTGGTGCCGCACCGGCGATCTCTTCCACATGGATGAGGAGGGTTACCTGTACTTCGCAGGCCGGGCGGACGACCTGCTCAAGGTCGGAGGTCAGTGGGTCGCGCCCACGCAGGTCGAGGAATGCCTGCTCGGACACACGTCGGTGGCCGCGTGCGCGGTGATCGGCATCGACGAAGAGGGGCTCGTCAAGACGAAGGCCTTCGTCGTCCTGCGCGCAGGGCACGCCGAGTCGACGGCACTCGCCGTCGAGCTCCAGGACCACGTGCGGGCGAAACTTGCAAAATACAAGTATCCGCGCGTCGTCGAGTTCGTCGCCGATCTTCCCAAGAACGACCGCGGCAAGATCGACAAGAAGGCGCTTCGAGCCCGTGCGCAAGGGGCGAGCTGACGTGGCGCGTATGCTCGCCGACCTCACGTACGAGGAGGTCGCGGAGATCCTCGCGGCCGGCCCCGCTGTCGTGCTGGTTCCCGTCGGCAGCGTCGAGCCCCACGGGCCGCACCTCCCGCTCGATACCGATACGACGATCAGCCTCGTCTGCGCGAAGCGCGCCGCCGACCGCCTCGAGGCCGATGTACGCGCGGTCGTCGCTCCGTCGGTTCCCTACGGCGTGACCGACTACGCCGCCGGCTTCGCGGGCGCGATCGGCGTGCCTGCCGAGGCGCTCACCGCGATGCTGCACGCGATCGCGAAGAGCTTGCTCGCGACGGGCTTCAGTCACGTCTGCTTCGTGAACAATCACCTCGAGCCGGCCCATGACACGGCCGTTCGCGCTGCGATCGAGGGGCTCCCCAGGGGGGCAGGGTCGGTCGCGTGTCCGCTCACGCGTCGCTGGGGCCGCACGCTGTCCGACGAGTTCAAGCGCGGAGACTGCCACGCGGGCCGCTACGAGACTTCGCTCTCTCTCGCCGCGGGCGCGCGCGTGCGCGGGTCGTTCGGTGAGCTCCCGTCGCTCGGGCTGAGCCTCTCGGAGGCCATACGGTCGGGGAAGGCGACCTTCGCGGAGATCGGGATGGATCGCGCGTACACGGGCGCGCCGCGCGAGGCGACGGCCGAGGAGGGCGAGGCGCTCTACGAGAAGCTCGTCACCATGGTGGTCACCGAGGTCTCCGAAGCGCTCGTGGTGCTACGCTCCTGAGACCTTGCACGAGCGCACCGACCTTCGCCTCGCTCCGCGCTGCGCCCTGTTCGTAGCGGTCGCGGCGGTGACGCTCGCGCGGAGTGCAGGCGCACATCCGGGCATCACCGGCTACTCGGGCAAGCCGTACAACGGCACCTCCGAGACCTGCACGACGAACTGCCACGCCAAGGGTGCGAACCCGCCCACGCTCACGATCACGGTTCCCACGTCCGTCGTGGCCGGCTCGACCTCGCAGGTCACGATCGTCGTCGCCGGCAACCGCGTACGTACGTCGTTGAACGCCGCGTTCACCGACGGCGTGAAGACGGTCAAAGGAACCAACACCGACACGCCGCTCCCTGCCCAGGAGCCCACCGAGCTTGCCGCGGTCGACCCTCCGCCGAGCGGCGCGACGGCGACGTACAAGTTCTCGTTCATCGCGCCCAACGTCCCGGGCGCGATCACCATGTACGTCTCGGGAATGGCGGCGAACGGAAGTGGCACCGGCGGCGATGCCGTGGCGACGACCACCCGCGCCATCACCATCACGGCGCTCGATGCCGGGATGGCGAGCGATGCCGGGTCGAGCAGCGGCACGAGCGGCACGGGCGGCACGAGCGGCGGCGGCACGAGCGGTGGCACCGACGGGGGGAGCATCAGCGGCACCTCCGGAATGGCGGCCTCGAGCTCGGGCGCGGCGGGTCCGCCCGCCGACGACGGCAGCGCCTCCGGATGCTCCATCGGCGCCGCCTCGGGGCGCGGCGCTGGCGGCTCGGTCTCCCTCTCCGCTCTCGGTCTGTCGGCCCTTCTTTGCCTCTCCACGATCCTTCGGCGCAGAACCCCCACGTGAAGCACGCCTCGTTCGTCGTCCTCGTTCTCGGCGCTCTCGCTCTCGTCGGCAGCGCTGGTGGCTGCGTGAAGAAGGACGTGGCGGTCGAGACGTCGCCGCTCACTGACAACCTCTCCGCGTACTGGACATGCGCGGTTGCCTACTCCTCGGACGCACGCGGTGAGGACGCGAACGAGGCCTTCACCTTCGTCCCTTGGTTCGAGGGCAGAGTGCGGGAGCGCGGCGTCTTCGATCCGCTCGCTCGCGACGAAGGACACGAGGCCGAGGTCACTCTGCGTCTCGAGGCTTCGCACACCGAGGATCGCGTCACCGTTCGCCTCAGCGTCATCGACACGCGCACGCACGCTGCGCTCGGCGAGCTCGAGGCCGCCTCCACGCTCGACCCGAACGCGGATGCCGGAGACGCCACCGAGTCCCGTCGCGTGCTCGCCCTCCGGGCCGCCTCGGAGCGGATCCTCGCCACGCTCCAGGAGCGTCGTCGTGCGTCGATGGCCAAGGCGCGTCACGCGCCTCCTGCGGCGGCGCTGCCTCCTGCAGACAGTGCTCCGGTGGGGCCCGGCGCGGTCTGCTCGACCCAGTGCACGGTGCCGAAGGCCACGTCGTCGTCGCACGAGGAGCAGTATCGCGTCGCCGCCGGAGTGAATGCGACGATGAAGGATCTTCGCGAGTGCCTCGACCGCGTCGGCGCGCAGCTCGTCGTTCCAGCCGTGCTTCTCCGGTTCTCGCCGGACGGCCAGCTGCGGCACATGCGCGTGGACGTCGGCGGCTTCGAGCAGCTGGAGTGCATCCAGCAGATCCGCGCGCGGATGCCGCGCAAGGTGACGACCTCCCGCGCCAGCCTGCTCCGCTGCGAGTACCGCTGCACGACCTCCTGAGGCAGTGCTAGATCCTCGGGCATGAGCTCGATCGGTCGGCGTGGCGCTCTCTCCCTGCTCCTCGCGTTCTTCGCGCTCCTCGCGGCTGTCGCGTGCTCGAAGCCGTTGCCGCCTCAGCTCACGCCGAAGGAGGCGAAGGTCACCGCGATCGACCCGACGGGCTTCGACATGCGCGTGAAGATGGAGGCGTTCAACCCGAACGGGTTCGCACTCGAAGTCCAGGCCGTCACCGCCCACGTCGTCATCGACGGCACGCACGATCTCGGGACCGTCACGGCGTCGCAGCCGATCAGCCTGCCGGCGAACACGCGGACCCTCATCGAGGTTCCGATCAACATGAAGTGGAAGGGCGCAGTGAACCTGGCCACCATCGCGTCATCGAAGAAGCCCATCCCCTACGCGGTCGACGGTACGGCGACGGTCGGCGGTGCGAGCCTCAACGTCGACGTGCCCTTCAAGCTGCAGGGCGTGATCACGCCGGAACAGCTCCAGCAAGCTGGCCTCAAGTCGCTGCAGGCCATCCCGGCGCTCCAGGGACTGCACCTCTTGCCGCCGCAGTGACGCTCGGCTCGTCCGCGCTAAGCCGCGGCCGAGAGCATGTCGAGGCGCTTCTTCCGCGACGGACCGAACGGGGACATCACGTTCATGGTTCCGAGCGCGGCCATCTCGAGCTCGACACACGAGCCTGCCTGCGAGTCTGCGGGGACCTCGACGACGAAGCCCTGCTGCATCGCATCCGTGGCCGTTGCCATGATGCCGATCTCGGTGAGGCATCCGGTGAGCACGAGCGTGTCGACCTTCATCTC
>JANXVA010000369.1 GCA_025351875.1 Myxococcales bacterium | reverse complement strand
CGCCGCCGTCGACGCGCGGCGCTTCGTCGACATGGCCGAACGCCTGGCGGCCTCGCTCTGGGACGGAACCGCGAGCGACGGTGCCATCACCCCGGCCTCGGCCGAAGCGGTGGCCTCACACCTCGCCGGTGCAAGCGCGCTGCGAGAGCGCCTTGGTCACTACCTCGGCGCCACCTTCTTCTACGGCGGCGAGTGGTACTGGGGAATCGATCGGCTCTACCACCTCGAGAAGCGCCTCCAGGCGCTCGGCGCGCAGCGTACCGGCGTGCGCGACCTCCTCTACCCGCCTCGCGTCGATCTCCACGAAGAGGTCACGCTCGCGAGCCCGCCGCCAGTCGACTTCTTCTTCTCGTTGCGGAGCCCCTACTCCGCGATAGTCGCGCCGCGCGTCTTCGAGCTCGGTCGCCTCACCGGCGCGAAAATCCGCCTGCGCTACGTGCTGCCCATGGCCATGCGCGGGCTCGCCGTCCCGCGCGCCAAGCGCATGTACATTGCATACGACGCTGCGCGAGAGGCCTTCGAGCGAGGTGTCCCATTCGGTCGCCTCAACGATCCTCTCGGCAAGCCTACCGAGCGTGGCCTCGCGCTCGTTGCCCACGCGGAGCGCGCGGGCAAGGGACAGAGCTTCGTGCTGTCGTTCATGCGCGGCGTGTGGGCCGAGGGCGTCGACGCAGGGAGTGACCGCGGCCTGCGCCCCCTCGTCGAGCGCGCAGGCCTCTCCTGGGACGACGCCCGTGCGGCGCTCGAGGATGACGCCTGGCGCACGACGGCGGAGGACAATCGCCGCGAGATGTTCGAGCTCGGCCTTTGGGGCGTGCCCTCCTTCCGCGTGGGCGATCTCGCGACGTGGGGCCAGGACCGCCTGTGGGCCGTCGAGGACGCGCTCGTCGGCGAGACACGACACGCGAGACCGCACTGACGATCTAGCCAGGGCGCCGCAGCGCTAAAATTGCGCGCGGACGCACGTTGTGAAGCGGCGCGGCTTGGACGATGCTCGGCGCGTGAGCCCCACCACCCTCGTTGCCACCGATCTCACGACGTTCTCCGAGCCGGCCCTCGTGCGTGGGCGCGCGCATGCGAAGGCGACGGGCGGCGCGCTGGTCGTCTGCCACGTGATTGCAGACGTGATGCGGCATCACCCACTTTTTGCATCACGCGATGCAAACGACACCGTCATCGTCGGAGATCTGACGAAGAAGGCCGCCGACCTCGTGGCCGAGCAGGTCGGGCGCGTGCTCCAGCTCTCGGTGGACGACTACAAGATCGTCGTGGAGACCGGCCGCGCCGAGGACGAGAT
The DNA here is from genome assembly GCA_025351875.1 of Myxococcales bacterium. GTDB lineage: Bacteria > Myxococcota_A > Polyangia > Polyangiales > Polyangiaceae > Labilithrix. The sequence continues at coordinate 2,144 of JANXVA010000369.1, read as the reverse complement.
CGTGCGCATCTCGGAGGAGGAGCGTGCCGCGATGGTCGTGATCGGCGCCAGGCCCCGCGAGGGAAGCGAGCGCGTCCTCGGACACGTCGCCGAGCGCGTGGTTCGCTACGCGCACACCTCGGTGCTCATCGCGCGCGCGCACGCCTCGACCGGGAAGATCCTCGTCGCGACGGACTTCACCGACGGTTCGACCGCGGCGCTGAAGCTCGGGAGCGAGCTCGTCACCAACCTCGCGGTGGACGGGACGCTCCTCCATGCCGTGCAGCTGCCGTCAGAGTCGAGCGCCCTCGCCGCCGTGAGCTCGGCGCTCGGTAGCCCGTGGATGGCGCCGTCGCAGACCGCCATCGAGAGCCTCGAGACGCTCGGACGCAGCACGCTCGAGGGTCTCGCGAAGCAGTATGGTTTCACGCACGTCGCCCAGGTCGAGGGAGCTCCAGCCGAGGTCATCGTCGCGCACGCCGAAGCGCTGAACGCGGAGATGATCCTCATGGGCAGCCGAGGGCGAACGGGGCTCGCCCGACTCGTGCTCGGGAGCACCGCCGAGAAGGTCGTCCGCACGTCGACGATGTCCGTTCTCGTGGCGCGCGATCGCGACGCCTGATCACCTACGTGCACCGGCGGATGGTGCGCGACGTCCTCGAGCTCGAGGTCCGGCGAGAGCGCTCGTGTTGACGCGCTCCGCCGGATCCGTTGCTCGCGATTAGAGCTTCTGGAGAATGAAGTACGTGCCGGTCGGCATCCCGGACTTGAACTCCCGACTGGTCAACACGTTGCCCTGCACGCAGTACTCGCCCTTGCTGGCGGGATCCGGGTCGGGGAACGGGTTGCTCTTGCCGGTCACGGCCTTCGTGTCCGTCTGCACGCAATGACAGTTGCCTGCGGTGGCCGAATCCGTGCACACCGTCTTCGCATCGCCCAGGCTCGAGCAGGTTACCGAACCGCCATCCGAGAGGCAGCTGCTCGGGAAGTCCGTGGTGATGATGCTGGTCGACATGCCGTCCGAGGTCGTGACCGTACCGCTGGTCGCGCCACCGGCGAACGTGACGGTCTGCGTCGTGCTCACGTCGATGGATGCGACCCAGCCCGTGCAGCCGCCCGGCTTCAGCGCGTCGAGCACCTTTGCGTCGACGCAGAAGTCGAGGAACTTCCACGTCCCGGTGGGGTCACCGCCACAGTTGGTGAACTTCGCCGCCACGTCCGTGCACGAGCTCGGGGGCTGGAGCACGATCTGGCCGTCCACGATGATGATCGCGTACTTGGTGAAGTGCATGACCGACGCCGTCGCGACACCGTTCGCGAACGTGGAGCCTTCGAGCTTCTTGAAGGCCGTGCCCTCGAGGAGACCGATCGCGGCCACTTGGCCCTGGGCCAGCGTGATGCCGTCGCCCTTCAGCGAGAGCGTCGCGGGCTTCAGGAATTGCAGGCCGTCGGGACCGAAGTCGTAGACGTCGCCGGCCGAGCCGTTCGCCGCGGGGGCGACCGCGAGCGAGATGTCCGTGTCCGCCGCGAGAGCGCCGGGCGGAATGACGAGCGTGGCCTTGCCGCTCTTGTCGGAGACCGTCCTCCCTGCGCCGCCGAGACATGCACGACGACCTTGTCGCCGGTGGTCGTCGTGGTCGCCGGCGTGCTCGAGTCGCTCGAACATGCCACCAACGCGCCGATGCCCGTCACCGCCATCAAGAGGACTGCACCGATAAGTTTGCTGTTGTTCATTGAATCCCCGCGTACCTGGAAAAAGGTACTGCGGCCGAGGGTCTCACGTCTCTTTTAGCCTGACCAGGCCTTACCCACGCCACGCCTCTCGGCGTTGCGGCGAGCTGGAGGGCCTCCCGAGTCACGGGCGTTCAACGCTCGCCTCGACAAAGCTAGCTACTCGTCCTTGGGCGGCGGTGGCGACGGTCGACGCCGCGGTGGCTCGTTCCGCGGAACCTGTAGCGGGTGCTCGGGCGTGCGCTGGGGCTCCGAACGTTGTCCCTGAGGACGCTGTCCCTGAGGGCGTTGTCCCTGAGGACGATCTCCCTGAGGACGTTGTCCCTGAGGGCGATCTCCCTGAGGCCGATCTCCCTGAGGGCGATCTCCCTGAGGGCGCTGTCCCTGAGGGCGATCTCCCTGAGGGCGTTGTCCCTGAGGGCGATCTACCTGAG
>JANXVA010000357.1 GCA_025351875.1 Myxococcales bacterium | reverse complement strand
GCGCGAGCGCCTTGACGATCGGCGAGTCGCCGCCGGCGCGATAGAGCGTCTGCTTGATCGCGAGGACGTCCGGATCCTCGGCGGCCCGCGTGATCAGCTCGACGACCGAGTCGAAGGACTCGAAGGGATGGTGGAGGAGGATGTCGCCCTCGCGGATCGCCGAGAAGATGTCCTCGGCGTCACGGAGCGGCGGAACCACCAGCGGGCTGTACGGGTCTTCGCGGAGATCGCGGCGCTCCTCGCGCGGGACCCACCCCATCAGGTCGGAGACGTTGAGGAAGGGCGCGCGATAGACGTCGCGCTCCGGATCGAGCTTGAGGGCGCGAACGAGCTTCGCCAGCGAATCGGGCGTCGGCTCGCCCGCCACCTCGAGACGTACCGCCGCGCCGCGCTCACGACGCCGAAGCTCTTGCTGGATGGTCTGGAGAAGGTCCTGCGCCTCCTCCTCGTCGAACTCGAGGTCGAAGTTTCGCGTAACGCGAAACGCGTAAACGCCCTTCAGCTTCACGCCCGGGAAGATCGTCCCGACATGGCGCGCGATCACGTCCTCGAGCAGCACGAACGCGTGTTTCGTCGGGACGCCGCTGTCCGTCCGGAGGCTGCCCTGCACCTCGAGAAGGCGAGGGAGCATCATCGGAACCTGCACGACACCGAAGCCCGGCTCCGTCTCGCCCTCTCGCGAGAACATCACGCCGAGGTTGAGACTCTTGTTGCGCACATGCGGGAACGGATGTCCCGGGTCGATCGCGATGGGCGTGAGGATCGGGAAGACTTCGTTGTGGAAGCGATCATCGAGGATCGCGAGCACCTCGGGAGGCAGCTGCTCGGGCTTGAGGAGTACGAAGGTCCCGTCGGCCGCCAGCCGAGGAACGACATTGCCCATCAGACTCGCCATCTGCTGGGCGACGAGATCGTGCGCACGGAGGGAGATCTTCACGAGCTGCTCGTGCGCGGACAGACCGTCCGCTGCGAGCTCGCCGACCTCACCGGTGAGCTGCTGCTTCAGGCCCGCGACGCGAACCATGAAGAACTCGTCCAGGTTCGACGCGACGATCGCGTGGAACTTCAGCCGCTCGAGGAGTGGGACCACCTCGGCCTCGGCCTCGTCGAGGACGCGCGCGTTGAACTCGAGCCAAGATAGCTCGCGGTTCAGGTAGAGCGCGGTGGACCGGAGGTCCGGGGACTCGCCTGTCGCGGGCTGCTGCTGCGACGGCGAAAGCGTCGTCGGCGGAAGCGTCGGCGTCGACGCCGGGCCCGAGGAGGTCTGCAATCCGGACGTTTCGGACGGGAACGTGGGGTTGGACGCGGGCCCTGCCGGGATCAGCGGAGCAGCTACCGCGGGAACCCCGGTCGGAGCGGGAGCCGCAGTCGAGGGCGTCGGCGTAGCCGAAGACACTGGCTCTGCGGCTTCGGAGGCAGACGAAACAGGACCAGCCATCGTCGCCGAGCTTACCGTAACGCGCGTTGGCTGGTGTGCGACAACCCTGCGTTAGGCGGAAACGTTGCATTGTCCGTGCCGCAGTGGACCACCAACGACCTTGACATGGCCGCGCGTGGAGCGACGCTAGGAGGCGCACCATGAACGAACCGGTCCGTCGGTTGCCCCTTCCTCAACAGGACCGCGCGCGCGGCTTTGCCGAGGCGCTCTCCTCCGCGAGGGGCAAGCACCTCCTCATCGCGCTCCGCGGGCACCCCGATCCCGACGGCATCGCCTCGGCGCTCGCGCAGGCCCACATTGCCCAGCGACTCGGCGTCGGCAAGACGACCATCGGCTATTGCCATGAGCTGTCCCATCGCGAGAACCGCGCGCTCGTCAAGCTGCTCAACGTCGAGCTTCGTAAGATGAAGAGCGTCAGCGACGTCGAAAAGGTCGACTTCCTCGGCTTCGTCGACGCCCACGACATCGATCCGGATCTCGCGGGCAGCGAAGGGATCGAGGTCCTCACCATCGTCGACCACCATCGCGCGCACGTGCCGCCGCGCGCGAAGTTCGTCGACATGCGCAATGACGTCGGCGCGACCGCTACGATCTTCGTCGAGTACCTCGCCGAGCTCTTCCCTCTCTCTGTCGACCAGGACGATGACCGGCGCGTCGCGACCGCGCTCATGCACGGCCTCGCGACCGACACCGACGACTTCTCGCTCGCTCGCTCGACCGACTTCCGCGCCGCATCGCAGCTCGCGGACGTGTGCGATCGCGACCTCCTCCAGGACCTCTCGCGCCGCCTCATCGCGCCGAGCGCCATGGACGTCATCGCGCGTTCCCTCTCGTCGCTCTTCGTGCGCCGCAACTTCGCGATGGCGGGCGTCGGCTTCGTCGCCGAGAGCGAGCGCGACACCATCGCGCAGGCCGCCGACTTCCTCATCCGCCGCGAGGACATCGACACTGTCGTCGTTTACGGCATCGTCGGGGATCGCTTCATCGAAGGGTCGCTTCGTACGCACTCGCCGAGCGTTGATCCCGCGGTCTGGCTCGAGCAGGCGTTCGGCCACGACGAGCGCGGCAAGGCGTACGGCGGCGGACGCCGCGACAAGGGAGGCTTCCGCATCCCCATCGGCTTCCTCGGCCGCGCCACCGATCGCGCACAGCTCTGGGCGCTCGTCGAACATGCGGCACGTCAGGCGCTCCTCAAGCAGCTCGGCGAAGAGAACTCCCCGGGCATCGCGACCATGGCGCTGCAGGCTCCGCCGGCCACGAGCTCGTGATCACGAGCGGCTGAGCGCCATGCGCATCGCGTTCGTCGGGCTACCGATCGCGGCGTTGCTCCTGCTCGCGGACGGTCACGAGATCGTCTGGGCCGGGATCTGCCGCCGCGACGCGATCGGCACGCGGCGGCTGAGGGAGGCGATTGGACGCGAAAACGTCTCGATGATGCCCGACCTCGAACGCCTCGCCGCCTCCGTCTCGGCGCGCAAGCCAGACCTCGTGGTGAGCTGGTTCTGGACGCGCAAGGTCCCCGCCTCGTTTCGCGCCGTCGCGCCGCTCGGCGCGATCGGCGTTCACCCGTCGCTCCTCCCGCGCCACCGCGGCCCCGACCCCTACTTCTGGGCGATCGACGCAGGCGATACCGTGACCGGCGTCACCGCCCATGTCCTCGACGACGAGTACGACACGGGCGCGGTCCTCGCGCGCCGTGAGCTCGCGATCGATCCGTCGTGGAATGCGTGGACGCTCGCGAAGAGGCTCGATCGCCCGTCGCTTGCGCTCCTGCGCGAGACCGTCCGCGCATTCGCGAGCGGCTCACCGCCGGCCCCTCTCGCGCAGGACGACACGCTCGCAACCAAGGCGCCGCAGCCGACCGAGGACGACCTCGAGATCCGGTGGACCGGCACCGCCGCATGCATCGAGCGCCGCGTCCGCGCCGCGAGCCCGTGGCCGGGCGCGTTCACGGCCCTCGGCGACATCGAGCTCACGCTGACGCGTGTGCGCGCCACGACGAGCCGACCGGAGCTCCTCGCCGCGCTAGAGCCGGGCGAGGCCATCGTGCGCGACGACGGCATCGCCATCGTGAAAGCACGCGACGGCGCCGTCGAGCTCCTCCAGGGGCGCTCCAACGACGACGGTGAGGACGACGACGAGAGCGACCTCGACGCCGCGGCGATCGCGGCGCTCATCTCAGCCGAGAGGCACTGACGGTCGACGCAGCGGGCCGGGACACGACAGCGCGGGTCCCTGCGCCATGGGTCTAGCGTCGTCCGACTTAGATGTATTCTACAACCACCGTGCTACCTCGACACCCGCCAGTGCGTGGCGCGCCAGCACCGGCCCAGCGCTCCCAGCGAGGTGAGCTCACGAATCATCGTCCCTCTCCCGACGTGACGAAAGCTCCTATCCGTCTTCCAGCAGCGGCTTTCTGTCGCCGTAAACTCGATAAACATCATGATTTCAAAGAATTAGTACATTGTTCCGACACGAACCATTGTAGTCAACGGTAGCCGCAGGCCGTACACTGGAAGCGGTTCATGCGCCGAGGGGCATGCCGTACGCGGTTCCAATGCCTGGTGCGCTTCGCCTACGCTTCGACCTTCTCCGTTCCCGAACGATCCGAGGACCACGGTGACCGATCCCATCACGACGTCGAAGAGCGCGCGCGAATCCCTCGCCCGCGGCCTGAATGCCCTGCAAGCCGATCCGAGCGTGCCTCCGCAGCTCGTCGAGCTCGCGTCCCCGATCGCCCAGGCGATGGGCGCGCTCCACCAGATCGAGCGCACGCAGCAGCTCGCGCCGCATGCTGAGGTCGCACTGAACCACGTGCGCGGCGCGCTCGGTCAACTGCAGGCCGCCAACTCGACACACCCCGCGGTGACGCAGGCACTCGAAGCCGTCGCGACCTCGCTGAGCCTCGTGCACTCGCTCACCCGCATGGCCAACGGTCCGGCTGCCGCTGCGCCGCAGCCAGCTCCCGCTCAAGCCGCGCCTCAGCACACCCACGAGATGGCGCAGAAGCCGATGGCCGCGCCCCAGCAACAGCAACACCAGCAGCCCCAGCAGCAGCAGTACCAGCAGCCCCAGCAGCAGTACCAACAGCCCCAGCAGCAACAGCCCCAGCCGCAGCACGCAAACCCACAGCCCTCCTTCCCGCAAGGACCGCCTGCGGGCGGCGGCATGGTCTCGCGCGATCCGTTCGCTCCGCCTCCGGCGGGTGGGCACGGGGCACCGCTCGCCGCGCAGATGCACCAGCAGCCCGCCGGCGCACCGGCGTCGCCGAGCATGCCGGTACCCGCGCCGCCCGCCGGCAACCTCCAGCTCGTGAACGCCGATCTCGGCGCCCACAGCGCAACGAACTTCTACAAGGGCCTCTCCGGTAACGACATCTTCGATCACGGCGGCATCTTCGTCTCGACGTACGTGCTGCCGAAGCTGAACACCTCGGTCCGCGTCAAGGTCTCCCTCCCCGGCGGCTACGAGTTCGAGGCGAACGCCACCGTGAAGTGGACCCGCGAAGACGGCGGCGAGGATGCGCCTCCCGGCTTTGGCGCAGCCTTCACGGCGATCACGGCCGAAGCGAAGCAGCTCGTGCTCCGCTACGTCCGGAACCGCGAGCCGATCCTGTACGACGACTTCTAGGACGCGCGCGCCCGACCTCTGCCGGCCGCCATGTCCCTGTACGAGCGCCTATTTCCGCGCTTTCGCCCGCGCCGTGAGCTCCGGCCTCAGGGCAGCGGCGAGGGCTGGGGCGCGCGCATCACGTGGCTCGGCACCGCGGGCTTCGTCATCGAGTCGGCCGAGACCACGTTGCTCGTGGATCCGTTCCTCACCCGCCCCGGTCTCTCGCGGATCGCGAGCCGCATGGTGCCCGACGATCTCGCGATCGCGCACCACGTCCCGCGGAAGGTCGACGCGATCCTCTGCGGACATAGCCACTACGACCACGTCGCCGACGCGCCACGCATCGCCAAGCACACCAACGCCAAGCTCGTCGGCTCTCTCTCGACGTGCGCATGGGGACGCGCCGAAGGGCTCCCCGAGAGCCAGCTCGTCCAGATCCCGTCGAACGGCGCCGTCGTTCGCTTCGGCGACATCGAGGTCCGCTTCGTTCCGAGCCGGCACGGCAAGGTCGCGCTTGGTCGCGTCCCTTTCGTCGGCGAGGTCCGCACGACCCCGCGCGGGCCAGGACGTCTCTGGCACTACCGGATGGGCGGCGCGTTCGGCCTGCTCATCAAGGCACCGGGCGTGAGCATCTATCACAACGGCAGCGCCGACCTCATCGACGCCGAGCTCGAGGGAGAGAACGCCGACGTCCTCCTCGCGTGCCTTGCGGGCCGCAAGGGCACTGCGAACTACGTCGCTCGACTCGTGAGCGCACTCGGGCCCAAGCTCGTCGTGCCCACCCACCATGACGCGTTCTTCGCGCCGCTCGAGGCGGGTTTACACCTCTTGCCCGGAATCGACGTGGCGGGCTTCGTATCCGAGGTCTATCAGCGTGCGCCGAAGGCGTGCGTCATCACACCGGACTACGAGGAGCCCATCTGCGTGCCGCCGAATGACGCGCGCGGAGCGGTGCTCGTCGCGAGCTGAGCGCGTGATCCGCCGGCTCTTCCTCGCGCTCCTGACGCTCGTCGCGGTCACCTTCGTGCTCGGCGCGCGGCCGACGCCCGCGCAAGCGGCCGGCGACCCCGCGCTCGCCTGGTACACGATCCACACGAAGCACTTCCGCATCACCTATCACTCGGGCCTCGAGCAGGTAGCGCAGCATGTCGCGAGCACCGCCGAAGGCATCTACGACAACATGAGCGTGGCCGTCGGCTGGACCCCTTCGGGCGTCACCGAGATCGCTCTGGCCGACGTCAGCGAGAGCGCCAACGGCTCCGCAGGCGCCCTTCCGTACAACGCGATCCGCCTCCTCGTGACCGCGCCGGACGACATGTCGCCGCTCGGCGACGTCGACGATTGGTACCTCGAGCTGGTGACGCACGAGTACACGCACATCCTCCACACGGACCACATCCGCGGGCTGCCCGCGCTCGTCAACGCCGTGCTCGGCAAGACACTTGCGCCCAATCAAGTGCAGCCACGATGGATCCTCGAGGGGCTCGGCGTCTACGAGGAGAGCGCACGCACGAGCGCAGGTCGCCTCCGCAACTCGCAGTGGGACATGTTCATGCGCGCCGATGTGCTCGGCGACAACGTCGCGTCGCTGGATCAGCTGTCGAACATCGTTCGCCGCTGGCCGCAGGGAAATCTCTACTACCTCTACGGTTCGTACTTCACCGAGTGGATCGCCAAAAAATACGGCGAAGAGGCGCTCCGCAAGATGGCGGACGACTACGGCAAGCAGCTCATTCCCTGGGGCTTCAATCGCTCGATAAGGCGTGCGACCGGCTCGACGTTCGTCGACATGTACCCCGAGTGGGTCGCGAGCATGAAGGTGCGCTACGAGGCCCAGGCTGCCGACGTGCGCGCGAAGGGGCTACGCGAGGGAACGCGGCTCACCCATCACGGGCAGACCGCGCGCTACCCGCGCTGGATCCCGAAGAACGCGTGGCCCGAGTACGCCGGCGGCCTCCTCTACTTCCGGGAGGATCAGCACGTTCGGCCCGGGCTTTGGGCGCTCCCCGTGAAGCGCGACGCCAGGGGCGCCGTCGTGCAGGCCAAGGACGGCGAAGCAGGCGCGGAGCACATCGCACGCATGAACGGTGAGGCTGTCGCGAGCTTCACGCCGGAAGGTGGCGTCGTCTTCGGCTCGTTCGAGTTCTTCAAGAACGTCTATCTCCTCGGCGATCTCGAGCGACTCGCGCCGGGCAAGCGCAGCTCGTTCGGCACGCCCGACGACGGGCGTACACGCGTGACGCGCGGAATGCGCGCCGCCGATCCGGCGGTCTCTCCTGACGGTCGCCGCATCGTCTTCAACAGCAATCGCGCCGGCACCCGCTCGCTCCACATCGCCGACCTGCGTGACGAAGGGGTCGAGAACGATCGCGAGCTCGTGCCCGCGAACTTCATGGAGCAGGCGTTCACGCCGCGCTGGTCGCCCGACGGCACGCACGTCGCGTACAGCGTGTGGAAGCGCGGCGGCTATCGAGACATCCGCTACGTCGACGTGCGCGACGGTACGTGGCGCGACCTCACCCACGATCGCGCGGTCGACGGTGCGCCGAGCTTCTCCTCCGATGGGCGCTTGCTCTACTTCCACTCCGACCGCACGGGCATCATGAACCTGTACGCGTGGGAGCTCGCCACCGATCGCGTCCGGCAGGTCACCAACGTGCTGACGGGCGCGTACATGCCGGAGCCGTCGCCCGACGGAAAGACGCTCGCGTACATCGGCTATACGACCGAGGGCTTCGATCTCTTCGCGATGCCCATCGACGAGTCGACATGGACGGACGCGTCCGAGTACGTCGACACGCGCCCCGCCCCGCAGGACATCCCGCAGAGGCACTGGGACGTGAAGCCGTACAACCCGTGGCTCACGCTCCTCCCGCGCCGTTACGGCGTTCAGATCACCGAGGGCAGCTTCGGTCGCGTCGCCATCCTCACTGCGGCGCAAGCGGACGTCACGGGCATGCACAGCGCCGCGCTCACGACGGTGGTGGAGTTCGAAAAGCCCGAGCTGCAGGGCTCGGCCGCATACACGTACGGGCGCCTGCCCTTCGACGCGGGGGCGTCTATCTTCCGCTCGATCACGCCGCGCGGCGGCTACGCGCTCGGCGCCTATCGACCGACGGTCGTCCAGGAGACGACGGGGTTCGCGACGTCGCTCTCGTACAACCAGCCGAGGGCCGCAGACTCGCGCTCGTACGTGATCACGCACAGCATCGCGCGCACGGGCGCCGAGCTACCTACCCCCGTCGACAAGCTCGACCCGTACGAGACTCCGTCGATTCCTGCGCGCGGCTTCGTGAGCTCACTGCACCTCGGGTACTCGTACACGAACGCCGAGCGCTACCTGTGGGGCGCCGGCGCGGAACGCGGCTTCTCGCTGGGGCTTGCGTTCGACGTCACCGATCCTCACCTCGGTAGCGACTTTGCGGGGTTCGTCTCGAACGGCGATCTGTCGATGTACTACCTCATGCCTTGGCTCAAGCATCACTCGGTGGCCGTCCATCTCGGCGCGGGCACGAGCGGCGGCGTGTTCCCGGGGCGCGGTGCTTTCTTCGTCGGCAGCTTCGTCGATCTGCCGCTGGTCGACACCGTGCGCAACGTGCTCATCCAGGGCGGCGTCACGCTGCGCGGCTATCCACCGGTGATCGTCGCCGGCCGCAGCTACGCGCTCGGCAACGTCGAGTACCGCTTCCCGATCGCCAACATCGACCATGGCCCCTCGACGCTCCCTATCTTCCTCAATCGCATCACGGGAAACGTGTTCCTCGATTACGGCAGCGCGTTCGATCTCCTGGACACCGCGGAGTTCAAGACGGGAACCGGCGCCGAGCTCTGGTTCGACAGCACTCTCGGCTACATCGCGGCCTTCACGTTCCGCCTCGGATACGCCCGCGGACTCTCCAGCGGAGGCATCGACAAGGTCTACTTCGTCGCGGCCGTACCGTACTGACCGGAAATTCGTACGCCGAGAAGTTGGCCGGATCTCCGTGACCATGCGTACGGTCCATGGATGCGCACGCGCCATTCCCTCGCCTCCACCGCTGCCGCCATCGCCCTGCTCGCCTCGCTGGCAGTCGGGTGCGGCCTCGCAGGCCAGTCGAAACCCGCGAAGGCGCAGGAGGCCGCGCTCGAGCTCAACCTCAACGCACGCTTCGGCCGCATGGAGATGGCCGCCGAGCACATCTCTCCGAAGGCCCGCGACGCGTTCTTCGAACGACGAAAGGCGTGGGGCGGCAGCGTGCGCGTCGCCGACTACGACCTCACCGGCCTCAAGATCATCGGCGAAGACGACGCTGAGTCGTACGTGAAGATCGCGTGGTACCGCGCCAACGAAGGCGACCTGCGCGTCACGACGGTCAAGCAGAAGTGGCACTCGGATGCCAAGGGCGACTGGAAGCTCACCGAGGAGCAGCGCGTCGACGGAGACGTCGGCCTGCTCGGCGAGCCGCCGGTGGCACGTACGACCGCGGCAGCAGCCGCGCCGAAGCGCTCGCAGTTCCCGACGATCTACCTCGGCAGCGGGGCGCCTGAGGCCCCTGCGCAGCCCGCAGTTGCGCCGGCGTCGCCCGTGGTCGAGCAGGCGCCTCCGGCGTCATTCGGCGACAACGCTCCCGTCGGCGGGACGCGCTAAGCGACCGACTTCGGCGGCGCCGACTTCTTCGCGGCCGTCTTCTTCGCGGCCGTCTTCTTCGGCGCGTTCACGGCGCGGAGACGCTTGAGGCGCGCCTTCTTCTTTGCCTGGCCCTTACGGCGCGTCATCTTCTGCGACTTGCGGCGGTCGAACTTACCCATGGGCCGCGCAGACAACGACACTTCGCGCTCGTCGTCAAGCAGAGGCGTGTTTTGAAGCGGGCGCGACTCTCCGTAAACGCCGAGGCTTGCGCGCCGGTCGGCAGGCGGCAGCCGATCACGGACGAGGGCGAAACTGAGGCGGCCTAGCCCGCAGATTCGGCGACCGCGTCCTCACGGCTGCGCACTTCGAGGCGATGACGACTGTTGATCGTCTCGATGTAGAAGACCTCGCGACCCGCCAGGCGCAGGACGCGCTTCACCGGCGTGGTCACGTACTCGTGCATCCCGTCGGGGAACTCGATGACGACGACGGAGCCCTTCCGCGGCGCCCTCACAAGGCGGCCCGCGACGGCGCGCGACCCTTTCCCGAGCTTGCGGAGCACGACTTCCACAGAATCAATCTAGCAAACCTTTGTTCCGCGTCTACGGGCGCAGGGAGGACGGTGCGGGAAAACGCGCCCGCGCTTTCTCGAATCTTCCTCCGGCTTTACTCCGCAGTAGCAGAGCGTCCGCGGAGCAGAGTGCCGTGCCCACAAGCGCCACCTCGGGAACGGCGGCCGAGCCGTTTTGGCTATCTCTCTTCAATCATTGACCATTTGTCTGTAGCGCCGGGGTCGGCAAGACGACCCACCGGCCCGCTCTTGTTCTCGCCCCAGGCGCCGAGTATGCGGCGCTTACGGATGTCTCAGCATGGGGAGCACCTCTCGTTCGGTTTGCGCGCTGCGTCAGCGCACGACCGCCGCGGCTGCATCGAGGTCGTCTGCGGCTCGATGTTCAGCGGCAAGACGGAGGAGCTGCTCCGTCGCGTGAAGCGCGCGCGCTTCGCCAAGCAGACCGTCCTGCTCTTCAAGCCACGCATCGACAACCGCTACGACGACGTTCGCGTCGTCAGCCACGAGGGCATCAAGGCCGAGGCCACCGCCGTCGCGGGCTCCGCGGAGATGCTCGCGTGCGTCGAGCAGGTCGGCCTCGGAACGGCGCAGGTCGTCGGCATCGACGAGGCCCAGTTCTTCGACGAGGGCGTCATCACGGTCGCCGAGAAGCTCGCGAACGCCGGCGTGCGCGTGATCTGCGCCGGCCTCGACCAGGACTTCCGCGGGCAGCCCTTCGGGCCGATGGCCGCGCTGATGAGCATCGCCGAGTACGTCACCAAGCTCCACGCCGTCTGCACGCGCTGCGGCGCTGCGGCGTGTCGCTCGCAGCGCCTCGTCGGGATGGAGGGCCAGCTCTTCGTCGGCGGCGCTGCCGACTACGAGCCGCGCTGCCGGCGGTGCTTCGTTCCCGGTGTCGTCGAGGGCTGACCGATCGTCGGGTTCGGGCTCTCGTCGTCGTCTCCCGCGGCCTTCGGCTGCACCGCGCGAAGCTGCGGTGGCGTGACGTTGGGGACCTTCTGCTGCGCGAAGTAGGCGCGGAGCACCTCCCGCGCGAGGAGGTTCGCCTTGATCGTCCACGTCGGGTTGTTGACGACGAGGACGCCGATCGCGACCTGACGCGGCGGCGTGTTCGCGGGCGTGTCTCCCTCGGCGACGACGATCGGGTGGCTCGGCGCAAAGCCAGTGAACCACGTGTAGAAGCGCTGGTTCGTCGGATCGGTCAGCGTGCCCGTCTTGCCCGCGACGACGACGTTGGGCAGAAACGCGGTCCCCTTCGGATCGTGGAACGCGCGGAACGAGGTGCCGTCGCTGACCGTCGACTCCATCATCGTCGTCACCGCTTCGGCGGTGGACTTCTTGATCGCGCGCTTCTGCGCGAGGCTCGTGTCGGCGGTCCACACGACCTTGCCGCCTTCGTTCGCGACCTCGGACACGAGCACGGGGCGCACGGGTTCTCCGCCGCGAGCGACCGTCGCGCTGAGCCACGCCGCGTGGAGCGGCGACAGCGTCGTGTTCCAGAAGCCCGCGGCCGTGCGGGCGAAGCCGAGCTGATCCTCGGGAAAGTGCTCCGCGCTCACCTGCACCGGGACGTCGAACGGCAGGACGCCGCCGAACCCGAGTGACTTCGCCGTGCCCTCGAGCTGCGCGGGCTTCAGGTGATGCAGCGCGAGGCGCGCGAACACCGTGTTGATGCTGCGTCCCATCGCACCGGCGAGCGTCGTGCACCAGCGATCGCGCTTCGCGTCGGGGACGAGGTCCTTCTCGTTGAGGCGCTGCTCACCGCCCGAGTAACACTCGCGATGGTCCGCCGTGAGGCCGGCGTTCTCGACGAGAGACGACGCGGTCACGATCTTGAACACGCTCGCCGCAGGCGCCGTCGCCTCGACGCAGAGGTCGCGTGCAGGGCCCTTCTCGACGTGGCTCGCGTAGACCAGGATCCTCCCGGTCGCGACGTCCATGAGCACGACGGAGGCCTCGGGCACGTGGTGCATCGCCATCACGCCGTCAGCGGCGCGCTGGAGTGCAGGATCGATCGTCAGGTGAGCGACCTTCTTCTCGGGGAGCGGCGCGGTCGCGAGCGTGTCGCCCACGGTGATCTTCGCGAGCTCGAGCCCGGCGAGATTCGCAGACGGAGGCGCCACCGCAGCCGCGCCCGAGCCGCCGACGAGCTTCGAGATCGACGGCAAGTCGCCGTGTGCCCCCTCGGCCCGGAGGGAGGAGTGTGAGCACGTCGCGATGGCGAGCGCCCCCACGAGGGGCACCCCCACCCCAAACGCCATCCACGAGCGCCGCATCTCGCATCGTGTGACATGGGCCTCGACACCTGGGCAAACAAACGGCGGCTGACGAGGGCCGCCTCTAACGATATCGAGGTGTTGCAATGCAACGCCGGATCACGCTCGGGACCCTGCTTGCGACGGCTTCGCTCACCCTCGCCGCGACCGACGCGCATGCCGACGGCGCTCTGAAACGGAGCGTGCCGGCGGGTGGCGGGCTCGATGCCTTCGACGTCGCGATCGATGCTCCGGCAGGCGTGGTCCACGTCGTACGCGGAGGCCGTACCAAGGACATCGCGATCCCGATCGAGCGCACGCGCATCGACGGCACCGCTGCGACGATCGAGATCGTGCCCGTCGGAGAGGGCCGTAGCGTCGCGCGCGTCCGCGTGCCCGACGCGCAGCGCAAGGACCTGGCGTTCGAGGTCGTCCTCTCGGCGCAGGCCGACGAGCCGATCTTCGCCGGCCTCACCGGCTACACGCGCGGCGAGGAGGGGGACCGGAGCGGGCAGGTCGTGCTGGTCTACGACCGCGACGCGCAGAGTAAATTCGTGATCGTCGCGGAGTCGCGCGAGGACACGCGGATCTGCGGGCAGGCCACGACTCCGCTCGGTGCGCGCGGTGTCGACGCTCACACGATGCAGCTCCGCGGCGCCACGCTCCACCGCATCGACAAGACGGCCCGCGACGCGGCACAGCACGTGATTGCGCAGCCACGCACCAGCACGGTCGCGCCGCTCGCACGCGTGCTCGTGGCCACCGGCGGCAGCGCGCCCGCGCCCGCGGCCCTCACGGACGGCAAGCTCGACACCGCGTGGAGCGAGCAACGCCCCGGCGACGGCCACGGCGAGTTCGTCACGATGCGCGCGCCGTCGGAGCTACCGATCCACGCGTTCGTCGTGACGATCGCTCCGGGCAAACCGAAGCCCGAGGGCGCAGCGCCTCGCACGTTCTTCCTCGCGCTGGACGACCGACTCCTCCAGGTCACGATGCCGGAGGACGCGTGGCAGAAGCCGGAGCAGGCCTACGAAATCCCGCTGCCGACGCCCGCGCGAACCACGTGTGTCGCCGTCGTCCTCGACGAGGCGTACACGCGCGGTGCAGCCGCTCCGGAGGTGTCGATCGCCGAGCTCTCCGCGATCACGAAGTTCGACGTCGACGGCGCGAAGCTCGCGGACGTCGCGCGTGCGCTCGGCTCACCGCGCGGCGAAGAGGCCGCCGCGCTCCTGCGGCGCGCCGGTGACCCGGGGCTCACCGCCGTGGTGAGCGAGTACGCTTCGCTCGATGCGCGCGGCCGCGCGCTCGCGGTCGACGTCGCGTCGAGTGTCGGCTCGTGCACGGGGCCCGGCGCGGAGCTCCTCACGCACGCGCTCGCAGACCGCGAGGTCGAGGTGCGCAGGCGCGCGCTCGGGCGCATCGAACGCTGCGGCAAGGCCGCGGGGGACGCCCTGGTGCTCGCGGTGCGCTCGGACGACGAGAGCGTTCGCGCTGCGGCCGCACCGCTTCTCGCGACGGTCGCCGCGAGCCTTGCGATCGAGCCGCTCGCCGAGCAGATGGGCAAGGGCGCGCCCGAGACGCGCCGCGCCGTTCGCGGCGCGTTCGCACGCGCCTCGGCGAGCGCCGCCCGCGACCGCCTCCTCGCGCTCGTCACCAAGCGCGACATGCCGGTGGCGGCGCGGCTCGACCTCCTCCGTGCGACCGGCGCGAAGCTCCCCGACCTGCGTCCGGAGGCCGACGTCGCGATCGCGGATCTGCTCCGCGCTTCGCCCGACATGCCCACTCGTTACCTGCTCGCACAGCCGCTGGCGCACCTCGCACGCTCTCCGGACGCGACCACGGGCGAGCTCTCCCGACTCGCCGAGCTCGCACGACGCGATCCGGAGTGGGCGGTGCGCGCGCGTGCGGTCGAGCTCGCGGCGGGCATCGCGCCGCTCGCATCGACGATCATCGCCGCTGCCGCCGACCCTGAACCGCGCGTCCGCGAGGCTGCGCTGCGCGCGATGGCGACCAGCGGGCTCGCGAGCGGCGCCGTGGCGGCGTCGCACGCCCTCGCGAAGGACGAATGGACGTTCGTACGGACAGCTGCCGCCGACGCCCTCGGTGCGTTCCCGGACGAGGTCGCTTCGACGAGCTCGCTGGCGGCGAGCCTGGCCGACGTGAGCCCGAAGGTGCGCTGGACGTCGCTGGCTGCGCTCGGCAAGAGGCACGCGGTCTCGCAAGCACCGCTCGTCCGCGAGCGCCTCGACGACTCGCGCGAGGACCCCGAGGTCCGCGCGTTCGCGGCCCGTACGCTCGGCGCGATGTGCATGCGCGACGCGACCGATCGCCTTACCAAGCTCGCCTATCTCGCGCGGGCACCGGTCGACGAAGCCGACGACCGCATCGGGATCGCGGCGATCGAAGCGCTGGGCGCTCTGCATCCCGCAGATCTGGAGACGCGACTCGCACCGCTCCGCGCCAAGGACGTGCGCATGCCGGTCCGCCGTGCCGCGGACCGTGCCCTCACCGAACCGGGTGCGTGCCGCTGAGTCGCTCGATCACGCGCACGCGCGCGGGATGCGGGCTAGATCACGCGCGCGGAATGGACGACGAGCCGTCCGTCTCGGAGGCCTCGTTCTGCACGAACGCAGGGCCGTCCTTCAACGGATCGTAGCTGTCGTCCTGGTAGGACGAGATCTCCGCGTCCATCTTGATCTCGGTCGCTTCGGGCTTGTTCCAGGTCTGCATGGCGAGTTCCTCAGTGTTACACACAGTGTGCGCGTGTCCAGCGCGATGAACCGTGACGATGTCAGCGCGGGACCTGAGCTCCGTCACGGATCCAGGTCTGCACTTCGTCGAGCAGCTCGGGGCTGACGCCGCCGGCGGGCATCTGCGGGAAGCCCTGGCCCTTCAGGCGAAGGACGAGCTCGCTGTTCTCGTTCCCTGCGGTCACATAGGAGCCGCGTCCGCCGGAGCGAGCGGCGGTGAGGCGCGTCGCGTTGCCGACCGAATCGCACTTCAGTAGCGCGAGGCCGCCGGCGTAGCCCGGACCTGCACCGTGGCAGCCGACGCACGAGGTATCGATGAGGTCGCGCTGGATGCGCGAGAAGGCGTCCGTACGGCGAGCCAGCGCATCGCAACGCGCGCGCTCGTCGGCGCTGACGACCGGTCGCTGCGGCGGGAGCGGCTTCATCGGCGCGCCGTTACCGAGGCTCGCGTCGAAGAACACGCGAAGCACGTCGCCGTTCTTGTCTTCGGTGACGAAGAGCGAGCCGTCGTTCGCCTGGAGGACGTCGACCGGAGCGCCCTGCGGGTCGCGACCGTCGGCGCTCTTCTCCCAGCCGCGGATGATGTCGAGCGGCTCGCCGGCACCGGGGACGCCCTGCGCGTCGACGGGCACGAGCATGAGGCGATGGCCGTACTCGCGGTAGCCGTGGAACGTGACGATGAGGTTGTTCCTGTACGGCGCCGGGAACATCGTGCCCGTGTAGAACGTCATGCCGAGCGGCGAGACGTGGCCGGGCAGAAGCAGCGCGGGGTTCTTGTAGTTCGCGCAGTTCACGCGACCGCGGTACTCCGGGTTCGGCGTGCCGTTGTCGATGCAATAGGGCCAGCCGTAGTGCGCGCCCTCGGTGATGACGTTGAGCTCCTCGTGCGGCAGATCGCCTTCCTGATCCGTCAGCGAAGCGTCGAGCTTGTTGATCGAATCGCGTGAGTTCTCGCCCTGAATGAGGAGGTTCGAGGTCGGGTGGACCGCGAGCGCCATCGAGTTGCGCAGGCCCTTCGCGATCGTCGTGAACGTGGTGCCGAGGTGATCGGGGCCGTCGAGCTTGTACTTGCGGATGCCGCCACGGGCGCTCGCGTCCTCGGCCTCGGGGCACGGGAACGGATACCCACCGGGAGGCCGCGCGCCCGCGCCCTGCTCGCACGTGTCGGAGGCCGAGCCAACGTTCACGTACATCGTCCAGGGGTCGCGCTTGTCGAAGACGAACTTCTTCAGCGGATGGCGCGCCCCGCTCGCGCCGCTCGGGGTGATGTCACCCGGGAGGTTCTTGATGACGAGCTTGATGGGCGGCTGCTTGTACGCGTCCGGACCGGCGAGCGGCCCCGTCTTCGCGAGCTTCCTCGTCGGGTCGCTCTTGAGGGTCGCGGCGTACGGGTCGAAGCGGTAGATGGCGTCGGGCGTGCCGACGTAGACGAGGCCATCGGGGCCGACGGCGATGCCACTCGGCTTGTCGATGATCGCGTTGAGCTTGGTCTTCGCGAAGGTCTTGTCGTCCTTGCGACGGAGCAGCCACACGCCGCCGCGGTCCTTCGCCCAGCCGCCCATCTCGGCCACGACGAGGTCACCGGAGTCGAGCTGCGCGATGCTGCGCGCGAACGTGAAGCCCGTCGCGACGACGCCGACACACACGCCCGGGGGCGTCTTCAGGTTCTTCAGCTTCGGCAGCCCGTCGCACGAGCCTTCGGTCGTGTACGCCTCCTCGCCGGTGTCCTCGGATGTCGCGTCCTCTTCCCCCGGATTGCTGCACGCAGGGACGACCGCCGACACGAAGAGGGCGGTGAGCGCGAAACCGAGAGGAAGGAGGACCGAGGATTTCATCGGATACAGCTCGTGTAGCAATGTGTGGTCCAACGTGGGGCGACCCCGCGAACGGGGGTTTTGCGCGGTCCGAGGAGCGGTCAGCGCTCGACGTGGATCTCTCGTGATCCCCTTCGTCACCGGAAAGCTTCACCTGGGTGGGATGGAGACCGGGCCCGACCTAGGATGCTACGCGATGCGCGCAATCGTGATCGGCTCGGCGGCGGGAGGCGGCTTCCCGCAATGGAACTGCGGCTGCGCGAACTGCGTGGGCGTCCGCGCGGGGCGCGATGGTCTGGTCGGACGCACGCAGGACTCGCTCGCCGTCACATCGAACGGCGAGCGCTTCGCGCTGGTGAACGCGTCGCCGGACATCCTCGCGCAGATCAAGGCGACGCCCGCCCTGTGGCCGCGCGCTCCGCGGCACACGCCGATCGGAGCGATCGTCCTCACGAACGGCGACATGGATCACGTGCTGGGTCTCTTCTCGCTCCGCGAGTCGCACCCGCTCGCGATCTACGCGACGCCGCCCGTGTGGAGCGGCCTCGAGGCGAGCGTGCTCATCCGAACGCTGAAGCGCTTCGAGGGTCAGGTGGTGTTCCGCCCGCTCGCGATCGGACGCGAGGTCGAGCTCTCCGACGCCGCAGGCGAGCCGCTCGGTCTTCGCGTGCGTCCCTTCGCGGCCCCCGGAAAGCTGCCCGTTCATCTCGTGGGACACGCCGCGGAGAGTCCCGAGGACAACGTCGGCCTTTCGCTGCGCGACTCCGGTCCCGGCGACACGAAGGCGATCGCGTACGCAGCGGCCTGCGCGAGCCTCCACGGCGTCGACCTCGAGAATCACACCGCCGTGCTCTTCGACGGCACCTTCTACCGCGAGGACGAGCTCGTTCGTCTCGGGCTCTCGAAGGCCGTCGCGAAGGACATGGCGCACATGCCGATCAGCGGCGAGAGCGGCAGCCTCGCTCGCCTCGCCTCGCTGAAGGCGCGCAAGATCTACACGCACATCAACAACACGAACCCCGTGCTCGCGCGCGACTCGGAAGAGCGGCGCGCGGTGGAGGCGGCCGGCTGGGAGCTCGCGTTCGACGGCATGGAGATCACGTCATGACCGAAGCCGGAAACACGCCTCGCATGGACGCCGACGCCTTCGTCGCTCGACTCCGCGTCGAGGGCGAGAAGCGCTACCACGATCGGCACCCGTTCCACATCGCGATGCACGCCGGCAAGCTCTCGCGCGAGCAGATCCAGGCCTGGGTGCGGAACCGCTTCTATTACCAGACACGCATCCCCATCAAGGACGCCGTCATCCTCTCGAAGTCGGAGGACCCCGCGTTCAGGCGCCTCTGGATGCATCGCATCGTCGATCACGACGGCAAGGTCGACGGTGAAGGCGGGCTCGCGCAGTGGCTGCGTCTCGCGCACGGCGTCGGACTCGATGTCGACGCCGTGAAGAGCCTCCGCGAGGTGCTCCCGGGCGTGCGCTTTGCCTGCGACGCCTACGTCACGCTGGTGCGTGAGCGTCCGCTCGTCGAGGCCGTCGCGTCCTCGCTGACCGAATTCTTCTCGCCCGACATCATGGCGCGCCGGATCGTTGCCTGGGAGACCCACTACCCGTGGGTCGAGGCCGAGACGCTCGCGTACTTCCGCGGCCGCGTCACCCGCGCCAAGGAGGACTCGCGCGAGGCCATCGACTACGTGCTCGCGCACGCGACCACGCTCGAGTCGCAGGACCGCTGCATCGACGCGCTCATCACGAAGACGCAGATCCTCTGGGCGCTGCTCGACGCGCTCACCACGGCTCATCCGCTCGGCTGAACGATGCTCGTGATCGACGCGGCGTTCGTGCCTAGACTCGGGAGGAAGGCACGCCTCAAGCTGGATCGTCACGCGAACAAGTACATGATCATCTACCCCGAGCGAGGCCTCGAGCTCAACGACGCGGCCGCCGCCATCGCGAAGAAGTGCGACGGCTCTCGCTCGGTTGCCGTCATCGCGGCAGAGCTCGCGGCGGAGCACGAGGGCGCCCCGCGCGACGCGATCGAGCAGGACGTCGTCGCGTTCGTCTCGATGCTCCGCGACAAGGGGCTCTTGCAGGTTTGATGAGCGCACCTCCGATGACACCGCGCCCCTACACGCTCATCGCGGAGCTCACGTATCGGTGCCCGCTGCGGTGCCCCTACTGCTCGAACCCGACGGACTACCTCGCGTACAAGAACGAGCTCACCACGGAGGACTGGTGCCGCGTGTTCGGCGAGGCCGAGGAGCTCGGCGTCGTCCAGCTCCACCTGACGGGCGG
Source organism: Myxococcales bacterium (assembly GCA_025351875.1). Classification (GTDB taxonomy): domain Bacteria; phylum Myxococcota_A; class Polyangia; order Polyangiales; family Polyangiaceae; genus Labilithrix. Next base: position 5,377 of record JANXVA010000357.1, on the reverse strand, counting down.
CGAGCCGCTCGCGAGAAAGGACCTCGAGGTGCTCGCCGCGCGCGCCCGCGAGGTCGGGCTCTACGTGAACCTGGTGACGAGCGGCATCCCGCTGACGCGTGAACGGCTCCTGGGGCTCGCGCAGGCCGGCGTCGATCACGTGCAGGTCAGCGTCCAGAGCAGCCGCGCCGAGCTCGCGGACGAGATCGGAGGATACGCCGGCCACGCGAGGAAGCTCGACGTGATGCGGTGGGTGAAGGAGCTCGACCTCCCGCTGACGATGAACGTCGTGTTGCATCGCGCGAACCTCGACGAGATCGACGAGCTCGTCGCGCTGGCGGAAGAAGTGGGCGCGGATCGCCTGGAGCTCGCGAATACGCAGTACCTGAACTGGGCTCTCTCGAACCGTGATGTGCTCCTTCCCACGCGTGAACAGATCGAGCGCGCTGCGGAGAAGGCAGCGCCGCATCGCGAGCGGCTGCGCGGCAGGATGGACGTCCTCTTCGTGAAGCCCGACTACTTCGGCGCGACTCCGAAGGCCTGCATGGATGGCTGGGCGCGGCGCTTCGTTCAGATCGTTCCCGACGGCCGGGTCGTGCCTTGTCACGCCGCGACGAGCATCACGGCCCTCGTGTTCGAGAACGTGCGCGGTCGCCCGCTGAAGGAGATCTGGGCGAGCTCCCCCGCCCTCCTCGCCTATCGCGGCGAGGCGTGGATGCAGGAGCCATGTCGGAGCTGCGACAGGCGCGCCATCGACTTTGGCGGCTGTCGTTGCCAGGCCTTCGCGCTCACCGGAGACGCCGCGGCGACCGACCCGGCGTGTCACTTGTCGGCGCACCGAGCTTCGATCGACACGGCACACGCAGCCGCCGACGCGGGGGGCCAGGCGCGCCGCTACCTCTATCGCGGCAAGCCCCCAAACGAAGGAAAGACCACGCCATGAGCGACATCACGCGAATCTCCCCGGCCGAAGCGCAGGCGAAGATGACCGACGAGGCCTTCACGTACGTGGACGTCCGCACCGAAGAGGAGTTCGAAGCGGGCCATCCCGCGGGCGCCGTGAACGTGCCCTCGATGCTCGCGGGCCCGAGCGGCATGACCCCGAACCCCGAGTTTCTCGGCGTGATGGAGCGAGCCTTCACGAAGGACGCGCCGCTCATCCTCGGCTGCAAGACCGGAAACCGGAGCATGCGCGCCGCGCGGATACTCCTCGACGCGGGCTTCACGCGCATCGTCGAGCAGCGCGCGGGATGGGACGGCGCGAAGGGTTCGTTCGGCGAGCTGGTGGAGCCAGGCTGGTCGCGCACGTCGCTGCCGGCCGAGACAGGCGCGCCCGCCGGGCGCTCGTACGCCGCGATGCGCGCGAAGTAGGTCAGCGCGGCGCGGGCTTCGCCGAGGGGACGACGACGGCGGCGGGAGGGGCCTTCTCGGCGTCCTCGGCGATCTGCTTCTCGCGCCACGCGAGGAAGCCGACGAGCCCAACCATCAAGCAGACGCCGACGATGATGCCGGCGAGCAGTGCGGTCTTCGCGTTCATGCCCGGAGGGGGCATGTCGTTCGCAAGATCTTCGAGCGCCGACGGGTCGGCTGCCTTGAGTGTATACTGCACGCGATCTTCGGACTTCGTGGCGACCTTCACGACACCGAGACCGCAGACCTTGACGAGCGCCTCGCTCATCTCCTCGACGGTCTGGAAGCGCTTCGCCGTCTCGCGGTGACAGGCGCGGTGGAACCACGCGTCGAGGCCCTCGGGCACGTCCGGGTTCCACGTGCTCGGCAAGGGCAGCGGCTCGACGCAGACCTTGAGGACGATGTCGCCGAGGACCTCGCCCTCGAACGGGATGCGCGCCGTGAACGCCGCATACGTACATGCGCCGAGCGACCAGATGTCGGTCAGCGGGTTGGGGGTCCCGCCGACTGTGAGCTGCTCGGGGCTCATGAAGTTCGGAGTGCCGATGACCGAGCCGTCCTGCGTCGGGCCCTTGAGACCCTTCGCGCCCTCGCGTTCGACGTCGAGCATCTTCGCGAGGCCGAAGTCGACGAGCTTCACCACGTAGGGCAGTCCGTCGTTGTCGTCCGACTCGACATTGCTGGCGAGGAAGATGTTGTCCGGCTTCAGATCGCGATGGACGATGTTTGCCGCGTGCGCCTTCGTGAGCGCGCGTGCGGCCTGGCGGATCACCTTCGCCGCCTCGGCGTCGGGAAATGGCCCGCGACGGATCAGCGCCTCGGAGAGCGACTCGCCCTCGAGGTACTCCATGACGATGTACGGCAGTCCTTCGTCGGTGACGCCGTAGTCGTAGACCTTCACCGCGTGTTTCGAATCGACGCTGGCCGCCGCGCGCGCCTCGATCTCGAAGCGGCGGCGTGCGTCGTCGCGTGCCGCGAACTGCGGGCGGATGAATTTGATGGCCACGCTGTTGCCGAGGCCGATGTGCTGCCCGAGCCAGACCGTGCCCATGCCTCCGGACCCGACGAGTCGGTCGACCTTGTATTTGCCACCGACCACCTGGCCCTCGAAGGACTCTTCGGGTGGCAGCGCGTCGACCAACGACTGAGACATGACGAACGGGAGCCTACCGCAGTTCCTGCGTCCAGGGCCACGCGGGCGATTCGGGTATGCTCCGGCCCCGATGTTTCATCGCAGGCCGTTGCTCCCTTCTCTCGCTCTCATGATGACGCTGGCCGTCGCGCCCTCGGGCTGCGACGACAAGACCCCGCCGCCGAAGGGCTCCTCGGCCTCCGGCACGCCGGCGGCCGAGGCCACGGTCTCGACGCCCGCCCCGGCGGCGACCCCGACCGCCCCGACCAAGCCTCAGCTCGCGGTCGACGACACGGCCGCGTTCGTCGCCGGCGAGCGCGTCGAGATGGCCGCCCCGGACCCCAAGGGCCGCATTGCCGGCTCGCTCACGGGCAAGCCGGTCGAGGGCGAGACGATCGTCCTGAACGCCGCGCGTGACGCGAAGCTACCGAAGGTCCTTGCCGTGTTCGGCGCCCTCGCCTCGAGGAAGGCGAAGGCCGTCGAGGTTCACACGCCCCAGCGCGACCGCAGCGCCGCCGACGTCGTGTTCGTGCTCGATGCCAAGGCCGAGGGCTGCGCCACCGTCGGCTACATCGCGAAGGACAGCGCGATCGACACGTGGCCGTCGTCGGGCGCGACCGCCGAGCGATTCACACACGGCATGGCAGGGCCGGACCTCACGCGCGGCTCGGCGGGGATCAGAAAGCGCGTCCTCGCCTGCGATTCGCCGGTTTGGTTCGCCGCCGCGGACGACAACGTCACGTGGGGGCTCGTGTTCGATCTCGTGCTCGCGGTCATGCGTCCCGACGACGCCGGACTTCCGAAGGCGCGCGGTGTCGCGCTCCTGGCGAAGACGCCGGTTCCGGGCCGCAAGGTCGAAGCCGAGTAGGCTGCAAACGCTCACGGCTTGGCGCGGTGAGCCTCGAGGATGTCACGCGGCGCACGCGCATCGAGGCCCAGGAACGCCGCCTCCAGCGCGGCGTACGCCGCGAAGTCGAAGGGGTCCTCGAGCACCGCGCCGGCGTCGATGAGACCGGGGGCACGCACCAGCATCGAGACGGTGCGATCGTACGTGTACGGCGTGCCGTGGCTCGTGCCCTTCCCGATGACGAGCTCGCCGTCGAAGAACGATCCGGGACGAGGCAGCACGTAGTAGTCGCCGGCGTCCGGCGACCACGAACGGCAGACGAGGGTGAGGACGTCCTCACCGAGCCGCGCGCGATCGGGGACGCCGCGTGCGTGCGCGAGGACCTCCGGACACCTGGTCGCGAGCATGCGCGTGTCGAGGACGTCGGAGACGGCTGCGTGCCTGCCGAGCGTGAGGCGGATGGTCTTGTCGAGGAGCGCACGCCGCGCTTCGGGTAACGCGCGCGCCTCGGGAGTGAGGAACACGTACGGATCGGCGAGACCACCCACCCAGTGCCCACCGCCGAGCGCGGCCTTCGTGGCCGCGATGAGCTCGTCGCGGAGAGCGTTCGGACCGAGCCGCGTCCCCGTCGTACATGGCCGCTCGAACGGATCGCCGGGACACTTCACGCCAGCCTTCTCCGGCGAGATCTCCGGCATCGAGATGTTCCCGTGGTCCGCCGCGAGGAGGACGGTCACCGGGGCCCCGGCGCGCGCATCGAGCGCATCGAAGAGCGAGGCGAGTGTCGCGTCGAGCTTTCGGATGTGGTCCCACGCCTCCCACGAGTCGGGGCCGAACACGTGACCGATGACGTCCGACGCCGACATGCTCAGGAGAAGGAGCGTCGGTTGCGTGGGGTCGTACTCGGCAGCGATCGCGGCGAGCCCCAGCCTCACGATGATCGCGTCCCCCGCGGGAAGAGCCCGAAATCCCGCGGCCGTCTTCGCGACATGCGGGAACGTGGTCCCGAGGCCCTCGAGGTCGCCCTCCCCTGGCTGGTCGTCAGGGCCCGCGGCATGCGCCTTCACCCACGCGGCATCGGTCAACTCCCAGGGCTTCGCGCGCGCGGCCACGATCGACCTCCGGTCGCCTATGCCCTGCGCCCATGCGGGGTACGAGGTCGCGAACGCCGTCGACGTCACGAACGAATCGAGCGACGAGTCGAACCACAGTGCGTACGTCGGGCGCTTGCCCGCGGGCAGGATGGCACCGCGATCCTTCACCGAGACGCTGACGACGAACGCCCTCGGATTCGCCGCGCGCAAGCGGTCGGCCACGGTCTCGGCGCGAAGCCGCGACGGCGATGACCCGGCGTTGGTGCGCACTCCGTCCCAGGCGACTGGCCTCACCGACTCGTCGCGCAGGATCGATACGCGCTGACCGTTCGGCGCCGGGACCTCGTTGCCGAAGATGCCCGACTCGGCAGGCAGCTTACCGGTGTGAAGCGACGTGTGACCCGGCGCCGTATCGGTGACGGCGTACGGGTATCGCAGCGTCTTCACCCACGTGCCCTCGCGCCGGAGGCGCGCGAACCCGCCGTCGTTCGGCAGCTCGGGCCAGCGCGATTGCGCGACCCATGCCGAGAGCTGGTCGACGACGATCGCGACGACGAATGGCGGGCGCTTCGGCGACGCCGCTCCTGCATCCCGCACGCCCAGTGCCGGCGGACCCGCGGTGGGCGGAGCGCTCGGGCCGCGATCGCAACCGGCGATTGCCAGCGCGACGAGCAATCCCGTAGCGGCGTTCGAGGCCCGCATCTGCACCGTGATATCTTCTTCGCATGCGCGTCCGTGAACTTTCCGCCCCCGCCGTCGTCTCTTCTCTCGCGTTCGCGGCGGCCGTGGCATGCAGCAGCGGCAGCGGCGGCACGACCCCCGTGGAGCCCGTGGAGCCCGGGGTCGACGCCGGCAGGACCGACGCGCAGCCCGAAGCCGACGCTGCCTTCACGGGTCCGACGCAGACGGGGAGGG
>JANXVA010000347.1 GCA_025351875.1 Myxococcales bacterium | reverse complement strand
ATGGATATAAGTCTCAATAAATATATCAGTGATACAGGTTTTTGTAGCCGCAGAGAAGCAGATAAATACATTGAAGAATGTAGGGTAACCATCAATGGTAAAGATGCCGATAAGGGTAATCGTGTAAAACAGGGCGACGTTGTAAAAGTTGACGGCGAAAATTTAAAAAAGAAAGCTGTAGCTCGACAGGCTGATGGCCGAGGCCGAGGCGAACAAGCCGCCCCCCTTCCCCCACGCAGATCGTGCACCGACTGGCCGAGCGAAGTGCCAGGGCTGCGGCGAGACCATCCCGAAGGGCGTGCTCCGCGTCGCGTTCGAGCGCGACATCGAGCGTGGAATGACGGTCACGAAGGGCGCAGGGTACCTGCACCCGGCCTGCGCCGCGGCCTACGTCGAGGAGCACGGGAGCACGCACGCCGAGCTCACCGATGGCCTCCGCAAGAACACGCGCTCGCTCTCCGACGCCGATCTCGAAGCGCTTTTTGCAGAGGTATGATGGGGCCATGACCTTCGACCTCTCCATCGTGAACGGCCTCGTCGTCGACGGCACGGGGAGCCCGCCGCGCCGCGCCAATGTGGCCGTGAAGGACGGTCGAATCGTCGAGGTCGGCACGGAGTCCTTCTCCGCCGCGCGCGTGATCGATGCCGAAGGCGCCATCGTGACGCCGGGCTTCACCGATCTACACACGCACTACGACGGCCAGGTTTCGTGGGACAGCGACATCGCGCCGTCGAGCCTCCACGGCGTCACGACGTGCGTGATGGGCAACTGCGGCGTCGGCTTCGCGCCGGTGCGCGAGGCCGACAGGCAGCGGCTCATCGACCTCATGGAAGGCGTCGAGGACATCCCCGGCGCGGCGCTCGCCGAGGGGATCCAGTGGGGCTGGGAGTCCTTCACGGAGTACATGGATGCCGTCGACGAGAGGCCGCACGCCGTCGACGTCGCTTGTCAGGTCACGCACGACCCGCTCCGCGTCTACGTGATGGGCGAGCGCGCGAGCGCTGAAAGCGCCGCCACGGAGGACGACATCAAGGCGATGCGCGCGCTCCTTCGTGACGCGCTCGCTGCGGGAGCGGCCGGCTTCAGCACGGGCCGCACGGACAACCATCGATCGATCGACGGGAGCGCGACCCCGGCTGCGGAGGCCACCGCGCGTGAGCTCGCGGGCATCGCCGAGGGGCTACAGGGTTTCCGCCATGGCGTCCTCCAGGCCGTGTCGGACTTCGACATGGAGACGTCAAGCGCGCGCTTCGACGCCGAGTTCGACGTTCTCGAACGCATGGCCGAGGCAGCGCCCGGTCATTCCATCTCGCTCTCGCTCATGCAGCGCGACCTCGACACGACGCAGTGGAAGAAGATCCTCTCGCGCGCCGAACACGCGAACCAGAAGGGCATCCCATTCCGCCTCCAGGTCGGTGCGCGCGGCATCGGGGTCCTCCTCGGCTTCGAGGCCACGTTCCACCCGTTCATCGGCTTCCCGAGCTACAAGGCCATCGCGACGCTCCCGCTCGAAGAGCGCGTTCGTCGCATGCGCGACGTGGCCTTCAAGCAGCGAATCCTCGCCGAAAAGAGCGAGAAGATCGCGGGAGACGGCAGCAACGTCCCGCCCATGGCGGATCGCTTCCTCGCGAACATCGACATGATCTCCATGCGCATGTTCCGGCTCGGCGAGAACCCGAACTACGAACCGCCGCGTGAGGAGTCGCTCTTCGCGGAGTCGATGAGGTCCGGCAAGACGCCGCTGGAAACGATCTACGACGCGCTCCTCGAGAACGGTGGCAAGGAGCTGCTGTACTTCCCCGTCTTCAACTACGCGGGGTTCGACCTCGACGTCGTGCACGAGATGCTGAGCCACCCGCTCGCCCTGCCAGGCCTCTCGGACGGCGGCGCGCACGTCGGCACCGTGTGTGACGCGAGCTTCCCGACGTTCATGCTCATGCACTGGGCACGTGACCGGAAGCGCGGCCGCTTCTCCCTCGAGCACGTCGTGAAGATGATGACGCACGACACGAGCCGCTACATCGGGCTCAATGACCGCGGAACGATCGCCGTTGGACAGCGCGCAGACCTCAACGTGATCGACCACGACAAGCTTCGGTTGCGGAGGCCCGAGCTGATCGCCGACCTTCCCGCGGGTGGCAAGCGCCTCCTGCAGCGCGCCGACGGCTATCGCGCCACGCTCGTCGCCGGAAGGCCCATCGTGCTCGATGGCGTGCTCACCGGCGAGAGGCCCGGCCGCGTCGCCCGCATCGGAAGAGACTGAGGACATGGGCGCGCGCATTCTCACCGCCGTCGAGCGCCTCGCGCGCTTCGGCATGAACTCGAGCGGAATGGCGAGCCGTTGGGTCGAGGTCGACGGAATGCGCGTGCACGTCTACGACGGCGCGGGCACCGGCGACCTGCCGACCGTCGTGATGATCCACGGCCTCGGCTCCGCGGGGATCTCGTTCGCGCGCGTGATTGCGAGGCTTCGCCCGCACGTGAAGCGCGTCATCGTGCCTGAGCTCCCCGGGCACGGCATGAGCACGCACCCTGGCGATCGCCCCGTCACCCCGGAGCTGGTGCTCGACACGATCTCGGCCGCGCTCGACAGGGTGGTGAGCGAGCCCGTCATCGTCGTCGGCAACTCGCTCGGCGGTGCCGTCGCGATCGACTACGCGAAGCGCCATCCGGATCAGGTCCGCGCCCTGATCCTGGTGTCTCCAGCGGGTGCGCGCCTTCGGGACGAGGAGTGGCAGAAGCTCGTCCAGGCCTTCGAGGTGACGGGCACATTGGAGGCACGGCGCTTCCTCGCTCGGATCTACGACCGTCCGCCGTGGATCCTCGCGCTCGTCGCGCACGAGCTCCCCGATGTGCTCAGGCGTCGCGCCGTGCGCGAGATCCTCGAGACCTCGACGCAGGAGCATTCGGTGGCACCCGACGATCTCGCGGACCTCCGCATGCCCGTGCTCCTCCTCTGGGGTCGCTCCGAGCGCCTGCTTCCGCCGGAGGCGCTCGCGTACTTTCGCGAGCACCTGCCGAAGACGGCCGTGATCGAGGAGCCGCACGGGTTTGCACATTCGCCACAGCTCGAGCATCCGCGCCGCGTCGCCGATCGCGTCCTGGCCTTCGCGCGCGGCGCCATGCAGCACGCCCCGCCCCGGCATCGTTGATGCAAGTCGCGGGGCTGGCCTTCAAGAGGAGCGACAACCGGATGATCATCGTCGACACCCAGCCTGATCCGAACGAGCCCACGGATCCCACGAAGCGCAATCCGAACGAACCGCCCGATCCCACGAAGCAGAATCCCATTGAACCGCCAGCGACGCCCGCCGCGCCGCCGGAGGAGCTCCCCGGGCCCAAGACGTACCCGATTCATCCCGACATCCCCGAGCAGCCCATCCACGAGCCGACACCGGAGCGAACGATCGCGTAAACTCGCACCATGCGCGCGCCGGAAGGCCTCTTCCCTGCCCTCCCGCGCCACATCAAGGGGCGCACCGCGGAGCTCGAGACGCTCGCGCGCACGATCGCCGCAACGCGACCCGCACGCCTCGCGCTCGTCGGTGCCGGCGGCAGCGGCAAGTCGCTGCTCGCGGCCGCGCTCGCGCATCGCGTCGCGCGCGACTTTCCTGGAGGCATCCACTGGTTCCGCGTGGGAGCATGGGACTTTCGCACGCTCGCCGAGATGCTCGCGCTCCGGTTCGGGACGTCGCGCGAGCGGCGTGCGCTGGTGCCCGGCCTGCGTCATCACCTCTCCCACGGTGGCGAGCGGCTGCTCGTGCTCGACAACCACGAGGACGACCAGGCGATGGCGCGCTTGCTCGATGCGCTTGCCGGGACGAGCACGACGTTCCTGATCACGGCGCGCCGCTGCCTGCTCGCAGGGGTCCTGATCTACCCGGTGACGGCGCCGCTCATCACCTCCGGGAAGAGCGCTTTTCCGCGCGTCGCGGCGCTGACGCGCGTGCTCCGCTGGAACCCGCTCGCGCTCGACGTCGCGGATGCGATCGTCGCGTCGGGCGCCGCCTCGGCCCAGGAGCTCGGCACGTTCCTGGACGAGCACGGGATCGCGCGCGTGCACGTGATCGACCACGAGGACGATCTTCCCGAGGTGGCGCTCCTCGTCACGTGGGCGTGGAAGCGCCTGTCGCCAGCGTCACGGCGGATGCTCGGCGTTCTCTCGCATGTCGAGGGCGACAGCGTCGACCGCGCTTCACTCGCCCGCCTCGCGCGCGTGCGCGGCGAAGAGGAGGCGACGGCCGCGGTCGTCGCCCTCGAACACTGGCACCTCATCCAGGAGCCGATGAAGGACCGCTTCGCGGTTCACGCGGTGGTACGTCACGCCGTTCGCCGGAGGTCGACGCTCGCCCCTGAGGTGGCCTTCGACCACTACATGGCGCTGCTCGAGGCGAATCCCGGGCGTCTCATGATGGAACAGACCCACCTCTTCGCCGCGATGGACCACGCCCACCGGATCGGTAACCTCTCCTCGATGCTCCGGATCGAGCGTTTGCTCCAGCGACTCGACGAAGGAGTCGCCTCTTGACGGACGACGACGAGGAGCTCGTTCGCCTGCGCGCACGCGTCGCGGAGCTCGAGGCAGCGTTGATCCGCGAGCGCGCCCAGCTCCGGACGGTCTTCGAGCACATCCCGGCGATCTTCTACGTGAAGGATCGTGACAACCGGTACCTCTACGGAAGCCCGTACGGCTTCCGCATCTTCGGCGTCGAGCACCAGGCCGCGATCGGTCGTACCGACCCGGAGGTGTTTCCAGCCGAGGTCGCAGCACGCTTCGTCGCAAGTGATCGGCGCGTCCTCGACGGCGAGCGCGTCCAGAGCGAGTCCTACGCGGTGCCCACGCCGACTGGGCCCCGAGACTTTGCCGGCGTTCGCTTCCCGATTCCCGGCCCCGACGGCGTGGCGACGGCTGTCTGCGGGTTTGCCGTCGACGTCACGGAGCACGTCGCGCTCGCGCGCGAGCTCGAGCGCGTGCCCAGCGCCCCGCAGACCTCGCGGCGCGGTACGGCGGCGAGGAGTTCGCGCTCGTCCTCCCGCAGATCGTCGCGCTCGCCGACCGCGCGCTCTACGAGGCGAAGGCGGCCGGACGCGACTGCGAGATCGCCGTGGACGACGAGCACCCGCCCGCGTCCGTTCGCCGTCCTACTTGAAGAACTCGAGCATGGTGGGCTCGTTCGTCACCGTGGCGAGCCGCGGGAGCTTCAGGAGATCCTCGACCGTCGCGAGGTAGCTCTTGTGGCTGTACGCGTTCGCAGACTTGAAGCCCTTGCTCTTCAGGTTCGGCGAGATGACGATCATCGGGACCTGGTCCTTGCTCGCGCCGTTTCGGCCCTCGGCCTCGTCCCACGTGAGGAAGATGATCCCGTTCGCCTTGTAGACGGCGCTCGCCATGATCGCCTCGATGGCGGTCTTTGCCCAGGTGTCGGAGGCCTTCAACGCCGCGACCGGATTGGCTGTCGGGTCGTGGCCGTCGCTCGTGAGGTTGGGCGTGATCCACATGTAGCGGTACGTGCCGGCGGCGAGATCCGCGGCAAACGCGGAGTAGTCGACGTTGGTCTTCGCGCAGAGGCCCGGCGTGCCCGTCTGCATGTCGGTGAAGTAGAGGAAGGGGTCGTGCTTCGGTGCATAGGGGCTCGAGCCGGTGAGCTTGCAGGGCGTCACCATGCTCTCCTGGTACGAGCGCCACGGGACCTTCGCGGCCTCGAGCTGCGTGCCGAGGTTCGGCACGTCTTTCGGGAAGTTCGCGGCCGTCGGGTCGAGGTCGACGAAGCCGATGTACTGCGGGTCGCCGCTGATCATCGTGAGGTAGTTCGGCAGCGACGGGTGCTTGCCGGAGTCGTTGTAGTTCGTCGCGAGGCCGTAATCGTCGATGAGCGAGTTGATGTACGGAGCGTCCGCCGTCTTGCCGACGATCTCGGCGTAGTCGTGGTTCTCCATGACGATCGTGAAGATGGTGAGCGGCGCGGTCGTCGTGCCGCCGTCGCCCGACGCGCCGCTGGTGCCCGACGTGCCGCTGGTGCCCGACGTGCCGCTCGTACCCGACGTGCCGCTGGTGCCCGACGTGCCGCCATCCCCCGACGTACCGCTCGTTCCTGACGTGCCGCCGTTGGGGTCCGTCGCGGGGTCGCTGCTCGAGCCGCCGCAGGCTGCGGCGAGCGCAAGCGCGGCGAAGGCCGTGACGATGGAGACGTGTGAGGCGAGCGGAGCGCGAGCTCCGAAGGAGGGAAGCGTCTTCATGAGGTCGCGTAGAGCTACCCCTGGCCCCTCGCTCACGCAACGTCGGTGAGCGCTGGAGCGCGTGCCGGCGCGTCTCTCGTCGGTCTCGACATTCAGTGTAAGGGCGGCCGGAATCCACCACAGGAGCTCCGAGGCCCTCGTTCACCCTGCGATCCTCGCGGCCGGCGTCGCTCCGCCGCGCGAAGAGTCAGCTGACGGGTCTGTAATCTAAGGCGCGGAGCCGTGGAGCTCGGTGCGCACCAGCACCACCAGCGCGGCATACGCGAAGGGATCGAGGTGGGGACGGAGCAAGTGGAGGACGAGCAGCGCGCCGCGCTCGATCGCCTGGTGCAGTCGCTCGGCCCTCGCGCGCGCGGAGCGCGGCTGCACGGTGGGGTCGAGCGTCTCCGCATACGGAATGCAGAAGAGCCCGAGCACCCACGCGGTCTCGACGAGCGCGTGCAGATCCTCGGCGTCGTCGAGGTCCCTGAGGAGCCCGGCAGCGATGAACGGCCTCAACAAATCCTCGAGCTGCGTGGTGCGCCGCTGCGCGACCTCGACGTAGCGCGCGCGGAGCACCAGGTCGGCGCGCAGGAGCGCGGGAAGCTCGCGCGCGATGAATGCGTACTTCGCGAAGAGGCCCAGGTTGCCGACGAGCATGCGATGAAACGCGCCGACGTCGACCTTCGGCACGGTCGCCGGCTCGGGCATCCCGGAGCCCCAGATCGCATCGGCCTCGGCGTTCACGCGCTCGAAGGCCTCACGGATGATCTCCTCCTTGTTCGCGTAGTGGTAGTAGAGGTTGCCGGGGCTGAGACCCGCCTCCTCCGCGACGTGGTTCGTCGTGACCGCGGAGATCCCCGACTCGTTGAAGAGCGCGATCGCCGCATCGACGATGCGGTCCTTGGTCGTACGGCCCGCGCGCGCGGGGCGGGCGGCGTCAGCGATGCGCTTCGACACGGGCGCAGGCTTTCACGGCGCGCGCGACCCCGCAAGCCAACCGACTCGAGGGTCGGCGGTTCAGTGTCCGCCGTGGTGCTGGTTGGCCTGCGGCGGGGCGAAGATGTCGCGGCAGGTCTGGAGGCGGCGGAAGTCGACCTTGGGCTTGGCGATCGCCGGCGGCTCACGGAACGCAGGATGATTGAAGTCGAAGAGGTCGAACATCGGATCGGCGTTCGCATCGCGGTTCGACAGAGCGGGGAGCTTGAACCGCGTCTCGATGAAGCGCGTGATGCTCGTGTGGTCGTACGTCTTGTGGGAGACGAACGCCTTCTTGGCGTAGGGCGACACCATGATGAACGGAACGCGGACGCCCAGGCGGTCGAAGCGGCCGGGGAATTCCCTGTCCTCGTCGTCCTCGAGCACGGGCTCGATGTCGTCGGGCGGGCACGCGGCCGGCGGAACGACATGGTCGTAGATGCCGCCGTGCTCGTCGTAGGTGATGAAGAGCGCGAGCTTGCTCCACTGCGGGCTCTGGAAGAGCTCGTGCACGCGGTCGCTCACGAACTCCTGCCCCAGCTGGATGTCGCCGGGGGGGTGCTCGTCGTTGCCGCTGACGGTCTCGCTGATCATGCCGTCGACGAACGCGACCTGCGGGAGGGTGCCGTGCTCGGCGTCGCTCGAGAACTGGCTCATCCACTTGATGTGCTGGCCCTGCCAGCGCGAGATGAAGCCTGCGCCGATGGCGGCGCCGACGCGCGGGATGTGCGGGACGGAGTCGACGTAGATCGCCCAGCTGATGCCGCGGTTCTCGAGCTCGTCGAAGATGAGGATGTCCTTGTCGGGGCCGAGGCCCTCGAGGTTCATCTTGTGTCCCGTGGTCACGCCGCGGCTGGTCGCGGCATAGAGGAAATCGCGGTTCGGGTAGGTCGGGCCGAGGAGCGACGAGTGGTAGTGGTCGGCGATCGCGAAGGTGCTCGCGAGGTCGTAGTAGAACGGGATGTCGCGCTCGTCGTACCACCAGAGCGCGCGCTCACCGTCGAGCTGCGCCTTGTCGACGAACGGCTGACCGCTCTCCCTGAAGCCTTGGTTGGCCTGGAAGAAGCCGTCCATCTTGCCGTCGTTGTATTCGAGGTGCGAGCCGGCCCACTCGTGGTTGGTGTCCGAGATGCAGAGCCGATCGGCGTGCTTCCAGGCGTGGCGCGGCGAGCCGGGCGTGTTGACCTTCTCGGGGTTCGTCGTGTCCTCGGGCGCCGACTCGATGTCGGTCCGATGCGCGTACTTGTTGAGGTGACCGAAGTAAGAATCGAACGAACGGTTCTCCTGCATGATCACGACGATGTTCTCGATCGGCATCGCGTCGCCGAGCGGCAGCTCCTTGCCGACCGTCTCGGAGGCCATCGCGCCGCGATGAAACTTGCAGGACGCCCGCGACACTGCGGCGGCGCTCTCGCTCGAGGACCCGTACGCACCGTTCTGCGATTCGGCGTCCTCGGAGGCGTCCGCGGCGCAGCCGGCCACGACGAGGGAGACGGCGAGAGCGGGGAGGAAGCGGAGGGAACGCATTGACGGATGAGGTGTACGCAATTGTGGGGCCGTCACCGACTCGCAGAGATCCGTGGCGTTATGCTCCGAAAGCGCCGCGAGTGGGCCTCACCCGATGGATCTTTCCAAGCCCAGCGGACACTACACGACGGGCCGAGATGAAGGGGCGCAGAGGCGCCTGCTCGCGGCGTTTCCGAACTGATCAGCCGTCCTTCTTCGGTCGCGCTTTCGTGAGGCCGTGGTGCGTCAGGCGCTTCACGAAGGTGCGGAGCGGCAGTCCGCATAGCTCCGCGGCCTGTGCCTGGCTACCGCCCGCTTCTTCCAGCGCGCGGATGATCTTCTCGCGCTCGTAGGAGTCGAGCTCGTCGCGCAAGTTACCCGACGGCGCGGCGGGAGGCACCGTCGCCGCCGTGGGGCTCGCTCGCCGCGCGTCGACCGAGAACGCCACCGGCACCGTCACGCCGGCGTTCGCCGCCGTGCTGGCGCCGCCGCCCGCGGGTGCTGGCAAGCCGAGCACCTCGACCGGCACCTCCGTGTCGCGCGCAAGCAGCGCCACGCGATCCATCACGTTGCGTAGCTCGCGCAGATTCCCCGGCCACGGGTACGCGAGCAGCGCGGCTGTCGCCGCCTCGCTCAGGACCGGCGGCACGCGCTTGAGCTTCACGCAGGTCAGCGAGAGGAAGTGCGCGGCGAGCGCGGTGAGCTCCTCCTGACGCTCGCGCAGAGGTGGAATCGTGATCGCGATCCCGTTCACGCGATAATAGAGGTCGGCGCGAAAGGTCCCGGCCTCGACCATCTTCGGGAGGTCGCGGTGTGTCGCCGCGATGAAACGCACGTCGATGGTGCGCGGCTTGAGCGCCCCGAGGCGCATCACCTCGCCCTCCTCGACCACGTGGAGCAGCTTTGCCTGCGTCGCGAGCGGCATGTCGCCGATCTCGTCGAGCAAGAGCGTGCCGTCGTGGGCCGCCTCGATGAGGCCCGCCTTCGCGACCTGCGCGCCCGTGAACGCCCCGCGCTCGTAACCGAACAGCTCACCCTCGAGGAGCGCCTCCGGCACCGCCGCGCAATTCAACTTCACGAGCGGCCCCGTTCGCCTCGAGTGCGCATGCAGCCGCTCCGCGGCGGCGGTCTTTCCGACGCCGGTCTCGCCGAGCAAGAGGACCGTCACCGGCGTGGGCGCGACGAGATCCGCGAGCGCATACGCGCGCTCCATCGCGAGGCCCAGCGTGACGGTGGCCACGGGCTGCGAGCCCGCAGCGCTCCTCTTCGCGACCCCCGCGGGCGGGCCGCTCACCGGCCCCTTCACGGCGATGACCACCGCGCCGAGCTCGATGATCTGGTCGAGCGTGACCTCCGCCGCCTCGCCCTTCGTGAGCTTCCGACCCGCGAGGAGCGTCCCGTTGCGGCTTCCGAGATCCTCGATGGTGACGACGCCGCCGCGGATCCGCAACACCGCGTGCTCGCGCGACACCGAAGCGTCGTCGACGATCACACCGCAGCCGTCACCGCGGCCGAGCACGACCTCGCTGTCGCTGGGCAACGGCACTGCCCGGGGCGAGCCGCCAGCGAGGACCACCAGCAGAAAGCCGCTGACCGGGTCGTCCCACGCATGAGAACCCGTCGCTTCGACGATCACGAGGCCGAGAGTAGCACGCACGATCTCGCGGACGACTCGGCGTCCGCCAGCCCTCAGGCCGGAACCGGCGCGCGCGACGCCGGATCCGGCGTACCCGCGGCGCGCCGCCCCCTTGTCGGCTGAAAATCCCGCCTCTCCAGGCGGCGATGGCCCCGGCATCGGCCGTGCAACGAAGCTCGGCAACGACCGTGTTCATCATCGAAGTCACCATCGCTGGCGTCCCGAACAACCACGTCACCCTCGACGAGCGATCCGGCTTCGTCGCCATCGACCGCGACGGCCAGTTCGTCGACGACCCCACCCTCGCTCACGGGCTGCTCTCCTCACATCGGGGCGCGCTCTTCGCGATGAGCGTCGATCCGGACCAGCCCGCGTGGCTCGAGGACGGGGCGCTTCTCGCGGGCCAATGGACCGAGCTCGTGATGCCCCTCGCGCTACGCGTCGGGTCGGCGACGGTGACGATCCGCGAGCTCGTCAAGCGCGCTTGCGCTGGCGGAACGGCCTCGGAGGACGGGCCCACGCTGACGGGAGCCCAGCTGGTCACGCCCCCGGCGGAGGAGCACCCCTCCGCTCCGTGGCCGCGCTCCGAGAGGGTCCACGCGCTGGAGACCACGCGGGTGCGCGAGATCGTCGTGCCGATCGCCCACATGCCGACGTTGGCGACCGACGAAGCGCCCGCTACGATCCGCACGCCGTTCCCGTTCCCGTTCGCGCTCGACGAGGACGACCAGACGCCTCCGCTCGTGATCACGCGCACGTCGCCTCGCTCGTCGTGGGAGCGCATCGTCGCGAGCGCGCTCGTCTCCACCCAGCCCGGCGACCAGGCGGGCCGCTAGAGAGAGAGCGTCGCGCGCTCGTCGGCCAGGCCTTCACGTTCGGCTGAACGCGCTACCATCGAGCGATGGCGGACGACCGGCGGCCGAAGGCAGAGGGCGATCGTCCCCTCACTCCGGAGCTCGCCGCGACCGAGATCGCAGACCGTGGCGGCGAGCGCACGCGTGCCGGGCCGCGCGTCATCGACCGACACGCCGAGCTGCGGGCGCGGGTCGTGGGCCGCTTCCGGATCGACGCCCAGCTCGGCTCCGGTGGCATGGGCGACGTGTTCCGCGCCTATGACACGGTGCTCGATCGCGCGGTCGCGCTGAAGATCCTGCGCAGCGACCACGCCGCCGACGACGCGCAGCGGATGCGAAGGGTCGTGCGCGAGGCCCGCGCCGCGGCTGCGCTCGTGCATCCGAACGCGGTCACCGTCTTCGACGTCGGCGAGGCGGACGACGAGGTGTTCATCGCGATGGAGCTCCTCGAAGGAGAGGACCTTCGTGCTGTGCTCGAGCGTGGCGACGCGACGGTGAGCGACGCGCTGCGCTGGCTTGTCGAGGCCGCCCGCGCGCTCGCGGCGGCTCACGAGCGTGGGCTCGTGCATCGCGACGTGAAGCCCGAGAACATGTTCGTCTGCAAGGACGGCACGCTGAAGCTGCTCGACTTCGGGATCGCGAAGCGCGACGACGACGAGGCACCGCCGGTCGACGCAGCGGCGCTGAGCATGGGGCCGTCGTCGCTGCGAACGATCGAGGGACGACGCGTCGGAACGCCCCGCTACATGGCCCCGGAGC
>JANXVA010000324.1 GCA_025351875.1 Myxococcales bacterium | reverse complement strand
CTGAGCGGCAGAGGCGCGGGCAAGGCCAGCGGCGCCTCAGTGAACCTCCACCTCCGCGGCGCGGTGCCCGATGGATCCCACCTCGTGCGGCAATCCCCTGGCGATCAGCTCCAGTTGCTCGTCGGACATCTTGCTGACGTCCATCTGCTCGAGCGAGACGTGAATGTCACGAGGCGCGAGCAGGCCACAGATCTGTGCCCTGAGCTTCTCGGCGCTCACGGCAGCCGCGAAAGCGCCGCGTCTCTCAGCCCTGGCGAAGAGGCGGTCGAGGCGTGCAAGGGTGGCCGTGCGCTGTACCTCACGGATGTCAGTGGACTCGGTAGCCCAGCGCTCTCGCGCCCGGGCGATGTAGGAGTCGGCCGCTCGCGTCGATGCGCCGAACCTTCGCCGCATCACCTCGATCACTTCGACGCGCGCTTGCCCATCGCGAAGCATGGCGTCAACGACCTCAAGACGGCGTTGGACCTCCGCGTCGCCGACCCGACGACCGCCCGGCGGTTTCGCGGCAGGCGCTCTGTTCCCTGCAGCATGTTGCGGCATTCTCATTCTCCCGATCGCGAAGTGATTTGAGTGAGTCGGGACAGAAGACGAGCTCTTCGCCCCGGGTCCCGCACGTAGCGTCGAAGCCTCGCCGTCGTGTGAGCTTGGCACGAAGAGCTTCCGGTGCCACGAACGCTGCCAAGATCGCGGGGCACTGCCGTGGGCGAATTGTGGAGCGTGTCAAATCGCTCTGACACGCGGTGCCGGATCCGGCATCGACTCCGACGCATTGCCTCGCTCGCGGCTCGGGTCGTCTCAAGGGTGCGAGCGTCCGGCCCGTCGCCGAAAGACGATCGTAGGTCAACGTGGAGCCACGGAGCTGGCGGCGGTGCCCTCCATGGTCGTGTCGGGATCGTGGCCGGCATCACTCCTCGCGAGAATGCCGCCGATTCACTCGCCACTCCTCGGCACGCGGCCATACCGGAGCCCCCATCGCAGACCAGGCACGGTCTGCGCCCACTCGCGCAGGGCATCGTCGTCGAGCTCGAGCAGCTCCGAACGTTTCCGCTTCGACACGTAGAACGACAGCGGGTCAAACGTGCCGCCTCCACGCGGTGTCGTCTGATCGTCGATCGCTTTAACGTCTACCTTGCCCACCAAGTTCTCACCGCCCAGGTAGCGGTCCCACGAACGCTGCAGCTCGGACTCCGCGTGAGGGATGGATGCACCGTCGAGCAGCAGGGCGAGCTCGTGACTGTGCACAAGCCACGCATCCTCCGCGCGCGTGCGCCTTGTTTCGATTCTTCCACGTGAACACAGCACCAGCGACCGCCACGCCACAGTCCGATTCTGAGCACTCCTTGCGAGGACGAGCGCGCGGTGCCCCTCGATGATCGACATCGAGCGAACCGTCCGTGTGATAATCGCTCGCGGAAACCTCGTACCGAAGAGGAGGGTCTGCAAGCGAAGCCGTTCCTTGTTCGCAGCTCGCCTCCCGCATCTTGGGCAGAGCGCAGCGATCTGACATCGCCAACCGAACCTGTTGTTGGCGCACCTCGAGATCCGATCGCCTTGTTCAGTGAGCGCGCGATCGCCGAGATCCCAGAGCCTGTCTACCAATCGAGACGACACATCGCGTGTGGATATGGCGCTCTGTGGAGATGCACATCCCTGAAGATCAGGGAGAGGAGAGCGGCTGCTCACGTCGTCCTCCCGCTGGTGTGCACGCAGTGTTCGCCGGTGAAGGATGCAGCGGTCCAGGGTCGTTTCGAGCGAGTCATACCTTGCGTTATGACGCGCGACCTCTGCGCGACCGGTGACCCCCTCCCGGACGAGAGCGCCCTCCTCGTCGGTTGCGATGTAACCCGTCCAGCAAGGGTGTCTGCCGCGTGTCACCAGCGGCCACGCGGGGTCCCAGAATCAACGGTTTCACCGGTACCCAGGGACCCGCCCGTTGAGCAGTGCCGTTCAGGCGTCGCGCCTTGATCGCTTCGACGACGATGCCGCCGTGCTCGGACGCATCAAGGGTCGGCTTCGCCGCCCGCTACGCGGCTTCGCCCTTGACCCGTCCTGCGCCGGCCGAGCCGAGCTACTACGCGATCAAGGCGCTCTACTGCGCTTCTGTTCTCTGGGAACTGGCTCCCGGTGATTCCGCTGAAATTGGTACCCACGGGGACCGGTGGCGACAGCCCGCTCCCCGGAGCCGCCCCGAAGCGAGCTAAGCGCTACACGCTCCTAGGCCGCGCGGCGCTGCGGAGCCATGCGACCGCACTCGCGGAACTCGAGCCACGACTCCTCGACCTCGGCGAACGCCACACCCTCGCGCTGGAACGTTCCACGCGTGAGATCGAGGATCGTCGACGCGAGCTTCTCGTCCGCCGTGAACGGAGCGATGCCGTAGTCGAATTCGAGGTCGACCGCGCGCCGGATCGAATCGGGCACCGAATCGAGCGTGTAGTTGTTTCCCGTCCCTGCGAGGTTTGCGCTCGAGCCGACGATGAGCTGCCCATTGCCGTATGCGAGGGTCGCAGCGCCCGCGATGAGGTCACCGACGCCGAAGAACGTCGCGATGGTGTCGACCTTCGTGCACTGAGAAGCGACGAACGGCTCGAAGCTCGCGAGGAGCGTGGAGCGGGGATTCGTGCGCGCGATGACCGCCATGGGCCAGCGCGCGGCCGCGCGCGAGACCCAGAAGCGCGTCTCCGGGGCGATGCCCATCGCGACGTCGTCCAGGATGTCCATCGTACCCACGGTCACGCACGGCTTCTGCGCCGAGCGTCCCTTCAGCGCGTAGATGCGCCGGACCGCGTCGCTCTTCATCGCGACCAGGCCATAGCCGGTGTTCGTCCGCGCGAGAGCGAGGCCGCCGTCGGCGAGGAGGGTGTACATGCGGCGGGCATCGGCTTCGATCGTGGTGGTCATGGACGGATGTCTCCTTCGGGGCAGCGGTGGTAAGGTCAGGTGTCGGTCGACGCCTTCCGATTAGCCATGACTGCAAGGGACAATCCAACCGCGCTCTCGTCGTCCCTCGCCATCGCCCTCGCCGCCCACACGAGCGACTTTGTCGGCGTGATCGACGAGCACGGTGTCGCGCTGTTCATGAACCGCAGCGTGCGGGGCGCGCCCGCGGGAGACGTGGAAGGCAAGTCGCTCGAGCAGTTCCTCTCACCCGCGCGGGCGCAGCGGCTCCGCGCGATGGTGGAGGAGGCGCGGGCGTCGGGGCAGCCGGTGATCGACGACGCCGTACGGATCGACGCGCTGGACGGAGGCGAGCGCTGGTTCGTCGAGAAGTGCATCCCCTTCCGCGAGGCCGACGGGCCCCTCCGCTTCATGTTCGTGCGGACGGAGACCACCCACCTCCGTCGCGCGGAGGAGGAGCTACGCGCTTCCGAGGCGCGCTACCGAACGCTCTTCGAGTCGAATCCCGACCCCGTCGTGGTCGTCGACGTCTCGACGCTGGGGATCGTGGCGGCGAACCCGGCCGCAGTTCGACTCTACGGCTTCAGCGAGGAGGAGCTTCGCGGGCTGGAGTGGCTCGACCTGTTCCACGCCGATGAGCGAGCGTCGCTCCGCGTCACGTACCGGTCGAACCCCGCGGGCGAGCGACGAAGCATGGCGCGGCAGCTTCGACGTAGCGGCTCCGTCATCGCGGCCGAGATCGTCGACAACCCGATCGTCTTTGCGGGAGCGCTCGCACGCATGGCCGTCGTCCGCGATCTGACGGAGCGAGAGCACGTCGAAGTGCAGCT
Organism: Myxococcales bacterium; assembly: GCA_025351875.1. GTDB lineage: Bacteria > Myxococcota_A > Polyangia > Polyangiales > Polyangiaceae > Labilithrix. The sequence goes on along the minus strand of JANXVA010000324.1, from coordinate 9,362 downwards.
GCGGCACGCCGAGAAGATGGCGGCGATGGGCGTGTTTGCCGGGGGAATTGCCCACGACTTCAACAACCTCCTCACCGTCATCACCGGCTGTGCGGAGGGGCTCCGAGACCTCGTTCCGACGGGTGGCGAGGAAGGCGAAGACCTCGAGCACCTGCTCGACGCGGTCGTGCGCGGCACGAACCTCACGAAGAAGCTGATGCTCTTCTGCCATCGCATGGTGCTGGACAGCACGCACGTCGACCTGGTTCAGGTGATTGACGATCTCGACGGCATCCTTCGACGGCTGCTCGGAGAGCGCGTGAAGCTCACGGTCGTCCACAGCGCGCCGCGCGGGCCGATCTTCGGAGACCGCGTCGAGCTCGAGCAGCTCGTCTCGAACCTCGTCATCAACGCCGGACACGCCATCGCGGGGACGGGTCACATCGAGATCCGCACGGCGGTCGTCGACCTCGATGCGAGCTACGCAGCTCGATACCCTCGGGCGCGGCCGGGACGCTACGTCGAGCTCGCAGTCGACGACGACGGTCACGGCATGGATGAGGCCACGCTCGCGCGCGTCTTCGAGCCGTTCTTCACGACCAAGACCGAAGGAACGGGCCTCGGGCTCGCGGTCGTTCACGGCGTGGTCGAGCGACACGAAGGCTTTCTCCGTGCAGAATCTAAGCCAGGCGCCGGCACCTCCATCCGCGTGTGCTTGCCGCTGTCGGAGAGTGGTCTTTCGATCGCGGCGAGCACCCGACGCGCCCCGGTGTCCGCCGCCGTGGCGCGCCGGGTGCTGGTCGCCGACGACCAGCCCATCGTACGTAAGCTCACCGAGCGCATGCTCCGCCAGCTCGGCTGCGAGGTCGTGGGCGCGAGCGACGGCGAGGAGGCGCTGCGCGTGTTCGAGAAGGAGCCGGATTCGTTCGATCTCGTCGTCCTCGACGTCACGATGCCGAAGCTCAGAGGCCCGGAGGCGTTGCAGCGAATGCGGGCGATTCGGCCCGACCTCGAGGCGGTCTTCGTGAGCGGCTACGCGGGGGCGCCCTCCGAGCTCGTGCGCCCCGACGGCGAGCCGAAGCTCCGCGTGCTGCAAAAGCCGTTCACGGCTCAGCAGCTGGCCGAGGAGCTCCGGCGCGCCGGCGGGACGGCCGGCGACAGCGTCACGGTCCTGGCGGAGCGCACGTCGGGTGACGCTCTGCCAGGGGCTTGACGCTCGCGGCAGTTGCGGAGACATCGCCCGTGACGGCGCGCTGAGGTCTACACTCTTCGTCGGAAGACCATGCGTGCGTCGTTCTCGGATCCGCAGGGCAAGCCGCTCTGGCGATACTTCCCGCGTGTGGCGTCGTTCGCGATCGCCGTGTTCGCCACGTTCGGACCGCTCCTCCACGACAAAGCGGCATTCTCGACGGCGCTCCTCGCGCTCAGCGCCTTCTGCCTCGCGAGCGCGCTCCCGCTCAGGCAGCGACGCCCCATCGTCGCGGAGCTCGTGATGGGACCCGGTTACGTCGAGATCAAGGGCGCAGGAACGCGGAACCAGCGCATCGAGGCCAAGGCGATCGTCGGAGGCACGACGGCGCGCACGACCCGAGGCATTGTCTTCACGCTCGCGCACGCCAACCGTACCCAACCGCTGACGATCGAGGTCGACTCCGATGCCGACGCCGATCGCGTGCGCGCCGCGCTCGGCATCGGTCACGGCGGCTTCGGCGCCGTCGGGTGGCGAACGAAGATGGCGCCCGCCGAAAGACGCGGGGCACGGGCCAATGCAGTCGCAGCCGTGTGTGGCGTGTTGCTGTCGCTCATGGTCGTGTTCGAAGCGTCCGACATCATGGTCCTCGCGCCGCTCCTGGGCTTCGCCGGGGTCATCGCGTTCCTCGTGGGAGCCGGGAGCTCTTTCGAGAAGGTCGGCCCGCCGAGCATCGTCATGAACGCGGAAGGCCTGCGCGTCATGACGAGGCAAGGTTGGACCACGGGCGAGTTCGTGATCCCGTACACGCACGTGCTCGGGATCGACATCCAGCCGCACACGTTCGAGATTCGCGTTCCGCCGCCGACCGGCTCCGTCTCGGTCGAGCGTGCCGGCGCACTCAGCCGCTACTCGCTCAGCACGGAAGACGCCCAAGCGCTGGTCCAGCAGATCATGACCGCCGCCGCGCGCGCTCGGGGGCTCGGTATGTCGAAGGCCGACGTCATGGAACGAATCGAGCCCCTCCGACGCAAAGGGGAGGCACCCCGCGAGTGGTTTGCGCGGCTCGACATGCAAGGGCGCTTGCTCGAGACCTCGAGCGGGGCCTACCGGGGCAACGGTCTCACTCCGGAAGATCTCTGGCCCGTGCTCGAAGATCCCGAGGCCGATCCCGAGCTGCGTGCAGCCGCTGCCCGCGTGCTCCGACATTCTCCGAAGCCCGAGGCTCGCGTTCGCATCGACGCCGCGCTCGCCGCGGTGCGGGACGACTCGACCACTCGGCGTCTGCGGATCGCGCTCCGCGACGACGTCGACCAGATGCACCAGGAGCTTTTGTATCTCGACGCCGAGGACAGCGCGCTAGCCGCGAAGCGACGCATGGCCGGCCACTGAGGCTCAGCGCTTACATCGACCGACCGACGCGGAGCCATCGCTTCACGGACGCCGCGCATACACCTCGCGGCGGAGCTGCGCCGTGTGGAGCGTGAGCGTCGTCGCTGACGCCGAGAACGGCGTCTGGTGTGAGGCCGTTCCGGAGCACGTCTCGTCCGTGAAGAGAAGGACGTCGCTCACGTGCTGGTTGGCGACAAAACGACGTCGCGAGGGGAGCCCCTCCGCCGAACGGCGTCGCATTCTTGGAGAGCGAGAGGGCGTCCGTCGTGATGACGAGCGTCGCTCGTGCCGTGTCCGTGTTCACGCCTGCGTCGGTGTCGTTGCGGCCACTCGCGCATCGGGCGCAATCGGCCACGTGTGAAACCTACGCGCCGTACCTCCTACCGACTCGAGGAGGCTCACTTCGCGACCTTCCTCACGGAGCCTGCCGCGACGTTGTTCGTCCAGTAGACCCACTTGCCGTCCACCGCGACGTTGAAGGGAGTTGGCTGGTTTCCCGCGACCAGGACGACGCTTCCGCCGCTCTTCGGGACCTTCTTCACGGCGTTCGCGCTCGGCTCGGTGAAGTAGACCCAGGTGTCGTCGACGGCGACGCCTTGCGGGTTGGTGAGCCCGCTCGCCAGCATCGTGGGGTTCTGTGCGCAGCCGGTCTTCGGGCACTTCATCACCGTGCCTGCTCCCTGCGTCACCCAGTACGTCGAGGTGGCGTCGATCGCCATCGTCCGCGCGCTGTTCTGGCCGATGGCGAGCGTGACGAGGAGACTGTTGCCCGCTCCGCAGCCGGTCTTCGGGCACGTCACGACGGAGCCGGCTGCGGCGTCGTTGACCCAGTAGAGGCTCGTGCTGTCGACCGTGATGCCCCACGGATTGTCCTGCGCCATCGCGAGGACCGTCGGGCCCGCGCCGCAGCCTGCGAGCGGGCAGCTCCGGATGCTCCCGCTTCCGCCGTCGCTGAAGAAGAGCGTGGATCCGTCGCTCGCGAGCCTCCCGAAGCTGTTGCCGCTCGCGCTCACCAAGGTCAGCGTCGTCGGCGTGAGGTTGCACCCGCCGATCGCGCACTTCATGAGGCTGAACGCGGCGTAGTTCGTCCAGAAGACGTCGTTGCCGGCGGCGAGAACCGCGTTCGGGCTCGAGAGGCCGAACGCGAGCGCCGTCGGCGTCCCAGCGCACCCGGTGATCGCGCACTTCTTGATCTGGCCGCCCGCCCCGGTGTTGGTCCAGTAGACGTTCTGAGCGTCGACGAAGAGGCCCTGCGCGCTGGGCTCGGTCACCGCGCCGACGTTGACGGGCTGGCAGCTGCCCGCGAGGCACGTGCCGCCCATGCAGTCGTGCCCGCATGCACCGCAGTTGAGCGGATCGCTCGCCTTGTCGGCGACGCAGATCGTCTCGGCATCGCCGCCCGACTCGATCGCGGCGTCGGAGGCTCCTGACTCCGTGAGGTCGGCGCCGTCTCCCAGCGCTGCGCCGTCGGGTCGAACGACGACCTCCACGCCGGTGCCGACACCCGAGAAGCCGCACGCCGCGCCGAGGAGCGCGAAGGCACCGAGCGTCGCCCTTCCGTGCCATCCGAGCCGACGACGCATCGCCGCCGAGAGTAGCTCGCCGCTCACGACCGCGGACGTAAACGTCACCGCAGGTGCGCGGACCCGAGCGCGGTCCTGATCAGCGCCAGGAGCACGACACCGAGCAGCTCACTCGCGCGCGCTCGCCTCCTCGTCAAAAGTACCACGCGAGCACCCCGCCCGGGCTTGCGGCGCGCGCGCTTCGCGGCGAACGTGGAGCTCCGTGCGATTTCCCGGCCGACGAAAGCACAAACACTACTTCCCGGTTCGCGACCGTGATCCGCTCCTGCACCACGCCGGCATCGTCGGGGCCGAGACGAAGGTCCACGTCGTCGGGATCGATCAGACGCTCGTCGACATCGACGCGCGCGTCCCCGAGGAGCTCCTCGTTCGCTACGCGCTCCCCAAGGGTGCCTCGACGGTCATCGCGAGCGACCGCGCTGCGCAGCTCTACGACGAGCTCTTCGCGAACAAGCAGATCTCGTACGAGTTCGCCGGCGGCACCGTGGGCAACACGCTCCACAACTATTCTTTGCTCGCCGACGACGCGTCGATCCTTCTCGGCGTGATGAGCGACGTGATCCGCGTCGGGACGTCGGGATACCGCTACCTGTCGAACACGTCGAGCCGCGTGAACCTCGACCACCTCCAGCCGGTGGACGGCCCGATCGGCCGTTGCTTCGCGCTGGTGACGCCCGACGGCGAGCGCACGTTCGCCATCAGCGCGGGGAAGATGAACGATCTCCGCGCCGAGAGCGTGCCGCCCGCCATCTTCGCGGAGGCGTGCGCGCTCGTGATCTCCGCGTACCTCATGCGCGCCGATGCGGGCGAGCCGATGCCCGAGGCCACGATGCGCGCCGTGTCGCTCGCGAAGGCAGCCGGCGTGCCCGTCGTGCTCACCCTGGGTACGCGCTTCATCATCGCGGACCGCCCCGAGTTCTGGCGGTCGTTCATCTCGGAGAACGTGGACGTCCTCGCGATGAACGAGGAGGAGGGCGAGGCGCTGACGGGCTTGCCGGATCCGCTGCTCGCCTGCGAGCGCGCGCTCGATTGGGCCGATCTCGTGCTTTGCACGGCGGGGGCGACGGGGCTCTACCTCGCCGGCCACACCGAAGACGCCGTGAAGCGCGCGACGCGCTACCCGCTCCTGCCCGGTGCGATCCCCGAGTTCAACCGCTACGAGTTCAGTCGCCCGGTGCCCCGCAGGCTGTGCGACGAGCCGATCAAGGTGTTCGCGCACATCGCGCCGTACCACGGTGGCCCAGCTCGGATCACGAGCGCGAACGGTGCCGGTGACGCCGCGCTCGCCGCGCTCCTCCATGACATGTCGGCGAACCGGTATCACCGCGCGCGCGTGCCGACCTCCGCGAAGCACGTTCGCGATTTTCTCACCTACTCGTCGATGAGCCAGGTCTGCCGCTACGCGAATCGCGTGAGCTACGAGGTGCTCGCGCAGTCGTCACCGCGGCTGACGCGCGGTTTGCCCGAGCGTGAAGCGGGCCTCGACGAGGAGGCGTACTGGGCGCTGTGATCGTGTCGCCGCGCTCAGGGCTTGCCGGCCGCGACGGCCGCGACGGCCTCGCAGCCGAGGACGCCCTTGTCGAAGCAGTGCTTCTTCGCGCAGTCGAGCATCGCTTCGCGCCCGACCTCTCGCAGGCCGGACATCGCGAGCCGACACTCGTTGAGTGACGGCGCGACCGGTGAGGCGCCGCACGTCTGCACGATCGTCTCGCAGGCGGCGGCGGCGGTCGACGTCGGCACGCGATCCTCGCAGGCATTCATCAGCGCGAGGTGACCGCACAGCTCGACACGCTTCGGGTCGCATCGCTCCCCCGCGCTCAGCTTGTTCAGGCAGGCGACGGCGGCCTGCGCGACGCGCGGCTTCATCGCCTTCTTGAAGTCGTTGCAGCGCGCGGTCGCGAAGCCTCCGCAACCACCTTCCTCCGTCGGCGCAACGAACGACGGGCATGCGTCGGGCTCGCCGACCGAGTCGTCGCAGGTCGGTGCCGGCGGGACGGCGACGACCGGCGCGGCGACGGCCGATGCCGCGACCGCCGGTGTGGCGACGGCCTCGACGTGCGCCGGCGCGCTCGAGACCTCCGTCTTCGCGCCCGCGCCATGGGAGCTCCCCTGCAGATGAGGCACGACGTCCTTTTCGGACGCCACGTAGCCTGCGACGCCGCCAGCGGAGAGGGAGGACACGAGGAGGAGGTAGGCGCCACGGTCGAACTGCATGGGCTTCGCGACTGCGGATTGCGTGCCGTGAGCTCGAGGGCAAAAGGCCCGCAATTCACGGGGGTCCACCGTGGCGCTTCGTCCCAGTTCCTCGAGATCGTCCGAGTTGACTCAGCCGGGGAGCCAGCCGACCCCGACGCTCGAGAACGTCATGTCCGGGATCGCCTCCGGGTTGCCGAAGCCGTTGCGCACGACGACGCCCTCGAGCTTGACCGTCACCGCATAGAAGTCGCCTTCGCGGCCGAGCGCCGAGATCGTGAAGGTCACCTTGCCTTCGGTCGCCGTGGAGCGCTGCGGCTCCTGCGGGTCGATGATGATGTCGCTGCAGTAGGTCGCCTCGGAGGGAGCCTTCGGGAACGTATCGGTCGAGACCGACGCCATGGTGCTCGCGCCCTTCGACGCGAGATCGATCGTGACCGTGTCGCCGAGGTTGGTGATGCCGAGCTTCTCCTTCGTCGCCTGCACCACGAGATAGCGGCGATTGGACGTGTGCGAAGCGTAGACGACGAAGTTCGAGCAGCCGGACGCCGTCGGGCTCCAGGTGCCCTCGACCTGCGCAGGGGGCGGCGGCGCACCGCTCGTGCTGACGCCCGGGACCGGCACGGAGCCGGGGGGCGGCAGCGCGCTCGCGGGGGGCGAGCCGCTCGAGGAGCCACCCGTCGATTCGACGGAGCCGCCACATGCCGCCGCGAACGACAGCGAGAGGGAGGCGAGGAGGAGAAGCGCGCGGGAAGCAGTGCGGGTCGACATGGTGCCTGGCCCTGAGCAAAGCCCACGCCAACGCATCGGCTACAGAATGCCTTGTTAATAGGCACTTGATGCGTGCCACATTGAGCCGGCCGACGGAACGGCATGACGTTCGCGTCCGTGCCCGTCGCGTGCGCGGTGAGTGGACTATGCTGCGCGCGCCATGGGACTCGCGCTCGCGCTCGTCGTCGCCGCAGCCAGCGGATTCATCGCTCTCTCGTACGAGATCCTCTGGTACCGCGTGATCTCGTTCGCGAGCTGGGGTCTGCCCGGCGCCTTCGGCCTGCTGCTCGCGGCGTATCTCCTCGGGCTCGCCTTCGGTGCGCGCATCGCCGGCGCCTTCTGCAAGGACGACGTGCGCGCCGGCGACCGACGACACCTCCGGACCCTCGCGGCCTTCGTGCTCGTCGCGAACCTCGCGGCGTGGCTCGTCGTCCCGGCCTTCGGCTTCTCGGCGAAGCGCTGGGACTGGCCGCCTGCGCTCGGCGCCGTGGCCGTGGCCGCCGCGTTGCTCGGCGCCGTGCTGCCTCTCGTCGCCCACTTCGGCATCCGACCCGACGACTGGGCCGGCGCAAACGTCAGTTATGTGTATCTTGCAAACATAGTCGGTGCCGCGTCGGGCAGCCTGGTGACAGGCTTCGTCTTCCTCGACCTCTGGCCGCTCACCAGGGTCGCGGGCTACGTCACCGTGCTGGGCGTCCTGCTCGCGGCCGTGCTCCTCGCGCTGTCCGACCTTGGAAGGGTCACCCGCGCGGTCGCCGTCGTCATGGCGGCTCTCGTGGGGATGTTCGTCCTGCGTACGACGCCCGAGCTCTACGAGCGCCTCTGGGAGCGCCTCCTCTACAAGGCGAAGTTCGACGAGCGCACCACACGCTTCGCGGAGGTCATCGAGACCAAGAGCGGAGTCATCACGCTCACGCGCGAGGGCCTCGTCTACGGTGGCGGGGTCTACGACGGCAAGATCAACACGTCGCTCCACTACGACAACAACGGCATCCAGCGCGCGTACAACCTCGGCGCGCTGCATCCGGCGCCGAAGCGCGTCCTCATGGTCGGCCTCTCGTCGGGGTCGTGGGCGAAGGTCGTCGCGAGCATGCCGGGCGTCGAGAAGCTCACCGTCGTCGAGATCAACGGCGGGTATCTCACGCTCGTCGGCCGCCACCCGGAGGTGGCCTCGCTCCTCACCGACCCGAAGGTGGAGATCGCGATCGACGACGGGCGGCGCTGGATGCTGCGGCACTCCGATCGCTTCGACATGATCGTGATGAACACGACGTTCCACTGGCGTGCGCACAGCACCAGCCTGCTCTCGATGGATTTCATGCAGATCGTGCGGGCGCACCTGCTTCCCGGTGGGTTCCTCTTCTTCAACGCGACGGGCTCGGACGACGTGCAGAAGACCGCCCTCACCGCGTTCCCTCACGGGATGCGCGTGCACAACTGCATCGTTGCTGGCGACTCGCCCATCGCCTTCGACAAGGAGCGTCTGCGGCGCGTGCTCGAGGCGTTTCGTCTCGACGGCGAGCCGGTGATCGATCTCAGCAGCGGCGCCGGGCAGGCGCTGATGACGGAGATGCTCGACTACGGCGACACGCTCTCACGGCCGCCGGAGGAGGAGGGGCTCGAGGCACGGGAGAGCGTCCTCCGCCGGACGCAGACGGCGAGCATCATCACCGACGACAACATGGTGCCGGAGTGGAAAGAGGTGTTCCGCTTCCACGATGCGTTCTGAGAGGAGGGCCGCGCTCCGTGCGGCACATGCCTTGCTGGGTCGTCGCGTATGAAGCTCTCCTCGCCGCTCGTGGTCGTCTTCGGTGCGCTGGTCCTTGCGCAATCAGCGTGCTCGAGTGACGAATCGAGCAACGATCCCTCGGCGAGCGAGAGCGAGGCCCTGGTCGAAGACATCGACACGGATGGGGCAGGGGACGACGCTCTCGACGACGACCTCGGCGCCGATCCCGAGCCGATGCTCTCGGAGGCCGAGATCGACGCCGCCGCGAGCCGGCCGCAGGAGGTGCAGGACGCCGAGGCCGACCGCGAGCTGAGCGGGATGGAGGTCGCCGGCCCGGACGTCACGGCGAGCGTCGCCCCGGCAGTGGCGCCTCGCTGCAAGAAGCGGATTCACGTGACGTTTGCGGTCTACACGTACCTGACGGCGCAGCTCGGGAGCAACGGCTGCTGGACCGCCGAGGACACCGTGTCCGACCCTACCTTTCGAAATTGCCACGCCGACGGAAGCATCAAGCATCACGGCGGCA
>JANXVA010000306.1 GCA_025351875.1 Myxococcales bacterium | reverse complement strand
GCTCCGGTCGCGTGCCTTGCTCCTCGATGCCGAGCACAGCGTTGCATGCGGCGGCCGCCGCGCACGTCAGCATCGAAGCGGCGAGCAGTCGTCGCATCGTCCCGCGCGACATCAGAATGTTCCTCCGAGTGCTGCGCCGCGAGGGCTGACGTCGAGGCGCACGGCGCGCGCGGGAACGACCTGCCTCGCCGGCGCACCGGTGAGCCAGAGATAGACGGCACCACCGCCGCTCAGGATGCCGAGAGCGATGAGCGCGGTCGCGACGTTGCCCTGCGCGGCGGCTCCGCTCTGGATCGACGCGCCGGTTGCGTCGCAGCCGGTGCCGTCGCAATGGCTGCTCGCGTCGTCGTACCGAGACCTCGCGGCGAGCCCGACGGCGACGCCTCCCCCGAGCGCGAACATGCTGAGCGCACCGAGCCCCACCGCCGCGACCCTGCGTAGAGTGAACGTCTCGGCGCCCGCGCGCGCTGGCGCGACGACCTGCGCCGCCTCGCGCTCGAGCGGCGGCACCACGACCGTCACCAGGGCGCCGTCGCCGCGCACGACGACCGTGCTCTTCCACGTCACGAAGCCCGGCGCCGAGGCCTCGAGGCCGTAGTCCTGCGGGTCGACGGCGACCGGACGATCGAGGTCCGTCTTCGGCATCGCGACGCCGTTGCGCTTGAGCGTGACGTCTCGTGGCTCCGGCGGAGTGAGGCGAAGGACGAGCTTGGGCGCGCGAGGCTCCACGGCGGCGAAGCGCTCCTTCGCGAACGCCGCGCGCTTCTGATCGCCGACAGCGGTGGCGAGCGCCTCGGCCTCCGCGTACGCGGTCATCGCGCTCCGGAATTTTCCGATCTGCTCGTTGCAGTAGCCGACGTTGGTGAGGGTGCCGACGGCTGGGGACAGCTCCGCGCTCCGTGCCAGCTTCGCGCATGCCTCGGGGAACTTCCCCTTCTCGAGGAGCTCGCGGCCTTCGACGAAGAGCGCGTCGGCCTGCTGCTGGAGCGTGCCCGACTGCGCGTACCCCGTGCGCGCGACCGAGAGCGACAGCACGCAGAGCACGAACGGCAGGGCCCTCTTTGCCCCGGCCGACGACGACGCCATGAGCTGGATCTTACATCAGCGCGCGCGACGTGCGCGCAACCGATGCTCAGTCGTGCTTGGGGCGGCGGATCCAGCCGTCGATCTTCGCCAGCGCCTTCGTGCTCGCGCCGGCCTCTGCGGCCGAGCCCTCGAAGCCGACCATGTAGACGTGATTGTCGTACCAGCCGGTGACGAGCGCGTGCTTCCCGTCGGGGTAGATGGTGAGGCCGCTGCCGTGATCCATTCCCGGGACCGGGAAAACACGGGCCGTCCAGTCCTCGGTGTCGATGACGGAGACGCTGTTCGTCTCCTTGCCGTAGTCGGCCGACCAGATGAAGCGACCGTCGCGCGAAACCTCGATCGTCTTCGGTGAGCTGCCGACGTGCAGCTCGTGCACGACCTTCTCGGTGCCGACATCGACGGCGTGCAGCATCGAGTCGTGGTAGCAGGACACGAGCAAGAGCTTCTCGTCGACCGTGAGCGTGAGGTGCCGCGGGATGGGGCAGGCCTTGATGCGATGGTGGTCCTCGAGGGAAGCGCCCTTGAAGATGTCGATCGATTCGCCGTTGAAGTTCGCGACGTAGAGCGTGCCCGTCTTGGTCATCGCCATCCCGCGTGGGTTTTTGCCCGCGGGGAGCGTGCGAACGACCTTCGCGGTCGCGACCTCGATCTGGGTCACGGAGTCGCCGGACCAGTTCGCCGCGAAGAGCTGCTTTCCGTCGGGCGAGAGCACGAGGATCTTCGGGTGCGTGCCGGTCGGGATCTCCTTGGTCACGCGCTTGCTCTTCACGTCCACGAACTGAACGCTGTTGCGCAGGAAGTTCGACGCGAAGATGGTGGTGCCGTCCGGCGAGAGGACGCTCTCGACGACGTTGCCCGGCAGATCGATCGAGTCGATGTGCGCGAGCGTCTTCGCGTCGACGACCTCGATGTTGTGCCCGTTGTGCTGACCGAAGTTGGTGACGTAGGCACGGCTCGCATCGGGCGACAGGCTCACGCCCTTCGGCATCGACCCGGTGGCGGCGACGGCCTGCACCTCGAGTTGAGGCGGCTGCGCCGAGGCGCTCACGGGGAGCGCCGCGAGCGCCGTCACGAGCGCCGCGCAGGCCAGGGGAGCTCCGAGAGACCTCACCCTTGGTTTGTTACACGCTCACGGCGGCGAGGTCACGATCGTGGCGGCTGGGGCCGGAGGGGCAGCCCCTGGGGAGGCCGGGACGATGAGCGTGAGCGGCGGGGGCTCGGGCGGCGCGAGGCTCGCCTCGAGCGGATCGGCGATCGTGCGGTAACGACGATAGAACTTGGTCACCTTCACGACGTAGTCGCGCGTCTGGACGTAGGGTGGGATGCCGCCGTACTGAACGACGGCGCCCTCGCCGGCGTTGTAGCCCGCAACGGAGAGGTCGAGATCGCCGTTGAACATGTTGGCGAGGACGCGCAGGTAGCGGACGCCGCCGAAGATGTTCTCGCGCGGGTCGTTGATGTCCTTCACCTGCATGCGCGCGGCCGTCTCCGGCATCAGCTGCATGAGGCCGCGCGCGCCCGCGTAGCTCACGGCGCGCGGGTCGTAGTCGCTCTCCACCTTGATGACGGCGCGAACGAGCGCCTCGGGGATCTGGTAGAGCGCGGCAGCCTGACGGATGTACTCGTCGAAGCGCGTGTAGCGACCCGGGTCGCGATCCTGCGGTGCGAACGGGGTGACGCCCGGGCGAACGGTGTTGGCCCCGGCCGGGGCCGGCGCGGGGCCGCCCTTCAGGTACACCTTCGCGCCAGGGCTTGCGGTGGGGCGGTTCGTGAAGTGGTCGACGCCGTCGGCGTCCTTCCAGTGATAGATGTC
>JANXVA010000286.1 GCA_025351875.1 Myxococcales bacterium | reverse complement strand
ACAGCGCGAGCTCATCATCGGCGACCGGCAGACGGGCAAGACCGCCGTCGCCATCGACACGATCATCAACCAGAAGGGGCAGAACGTCTTCTGCTTCTACATCGCGATCGGGCAGAAGCAGTCCACGGTCGCCGCGGTGCTCGCGAAGCTCGAGGCGCACGGCGCGATGGAATACACGACCGTCGTAATCTCCGGCGCGAGCGAGTCCGCTCCCCTCCAGTTCATCGCGCCGTACACCGGCGTCACGATGGCGGAGTACTTCCGCGACACCGGCCGTCACGCCCTCTGCGTCTACGACGACCTGTCGAAGCAGGCCGTCGCGTACCGTCAGCTGTCGCTCCTCCTCCGCCGCCCGCCGGGTCGCGAGGCGTATCCGGGCGACGTCTTCTACATCCACTCTCGCCTCCTCGAGCGCGCGGCCAAGATGGCCGACCGCCTCGTGGTCGTCGCGAAGGGCACGACCTGGGAGAACCGCGGCGACGCGAAGATCCACGTCGGCGAGCAGGGCCACGAGTCGTCGGCCGAGGAGCTCAAGGCGAAGGGCGACGGCTTCGAAGTCGTCAAGGACCCGCTCTCGGGCGGCTCGCTCACGGCACTCCCGATCATCGAGACGCAGGCCGGTGACGTCTCGGCGTACATCCCCACGAACGTCATCTCGATCACCGACGGCCAGATCTTCCTCGAGGCCGACCTCTTCTACTCGGGCGTTCGCCCGGCCATCAACGTCGGCGTCTCGGTGAGCCGCGTCGGCGGCAGCGCGCAGATCAAGGCGATGAAGGGCGTCGCCGGCTCGATCAAGCTCGACCTCGCGCAGTACCGCGAGAAGGCGGCGTTCAGCCAGTTCGCCTCCGACCTCGACCAGGTCACGCGCAACATGCTCGAGCGCGGCGTGCGTCTCGTCGAGATCCTCAAGCAGGGTCAGTACGTCCCGCAGGCCGTCGAGAAGCAGGTCGTCATCATCTACGCCGGCACCAAGGGCCACCTCGACAGCATCGAGGTGGCGAGGCTCGGCGAGTACGAGAAGCAGCTCTACTCGTTCATCGAGTCGAAGCACCCCGAGATCTTCGAGACCATCCGCACGAAGAAGGCGCTCGACAAGGACACCGAGGCGACGCTCGTGAAGGCCCTCAAGGACTTCGGGACAGCCTTCGGCAAAGAGGGCAAGGACGGCGGCGAAAAGAAGAAGAAGAAGGGCTGAGAGCGCGCCATGGCCAACCTGAAAACCATTCGCAAGCGGATCACGAGCGTCAAGGCGACGCAGAAGATCACGCGCGCGATGAAGATGGTCGCAGGTGCGCGCCTCAACCGCGCGCAGCAGCGCATCTCGGCGCTTCGTCCCTACGCGCTGAAGACGCAGGAGATCCTCGCCGGCGTCGCGACGGCGATGATCGCCAAGCAGACCGACCTCGAGTACTCGGGCGCCGACACCAAGGACGGGCTGCACCCGCTGCTCGAGCGACGCGCCGAGAAGAACGTGCTCCTGCTCGTCCTCTCCGGTGACCGCGGCCTCGCCGGCGCGTTCAACGCGAACGTCAGCAAGGCAGCCTTCAAGGAGTGGCGCGAGAAGAAGGAAGGCGGCGCGGAGGTCCACATCGCGACCGTCGGCAAGAAGAGCAAGGAGTACCTCGCTCGCCGCAGCGCGACGATCACGCGCGATTTCCCGAAGCTCTCCGACGGCCTCGACATGAACAAGGCCCGCCTCGTCTCGGACTGGGTCATCGCCAAGTTCGAGAGGGGCGAAGTAGACAGCGTCTACATCGTCTACAACGAGTTCAAGAGCGCGATCACGCAGCAGACCGTCGTCGAGGTGCTGCTCCCGCTCCCCGAGCCGCCGCCCGCCAAGGAAGGCGCTCTCGAGCCGACCGAGTACGGCTTCGAGCCCAACGAGCGCGCTGTGCTCGAGCGCCTCATGCCGATGTACGTGGAGATCTCGATCTACCGCGCGCTCCTCGAGAGCCAGGCGAGCGAGTTCGGCGCGCGCATGACCGCGATGGATGCTGCGACGCGCAACGCGAAGGACATGATCGCTCGCCTCACGCTCGTCTACAACCGCGCGCGCCAGGCAGCGATCACGAAGGAGCTGATGGAAATCATCGGCGGCGCCGAAGCCCTCAAGGAGTAGGCGCCTTCGCGTTCCGAGATCACGGATCCGCGCGACACGCTTTGGGTTTTTGCTTCCGGTTGTGAGGTGGACAACGGGGGACTAGGGTTCGCGCCCATGTTCCGCACCAACTCTTCTTTCGTCGTTCTCGCTCTCCTCGCAGCTCTCACCACCGCGGCTTGCGGCGGCGAGCCGCCGGCCCCGAAGACCCCGGAGACCGAGCCGGTGGCGTCCAGCGCACCCGCCGACATGCCGGCGCCGCCTGCGGTCGCTGCGACCGAGACGAAGCCGGCGACCGAGGCCACACCCGGCATTCCCGATCCGAACGCTGCGCCCTCGACGCTCGCGCTGCCGACCGCGGTCGCGAAGATCGAGATGAAGGGCAAGAAGGCCGCGAAGGTCGAGCTGAAGTCCGACGGCACCGTCGCCAACGGCGGCAAGGCCGTTGCGAAGGTCACCGGCATGACCCTCCAGAGCCCCGACGGCGGCAAGACGTTCCTCACGGTCGGCAGCGACGGCGCGGTCACCACTGCTGACGGCGCGAGCTACGGCTCGTTCGCCGGCGACGACCTCACGATGGCGAAGGGCGACAAGCTCACGCTCGCCGACGACGGTACGCTCACGATGACGTCGGGTGGCAAGGCTGCGCCCCTCGGCAAGTTCGACGGCGCCGGCACGGCGAAGCGCAGCGCGGTCCTCGCTGCTGCGTTCGTGCTTGCACCGCCGGCAGCGCCCGCTCCCGCCGCGGCTGCGAAGCCCGCCGCTGCCGCGAAGCCGGCCGCGCCGGCCGCGAAGCCTGCTCCGAAGAAGTAGCTACATCGCGCAGGAGCGCAGCGCCGAGCGAACTGACTAGCGCAGGGCGATCTGTTCGGGACCTGGCGGGCTCACCGCGTTGGTCAGGTCCCGTACGGTCCCCGACGTCGACGTGAACAGCGGCGCCGGCCAGACGCCGAGCAAGACGACGAGCGCCACGAGCGGCGCTACGCTCGTCCACTCGCGCGCAGTGAGATCCGGAAACCGCCCGCCGAAGGGCTCGAGGAGCGGGCTCTTCTCCCATTCGGCAGCGAGCTTTCCGAAGATGACCTTCGAGAGCGCAAGGAAGTGCGCGGCCGCTGCGAGGATGAGCGCCACTGCGGCCACGAGAGCGAGCGGCGGATAGTTGGGGAGCGCCCCGAGCAACGCAAGCATCGGTCCCCACGCGCCCGCGAGCCCCATGACTCCCGCTTGACCCAGCGCCGCGACCGCGAGCGCGGCGGCCCAGCCCGGCATCTGCGCCGACACGCCGGACAGCCGCGAGAGGTCCCGCGTGTGTGCGCGATCTTCCGCAGCGCCGGCGAGCACGAGGAACAGCGCGCACGCGAGGGCGCGTGTCGATGCGAGCACCATGGCGCCGGACATCCCCTGCGGCGTGAGCGAGCCCGCGCCGAGGAGTACGAAGCCGACCTGCGCGGTCGTCCCCGCGGCGGCCAGCCTTCGTAGATCCGTCTGCCCCAGCGCGCCAAGAGCGCCGTAGATCGCCGTCACCGCCCCGAGCGCGACGACGACTCCCGAGGCCCAGCGCATGCCCTCCGGAAGCACCGCGCAACCAATGCGAAGCAGCGCGCACACGCCGATCGTGGGCAGCGACGCCGAGACGAGCGCACCGACCGCCGTCGGCGACTCCGCGAGAACCGGCGCGAGCCAGGCATGAAGCGGGAACGCACCGAGGAGCACGAGGCTCGCGGCGAGCACGAGCACGAACGCCACCTTGACGAGCGCGGCCCCGAAGAGCTTCGCTCCCTTCGCACCGAGCGCGACGCGCGACAACTCCGGCAGACTGAACGTCGTGGACGTCTTCGTGCCGTCGACGAGGAACGAGGGGTCCGCGTGGCGCGACACTGCGAGGACGGCCACGAGCAGCAGCAAGGCTGCGACCGTGCCGAGGAGCGCCAGCTTCATCGCTGCTGCGCGCCGCTCAGCGCTGCCCCAGCCGCCCACGAGGAGCGACGACGACACGACGGCCACCGACGTGAAGAGGACGAAGAGCAGGCCATCCATCGCGCAGAGCGCCCCCGGCACCGCAGCGGCGAGCACGAGATACGCGGCGTGATAGCCCGCGGCACCGCGCGGCATCGTGCGCTCGGGGAGGATGGCAAGGAAGGCGACGAGGCTCGTCACGAGCAGCGCCGCGACTCCCGTTCCATCGACACCGAAGAAGATCTCCGCAGAGATGCCGCGGATCCAGACCCCGTGCTCGACGAACTGGAGCCCGTCGTTGCCGTCGAGCCTCGACACGTCGGAAGCGAACCCGCGATACACGTACGCAGCCAGCCCTGCCTGCGCGGCGAGGGACACGAGCGCGATCGTGTGAGGCGTCTTGTCATCGCGCCGTCCGAGCGCACGAACGATGATGGTCAGGAGTGCGCCGAGGAGCGGAATCCCGATCAGAAGCGACAGGATGTGTCCCTCGAGCGGTCCGAGCCAGCCGCCGACCTGCGCACGCACCCCCATCGCGACCTCACCGGACTGTTCGTCCGAGGTCGTGACGATGACGTGAGCGAACAGCTGCCGCAGCCTCACCCCTCGCTCCGGCACCCACTGGACGAGCGCCTTGCGCGTCCCACCGGGCGCGATGGTCACCGGGAGCGCCCCTTCGGAGAGCCGCGCGACGACCTTCGGCGGCGAGCGGGGATCGGCGGCGTCACCGCGCACGGCGATGCGCGAAACGACGAGGGGCTCCTTGCCGAGGTTCACGATCGAGAGCTCGCCGCTGAAGCCCTCCCGCGACGAACGGAGCTCGAGCGGACCGCGGCCGCCCATCGCGTCGAGACGGACCGTCCCGGCGCGACGGAGCTCCTGCGCGCGGGCGGGCCCGACGACCAAGAAGGTCACCGCCACCACGAGGCAGAGCAGGAGGCGCTTCATCATGTCAGCCGAGAATTACCGAGGAGAGCACGACCGCTCCGAGCAGGGCCACCATCCCGACCAACAGCGCAAGCGTGACTCGCTCGAACGTGCGGGGATGGTCGATTGCGGTACCTACCCCGACCTCGCCGGCACCGCGCCCGAACGCGCGGGCGAGCATTCCGCCCGCAACCACGGCGTCGGCACGACGAACGCCGGCCCCGACCGCCGACACGCCGGAGACGACCACTTCGGTGACGTCGTCGATGACATCCTCGTTCATGACATCGACCGAGCGCACGAAGAAGCGGACCAGCGAAACGCACCCGTCGGTGCCCCGCGCGACGAGCGCGGCTGGCAACTCCAGGACGGACAGCCAACCCGGCACCGCGGGAGTCCGCGTCGCACGACGCGCCGCGATGAGGCCGATGACGGCGGCGGCGAGCGAGAGACCGAGCGCAGCCGCCGAGATCCGAGGTGCGCCGTCGAGGCCGCCCGCGCCGTCGACGAGGCGACGTGCGAAGGGCACCGCGTGACCGCCGAACGGCGAGCTGCCGGCACCCAGCGCGGCTCCCGCGACGAGAGACGAGACCGCGAGCATCACGACGAGCGCGCGGGGACCGCGTCGGCCTCCGGTCGGGCGCCCCATGGCAATGGTTGCACCATACACACGAAAGACGGCCAGCGAGACGAGGATGACGGCGATGGTGCCGAACGGTGCGGCCACACTCCCCGCAATCCTATTCGCGGCGCTCGCTCCGAACGCCCCCGCAAGCACCGTGGCGACCCCCGGCGAGGCGCCGGCCGCAGGGAGCACTCCCGCGACGCTCGCGCAGGCGACGCCGAGCCATCGAACGTCGGCCTCCGAGTCGAGAGCGGCGGTGATCGCTGCGGTACCGAGCGTGGCAGCGACCACGAGCGTGACGGCGCCGGCCGTCTCGCCGAGGAGGACGGCCGCGACCGCGAGGGAGGCGAGCGCGGCGAGCACGGTCCGCGCGACGGCGCCACGAGACGGCGAGGACGCCGCGGAGGCCGCGAGGACGGCGGCTGCGAGCGCAGGCGCAATCGCGAGCGCGGCAGCGGCGCCTGGATCGACGAGCGGTGCGATGTGCATGACGAGGACGACCGGCGGAACGCCCTCGAGAGCGTACGCGAGACCGCCGCGTTCACTTCGACTGAGGAGCGCGAGCCTGAGCAGCGCCGCGAGCACTGCGACGATGCCGAGCACCGTCGGCACCTGCACGCCGCCTATCGTGCGAGCGGCGAGGACCGAGCGCATCGACGACGGGCCCGTGGGGGTCGGCCGCGACACGGCGAGCTGATCGTCGAGATTGCGGAAGCTCGTCGTCGGACCGTACGGCGTGAGCACATAGGCGCGGCCGGCTGCCAGGGTCACGTGAGTGACGAGGAGGTCCGTCGTCGCGGCGCCGGCCTGGATGCGGAACGAGTAGCTCCCCGGGTCGAGCGCGAGTGTGAACGGTGAACGGAGCGGCTCGCCAGGAAGGGGCGGGCCGTCGTCGCTCGTCACGAGCGCGTCCTCGTACGTGGTGAGCGAGACCGTCGCCTTCGCGTCTGCGCGCACCGGATCGGGGAGGGCGACGATCGCGAAGCGAGGCTGGGGATCAGGCGTGTACCCGGAGGCCCCGAAGGTGCCGCCGAGCGACCAGAACAGCACCCACGCGACGAACACGACGGCGACGTCCCCGGCGAGCGCGAGGCCGAGGGAGCGCGCGCGGCCGCCGCCTGCCGTCGCCCAACCGGCGAGCGTCGCCATCTGCAATCCGACCGCGAGTGTCGGGAGTCCGTCGGCGAGGACGACCAGGAGCGTGGAGCTCGCGGCGAGCCCGGTCCACGCGAGGCGCGCGGCGATCCCCGAAGGAGCCGTCCAGACCGCGTGGAGGACCGCCGCGAAGGCCATGAACGCGACGAGCACCGCGTACGTCGCCGACGTCGGGTCGCGCACGAGATCGAGGGCGGCGTCGAGCTGCCCAATGCGCGCGAGCTGCGCCACGTGCTGGTGGGCGACGCGCCCGGCGGGCAGCTGCGAGGCGCGAATGGCGTGGGCCACGGCAAGTCCCAGGGTGCCGCCCGACGTGGCGATCGCCACGCGCACCGCGAAGCGCGTGCCGGACCTTCGCACGACCGCCAGGACGGCGACAGCAGCCCACAGCAGCGGAAGGAGAACGAGGGCCACGAGCGACGAGGCAAGCTCGACGATCGTGAGGGTTCCCGCAGTCTCGAACATCGTCGCTAAGGCTACAGCCTACCGGGTGCCGCGGGTCACAGGAACGGGCTCGCGTGGGGCTCC
Organism: Myxococcales bacterium; assembly: GCA_025351875.1. GTDB lineage: Bacteria > Myxococcota_A > Polyangia > Polyangiales > Polyangiaceae > Labilithrix. The sequence continues at coordinate 337 of JANXVA010000286.1, read as the reverse complement.
GGACGGTGCATGGCGTCCCGGATCCGGAGCCCGATCCGCACCGCGATGAGCGCGAGCGCCGTCGCGACCGCGGCGCCCACGGCGGCCTCGAGCGACTCGCTCGGGCCGAGCTTGCGCGAAACCGCGAGAAGCACGGCGCCCGACGCGAGACCGGGTACGAGTCGGCGAAGCATGAACCGGCGCGCCTCTGCCGCGCTCCAGGGCGTCGCGACGGTCGCCGCACCGAGCAGGGCTGCCACGAGGCCCCACGTCTTGACGACGAAGACGAGCGCGGCCGCGACCTGAAGCACGGTCGAGCGAGCCTCGACTCCCCCCGGAAGCTGCCAGCCGCCGAAGA
>JANXVA010000256.1 GCA_025351875.1 Myxococcales bacterium | reverse complement strand
CGACGTGCTGGCCCGGCGCGGGATAGTCGAGGCGGAGGCTGGAGAAGCGGACGCCGCCGATGCGCGCGCCGCCCGCGTTGTGGCGCGCGACGATGAAGTCCTCGAGCGCCCGCATCACGTTGCGGTTCTTCCGGTAGAACTGGAGCGCGCGCTGGAAGCGGTTCTCCTTGTTGTCCGCGTCGATGCGGAAGTAGGGCCGGACGTCGACCTCGGTCCAGCGACGTTCGCTGCACGACCAGCCCTCGGCGCGATAGTCGATCACCTTGGGGGCAGCGTTCACGAAGAGGGCCGCGACCTGCGAGAAGTAGAGCCACGGCCGCGGCGTGAGCTTGGCGGGCCAGGTGCTGCCGACGCCGTCGAGCCAGACGGTGGCGAGATAGAGGGCGGCGAGCGTGATCCAGACGCCGCGGAAGCGCGACGGACCGTCGCCCGGAAGACGTCGCTTGGCCTTCTTTCGCCTGGTCCGCTCGGGCTCGGGCTCGGGCTCGGGCTCTTCGCGCTCCGGCTCGTCGGATTCGGTCACAGCCGAACTCGTAACCCGCCTCCGTCCTCGGCGTCCACCGGCGTCGGCACGAGTGCTAAAGCTCGGTCATGGAGCGAAGGGCTCGGCGGACGTTCTGGAGCGCGGGGCTCGTGACGATCGGCGCACTGTCGCTCGCGAATGCGGGCTGCCGGTCGTGTGCCGAGGACCATGGCGCAGCGACCGACGCGGGGCCGGCGCCGCCGACGATGCCGCTCGGGATGTTGATGCCCGTCGACGGGGCGGCGGTCTCGAGCGACGCGGGCGCGGGCGCGATGCGCGTGGCCCACGGGATGAAGAGCGGAGCGTGGACCGAGCTCCAGCCCGCGCGGCCGGGGGATACGCCCGAACGCACGGATTTTCAGCACTGGCAGGGCGACTCGTCGTTCGTCTCTCTCGAGGCGATGACGCTCATGCACGAGGCGTTCGCCCGTGCCCTTCCGGGGTTCGACCTCTTCTTGCCGCGGCTCTTCGCGCCCGACGCTCTCGGGAGGCTCGCCGCCGAGCTCGAGGCGTTCGCGCCGCGCGCCGCGAACGCGGACGTCGCAGGCGCGGCGCGCGAGCTCGCGCAGCTCGCACGTGGAGCGGCCGGCAAGGGGCTTGGCCTGTGGGTGCTCGGCCCCTGAACGAGCTAGGAAGGCTCGAGCAGCGCTGCGCCGAGGACGCCCGCGCTGTCCCCGAGCTCGTTCTTGACGATTCGCGTCGCGACCACGTCGTTGAAGACCCAACGAGCGACGGCGCGCAGGCCCTCGTCGTAGAGCAGCTCGAGGTTCGACACGCCTCCGCCGAGGACGATGACGTCGGGATCGAGCACGTTGATCACGACCGAGAGCGCGCGGCCGAACGTGTCGATGCGCTGGGCGAGAAGCGCGGTCGCGATCTTGTCGCCTTCCTTCGCGAGCTCGGCGATCTCCGCGAGGCGCAGCTCCTTGCCGCTTCGTGAAGCGTAGTCGCGCTCGATGGCTGGGCCCGAGAGGTAGGTCTCGATGCAGCCTCGCCGACCGCAGTAGCAGGCGGGGCCGCTCGAGGGATCGAGGACGACGTGGCCCCATTCTCCGGCAATGCCCTGCGCTCCGTCCCAGGCGCGGGCGCGGGTCGTCTCGTGCGGATCTCGCAAGACGACTCCGCCGCCGACGCCCGTGCCCATGATGACCCCGAACGCGACGCGTGCCCCTCGCGCCGCGCCCCACACGGCCTCGGCGAGCGCGAAGCAATTCGCGTCATTGGCGAAGGCGACGTCGGCGCGGCCGAGCGCCTTCGTGAGGTCCGCACGAAACGGCATTCCGTTGAGGCACGTGGTGTTCGAGTTCTTGACCAGCTCCGGTCCGCGCGTCGCGCTCCCGTCGGCGCGTCGCGTCGTGACGGAGCCGGGCATTCCCACGCCGATCCCGCCGATGGCGCCCAGGTCGACGCCGGCGTCCCTCGCGACGTCTTCGACGAGCGCGCGAGTCTGCTCGACGATGTGCGTGTAGCCGAGCTCGCGCGCCGTCGCGATGCGACGCCGCGCAAGCACCTCCGGGTCGGCGCCGCCGAGTCGGACCACCACCGCTTCGGTCTTCGTCCCGCCGAGGTCGACGCCGATGCGGAGCTCTCGAGTCACGCTCCGCAGTCTACGCGGTGCGTGAGCCTCAGGCGTCGACGTCTTCCGTGACGCCGCCCTTCTTCAGGTTTCCGCCGGCCGCCGCGAGGAGGTAGGCCTCGATGAACGGATCGAGATCGCCGTCGAGGACGCCGTCCACGTTTCCGACTTCGTAGGAGGTACGGAGATCCTTCACGAGGCGGTACGGCGCGAGGACGTAGCTGCGGATCTGGTTGCCCCAGCCGATCTGCGTCTTCGTGGCCTGGTAGGCCGCCGCGGCGTCCTCCCGCTTCTGCATCTCCATCTCGTAGAGCTTCGCCTTGACCATCTTCAGCGCAGTGCGCCGGTTCTGGAGCTGCGAGCGCTCGGCGCGACACACGATGACGATGCCGGACGGGATGTGCTTCATGCGCACCGCCGTCTCGACCTTGTTGACGTTCTGCCCGCCCTTGCCGCCGGCGCGCATCGTCGTGGTCTCGAGGTCCTCGTCCTTCACGACGATGTCGATCTCGTCTTCGATGTCGGGCGTGACCTCGACGGCCGCGAAGGCCGTCTGGCGCCGCGCGTTCGCGTCGAACGGTGAAATTCGTACGAGCCGGTGCACGCCGATCTCGCTCCGGAGGTAGCCGAACGCGTGATCGCCAGCGACGGTGAACGAGACGCTGTTGATGCCCGCCTCGTCGCCGTCTTCGAAGTCGACGATCTCCGTCTTGTAGCCGCGGCGCTCGCAGAAGCGCATGTACATGCGCATCAGCATCTGGCCCCAGTCCTTGGCGTCGACGCCGCCGGCACCGGGATGGATGCTCAGAATGGCGTTGGCGTGATCGACCTGGCCAGAGAGCATGCGCCCCAGCTCCGCCTTGCGGAGGCCCGACTCGAGCGCGGGCAGCTGCCCGGCGATCTCGTCGACGATGCTCTCGTCCTTCTCGGCCGCGCCGAGCTCGAGCATCTCCTGGGCGTCGCTGATCTCGCGGGTGAGCTTCTCGACCTCGTCGACCTTCTGCTCGATCCCTGAGCGCTTGCGCGTGACCACCTGCGCCTTCTTGGAGTCATCCCAGAAGCCGGGGGCCATCGTCGACTCGTTCAGCCGATTGATTTCGTCCTTGAGCTTCGGGACGTCAAAGATGCCCCCTTAGCGTCATGAGGCGCCTTTGAAGGTCTTCGAGCTTGATTCGCGACTCGGCGAGCATGAGAGAAGCAATGGCATGCGGGCTCGGCCGGCGTCAAGCGGCGCTTCCGGGTACGCTCGCCGGTCGATGCGCCTCGGCCCCCTCGTTTTCCTCGTTCTTGCGCGGTTTGGAGGAGTCGCGTGCACGCCCGTGGCGGCCCAGCCGGGGCGACCGGCGGCAACGAACGTTCGGGCAGCACCCTCCGCGACGCCCTTCGTGTGGACGACCCGCCTCGACCGCGACCACGCCCTGGTCGGGCGCATCTGGGGCGTGCGCGAGGGGCGCTTCGTCGAGGAGGCGCAGGTCCGCGCGGCGCTCCACGGCTACGTGCTCCTCGGCGAGAAGCACGACAACCCCGACCACCACGCGCTCCAGGCGCGCCTGCTCCGCGCGATGGTCGAGGTTGGTCAGACGCCGGCCGTCGCCTTCGAGATGTTCGACGGCGACGACCAGCCCGCGATCGAGGCTTCGCGGCGTGACCACCCTCGTGACGCGGCGAGCCTGGCGGTCGCCGTGAGCTGGGAAAAATCCGGATGGCCGCCATGGACCGACTACGCACCGATCGCGCAGCTCGCGCTCGATGCCGATCTACCGATCGTCGCGACCGGCCTCGCGCGCTCGCGCATGCGTGCACTGATGCAGCCACCCGGCGACGCGGGCGCTCCCGCCACCGAAACGCTCGACGAGGGGACACCGCTGACCGCCGAACAGGACGCGTCGCTCCGCGAGGAGCTCCGCGAGAGCCATTGCGGCCACCTGCCGGACTCGAGGCTCGGTGCGATGCTCCGCTTCCAGCGGGCGCGCGACGCCGCGATGGCGAACGCGCTCATCGGGGCCACGAACGCCGCACGGAAGGTGGATGCCGTCCTGATCGCCGGCACCGGACACACGCGACGCGATCGAGGAGCAGGCCGCGATCTCCTCGCGCGAGATCCGAAGAGGCCGCTCGTCAGTATCGCGTTTGCGGAGGTTCAGGCGGACAAGGCGGATCCTTTGGCCTACGCATCACGATGGAACGCGAGCAGCCTTCCGTTCGACTTCGTGTGGTTCACGCCGCGCGCAACCGACGAGGATCCGTGCGCGGCCTTCGCGCACTGAGCCAACCGACGAAGCGAGCCTTACGTGGGCGGTCGCGCCTTGCCGCCGCCGAGCGATACCTGTCGCGAGAGCGCCGCGCGAATCTCGGGCGTCAGCCCCAGCGCGTCGCCGAGGACCTTGTGAAGCGCGTCCTCTTGCTCGCTCGCGTCGTGATCGACGAATGCCACTCCGAGAGCGAGCCGGTACGCCGCGGCGTGGAGGTCCTTCTCGAGGGAGGGCACCAGCTCGCGGACGCGCGCCTCGATCTCCGCTTGCTCCACGTTGTGCGCGAAGCGCTCGATCAGGCCGTCGAGCTCGGGCGGGCTCACCGCCCTGCCATACAAGCGCGACGCGATCCTCTCGAACGCAACGAGCTCCTCGTCGGCCAGGCGGCCGTCCGCGGCTGTCACGAGGTAGGCGAGCTCGAGGAGGATCTCCGTCTGCTCGGGGGAGGGGGCAAGCGTGGCAGGGATCAGCTCTTCGATCGACACGAGCGCGAGCGTAACACCGGTTCTCAGGCCGTGCGCTCACAGCGCCTCGGGCAACGTCGGCGACGCCGGAACGGACGGCCCCTTCACCGCGAACCTCGCCCTCGATGCCGTGAACCAACCGCTGGTGAGCACGTCGAGCGTGGCCTCCGCCTCCATGACCCGGAGCGAGGCCTCGAGCTCGTCGCGTGAGGGCCGGCTCGGCGCCTCCCGCGCATCGCGCGACGCGGCCTGTACCCAGCGCACCTCCAGCCAGGCGCGATGCCAGTGGAACAGTGCCTCCAGGACGCGGCCGCCGATGCGCGCGCGCGCATCGTGCCGTTCCAGGCGCATGCGTTCGAACGACGGCTCATCCTCCGCGTAGAGCAGGCGATCGAAGCGCCAGGTGAGCCGAACCTCGAGCCCGACGTTCGCACCCGCGGTGTCGCGAAGCCGATTCACATCGGAGCTCGAGTCGGTAGAGAGCCGCTGGTCGTCGTAGCGGATCGCGCGCAGCCTCGTCTCCGGGAGGACCCCGCTCCACCGCGCACGCGAGATGATTGCGTCGAGCCGTGCGTCGTCGTTCCCGAGCCCCGCGGCCCTCCATGCGGCCTCCACCGTGGAGCGTGCGAGCCTCGGCGTGACGGTGATGCTCGGCTCCTCACCTGCGCTCGCGACGACGACGCTCGGCGGAGCGACGCCGGGGCTCGCTGGCACCACCGAACGCGCGCTCACGCGAGCGATGCGATCGAACGGGAGGCCGACCACGACCATTCCACCGACCTCTCGCTCTCCGAGCACCGTCTCGCGGGTGAAGCCGGCGAGCGACACCCACGACTCTCCGCCGGGAGCCGAGCGCGGTCTCCCGCGCCCGACGGTCGCGTGCCCGACGAGGTCCTCCGCATCGATGTCGCCGTCCGCGAGCAGGTCATCGGTCGACTTCAAGAACGGAGGCGAGGCGCGAGCGCGGGCCCCTGCGACGACACCAGCAAGGATAACGAGGGCGACCACCACGGGACGAAGCGCCGGACGACGTGTCATGCCGAGCGCTTGTAGCGACTCGCATGCCGCCTCCCCGCCGTCATGATTCCGCCGACTTGCGTTTGCCCGAGGGTGGCGGGGACAGGACGGAGGGTGTCCCCGGCCAGGCACGGGCCTCCGCGAGCCCCCGTTCTTGATTTGCCGGAGCCGGACGAGCACACTCTTCCCCGTGAGCGGTATCGGCCCGGGAGACGTCATTGCCGGGAAATTCCGCGTCGAGCGGGTCCTTGGTGAAGGCGGCATGGGCTACGTGGTCGCCGCCCGGCACCTCCAGCTCGGCCAGATGGTCGCGCTGAAGTTCATGCGCGCCGAGGTCTGTACCCCGGAGTACAGGAGCCGCTTTCTCCGTGAGGCGCGCAACACGGTGCGCCTCAAGAGCAAGCACGTCTCGCGCGTCCTCGACGTCGGCGCGCTCGACGGCGGCTCGCCGTACATGGTGATGGAGTACCTCGAGGGGTCCGACCTCTCCGATCTCCTGCACAAGCACGGTCCACTGCCCGTCCAGGACGCGTGCGAGTACATCCTGCAGGCGTGCGAGGCGATCGCGGAAGCCCACGGCCACGGCATCGTTCATCGTGACCTCAAGCCGGCGAATCTCTTCCTCACGAAGGGCCAGAGCGGCGAGCCGGTCGTGAAGGTGCTCGATTTCGGCGTCTCCAAGGTCATCGAGCTCGGCATCGAGGACGACACGAACCCGGGTGGTCGTCCGCGCCGCAGGCCCGACGACAGCGTCGTGACGCGGGCGAGCGACCTCCTCGGCTCTCCGAGCTACATGGCGCCGGAGCAGATCATCTCGGCACGCGACGCCGACGCGCGGAGCGACATCTGGTCGCTGGGCGTCATCCTGTTCCGCCTCATCAGCGGCAAGGCACCGTTCCACGCCGCGTCGCTCGGGGAGCTCATCCAGGGCATCGTCCACGGGCCGATCCCGAATCTCCGAGAAGCGAAGCCGGATCTCCCGCAGGGCCTCGAGCACGTCGTCGCACGGTGTCTCGAGCGAGACCGGAACAACCGCCTGGGTGACGTCATCGAGCTCGCGCGGATGCTTGCGCCTTACGCGGGGCCCGTCCCGACGCCGTCCCTCGAGCGCATCGCGATCCTCGGTCCGGCGCTGGTCGCGTCCGTGCCGCCGCCGCAACCGAGCGTCCCATCGTTCAACTCGGCCGCCCGCGGCGCATGGACGAGCCCGCCGATGAGCAGTTCCACGCCAGCCTTCCTCGAGAAGCCCGACATCTCGCCGGCGACGGCCGCGCTCTGGGGCGGAGTCTTCGTGGTCATGCTCGCCGCCACGGCATTCCTGGTCGTCACGGTCCTCGGCGACCGGAATCCTCCCCCCGCCGCCGAGCCGACGGCCGCGACGGTCCTCACCACCGAGCCTGCTCCTCCGCCACCTGATCCGTACCCCACGCCCGTCGTGGTCCAGCCTCCTGCGCTGGACCCCAATGCGATCGGCGTGGCGATGCCGACAGGTGTCACGACGGTGGTCCCGGTCGCGCCTCGCGCCTCGAGCCACTCCGCGAGCGGCCATGGACGCCCGCGTGGGACGCCGCCGCGCAGCAGCCTCGAGCCGAAGCCCGCCGCGCCTACGGT
>JANXVA010000238.1 GCA_025351875.1 Myxococcales bacterium | reverse complement strand
GGCCTCGTTCGGGGGCCCTGGCCCCTCTGACCCCGAGAGTGGCCTCGTTCAGGGGGCTCTGGCCCCTCTGACCCCGAGAGTGGCCTCGTTCAGGGGGCTCTGGCCCCTCTGACCCCGAGAGTGGCCTCGTTCGGGGGCGCTACTTGACGAGCATACGCAGGGCGCCGCCGCTTCCGTTCGTGTGGTCGCCCCAGTACACGCCGGCGGAGTCGACGGCGATCCGGAAGGCGCTTCCGTCGGCGACCGGCGAGACGGCGTTCGTCGTCGTGTCGACGGCGAGGATGCCGCCACCGTTGGCGTTGGCCACGTAGACGTACTTGGCGTCGGCAACGACGTCGTAAAGGTCTGTGTTCAGCTTCGCCATCGGCGAGACCACGCGGGTGTCGAGCGCGACGCGTTCGAGCAGTCCGCCAGGCCCATGCGCACCGAACAGGCTGGTGCAGTCGGTCGCGAGGTGGGTGAGGCCGACGTCGTTGCCTCCCGTGAGCGCGAGGGCGGCCCACGAGCTCGAAACCTCGACGCCGTCGAGGCTGGCGCGGTCGACGTGAGGCACCTTCAGGCTGCTCGCGTAGACGTGCGTGCCGGTGACCGCGATACCTGGGAGATCGCCCGTCCTGAACAGAGAGCTGGCGTTGCCCACTGCGCCCGACGAGTCGATGGCGAAGCGAACGACCGTTCCGTTCTCGGTCAGCCCGAAGAGCGACGAGCTCCCGGCGCCGACGAGGCGCTCGAGGCGCGTGTTGAACTGCGTCACCGACTCCGGCATGCACGGCGCTTTGCACCTGGCCTCGACCCGCCAGAGCCCGGCCTTGGTGCCATCGAACGTCGCCCAGTACACGTGGGGCGGGACGAGCGCGAAGCCCTTTGCCCACCGCTGATCTTTGGCGAGCACCTCGGCGCTGGCGGTGCTCGACCCCGCGCGCGTCGTACGGAGGACCCGCGCCATTCCCTGGCCGTTGTAAGGGTCGTCGGTCGGGGCGACCTTGCTCTGCTCGAGCCAGTAAACGTAGGCGCTGTCGGTCGCGATGGCGAACGGGTAGGCCATTGCGGCCGGGACGTAGAGCGTCCGCACGGAGCACTTCCCGGGTGCGCAGCTCGGGCCCGCGGGAGGCGGGCATGCGACGCCCGGCGCGCCAGCGTCTCCAGAGCCGCCGTCGAGGAGCGAGCCGCCGTCACTGCCGGGGTCGGCGGCGCTCCCAAAGGACCCGCACGCTCCGCCGGTGGCTGCTGCCAACGCGAGGAGCCCTGGTACCACCCTCGCAAGCCGCACGCACACCCGCATCGCCGTCCAGCATAACAGGTCGGCCCGGAGCGTCTGGAAGAGCGCGAGTCGCCTTGACCCACGAGGTTCGGCACTGTTACGTCTCGTGAGGCACGATGCGCGGCCTCGTATTCGCGGTGATTCTGCTGATCGCCATGCCCGCCCTCGCGGGGTGCGGCAGCGTCTATTACACCGCGTCCGCGACGGCTGCCTCGACGCGCCTCGAGCAGGCCCGGCAGATGGGCGCGGAGACGAAGGCGCCGTACGAGTACACCTTCGCGCGCGAGCACCTCCTGCAGGCCCAGGTCGAGGCCGCCGAGGCGAGCTACAGCGACGCCGCCTCGTACGCCGAGACCGCCGAGCTCTACGCGCAGAAGGCGATCGACGTCATCCAGACCCAGAAGAAGTCTGGAGACTCGAAGTGAAGATTCTCCGCGCGGCGCTCGCGGGAAGAGGTCGCTCCGTCGTCGCGTTCTCCTGCGCCGCCGCGCTCTTCGTGTCGACGTCGTGCACGACCGCTCCGGTGTTGCGCGGCCGCATCGATGGGCTCAACGGCGTCCTGGTGAAAGCAGAGCAGAACGGCGCGATGCGCTGCGCCCCGCGCGAGCTCGCGCTCGCGAAGGCTCACCTACGCTTCGCGGCGACCGACCTCGATCAAGGCCTCGCGAGCGGCGCCGAGAAGCACCTCGCTCTCGCCGAGCCGAACGCCCAGGCCGCCTTCGCGCTCAGCCCCGTCGAGAAGTGCACCACCGAGAACCTCGCGCGCGATGGCGATCGCGACGGTGATGGCATCGCCGACTCGTTCGACCAGTGCCCGGACGTTCGAGAGAACTACAACGGCTTCGAGGACCTCGACGGCTGCCCGGACGATCCCGACACCGACCACGACGGCATCCCCGACTCGCGCGACGCGTGCATGCTCGAGCCCGAGGACAAGGACGGCTACCTCGACGAGGACGGCTGCCCCGACCTCGACAACGATGCCGACGGCATCCCCGACGCGCTCGACAAGTGCCCGAACCAGCCCGAGGATCCCGACGGCTTCGAGGACGAGGACGGCTGCCCCGAGGACGACAACGACAAGGACACCGTCGCCGACATCTACGACGAATGCCCGAACACCCCCGGCCAGCCCAACGGCGTGCGCCCCGGCTGCCCGAGCCTCATCATCGTCACGGCGACGGAGATCAGGATCACGCAGCAGATCCAGTTCGACTTCAACAAGTCGACGATCAAGCCCGTGAGCTTCCCCATCCTGGACGCCGTCAGGGACGTCCTCGTCGCCAACCCCAAGATCACCATCGAGGTCCAGGGGCACACCGACAACGTCGGCCAGGCGGCCTACAACCTCAAGCTCTCCGGGCAGCGCGCGGACGCGGTCCGCGCCTACCTCGTGGCGCACGGCGTAGAGGCGACACGCCTTGTTTCCAAGGGCTTTGGCATGAACCAGCCCCTCGTGCCCAACAACACCGAGGGCAATCGCGCCTTGAACCGCCGCGTCCAGTTCATTCGGACCGAGTCTCAGAGTCCCTAAGGCTGCGCTTTCTGGCCCAAAAAAATCCCAAATCGGTGTAATCACGGCGCCGTGAAGATCCGGAAAGCGCTCGCCGCCGTCCTGTCATTCGGCTTCAGTCTGCGGCTCCTGACGGCCGCTCTCTTGCTGTCGTCGCTGTTCGTGACGCGTCCCGCGTTCGCCGACGCGAAGACGGAAG
>JANXVA010000237.1 GCA_025351875.1 Myxococcales bacterium | reverse complement strand
GAGGCATCCGGTGAGCACGAGCGTGTCGACCTTCATCTCATCGAGCAGGCTGGTGAGGTTCGACTCGTAGAAGGCGCTGTAGCTCGGCTTCTTCACGATGCGGTCACCCGACTGCGGAGCGAGCTCTTCCCAGACGTCGTTACCGCCGGTGCCCTTCACGGCGTGCGTGCCCCATGCGTCGAGATCGGGGTCATCCGCCTCGTGCTCGTCGATGACATAGACGACGGGGACCCCTGAAGCGCGCGCCTCGTCGATACGCTTCTTCAGGGCGGGCACCACGTCACGTGCGCGGGGCACCTCCAGCAGTGAGCCGGGAGCGAGGTGATCCTTGATCATGTCGATGACGACGAGCGCACGACGCGGTGCGCGGCGAGCGAGTGACGCGAGCAGCTTTTCGCGGAGCGCGGCGGGCGGAGCCTTCGGCGCCTCTGCCCGACCGAGTACGGCCAGCACCTCGCGAGCATCGCGAACGGCGGCGCGGAATTCGGGCGGTGCCATCATGAGCACGCCGTCTTCGACGCGCTCGGGGCGGCCGGCGAGAACGAACGCGGCCACGTCAGCCAGCTGTTCTTCTCCTGCGTCTCCTGCGCCCGAAGGCTTCTTCGTGTCGTCGCTCATCGCGTCCTCACATGCAGTCGCTTGGGTTTTGACGGTCGTACGCCTCTTGGTCGCGCGTTCTCGGCTCTGAAGAGAGGACTTTCACTCGGAATTATCGGTCCTGCAACACCTACGCGGAGCCTAACTCGACGGTTCCATGGTCTTCGCACTACCGCGTAAGAGCGGCTCCAGTGTTACAGCGTTGCTGGAATTTCGCGAGGCTTTACGGCGGTGACCCGGAGGCGGTCTCATGGGCCGGTGACTGCCCCGATCTTCGGCTTCAACGCGGCCCGCTCTTCCATCGTCGAGGAGGTCGTTCATCGCATCACGACCCAGACTCGCGACCCGCTCCTCGTGCTCAACGAGGCGGCCTACCTCGAGACGCGGCGCCTCCACAATTCGCAGGGCCCCGAGCTCGCGGAGTGGCGCTACCTCGCCGGGCACCTAGGTCGCATGTCCGACGGCGAGCTGCGCGACAAGCTCAAGGTCTACGCCGAGCGCTACGCGTGGGACATCGCGGGTAACTTCGACGGTCGCGTCTACAAGTTTGCTTCGAAGGCGATGGCGCCGCTCCTCGGCGCGCTGATGTCTCCGCGGTCGACGCTGAGGCACATCGGTCAGTCGTTCGACCTCACCGCGCTCGATGGGCGCATCCTCGTGCAGGGGCCGCGCGAGCACATTCGCAAGCTCAGCGAGATCGGCACCATCATCTTCACGCCGACGCACCTGTCGAACCTCGACTCCGTCGTCTTCGGCTTCGCGATCGAGCGCGCCGGTCTGCCGCCCGCCGTGTACGGCGCCGGCAAGAATCTCTTCACGAACCCGGTGCTCAGCTACTTCATGCACAACCTCGGCGCGTACCGCGTCGACCGCCGGCTCCGCCACTCCCTCTACAAGGACGTGCTGAAGACCTACTCGACCGTCATGCTCGAGAAGGGCTACCACTCGCTCTTCTTCCCCGGCGGCACACGCTCGCGCTCGGGCGGTGTCGAGCGGAAGCTGAAGCTCGGCCTGGCAGGAACGGGCATCGAGGCGTTCGTGCGCACCACGGTCAAGGGCCGCACGCAGCCCATCTTCTTCGTGCCGGCGACCATCAATTATCTCCTGACGCTCGAGGCGGAGACGCTCATCGACGACTTTCTCCAGGAGGAAGGCAAGGCCCGCTACATCATCGAGGACGACGAGTCGACGCGCGTGTCGCGAGTCGCCTCCTTCATGAACAAGCTCCTCGGTCTCGACGGGGCATGCGTGATCCGCTTCTCGCGTCCGCTCGACTGCTTCGGCAACTACGTCGACGACGAGGGCCGCAGCCACGACAACCGAGGGCGCATCGTCGACGCGACGAAGTACGTCGTCGGTCGTGACGGCAATCCCTCCATGGATAGCGCACGCGACGCCGAGTACACGCGCGAGCTCGGTGACCGCATCGTCGACTCGTTCAAGCGCGACACGGTCGTGATGGGGACGCACATCGTTGCGGCCTGCGCCTTCGAGCGCCTCCGCCGAGCCGTCGGGAAGGCCGACCTCTTCGCGGTGCTGCGCCACCGTGACGACGTTGCCGTGCCGAGGGCTGAGCTTGCGGAGGATGTCGACGTCATGCTCGCGCGCGTGACCGTGCTCGAGGAGCAGGGCGAGATCGCCATCGCGCCGAACCTCAAGGGCAAGCGCGGCGACGAGATCGTCTCCGACGCCCTTCGCGCATTTGCCGGATATCACACGCAGGAAGTGCTCGCGCCGCGCGGCAGTGAGCTCGTGCTTCGGGATACACGCCTCCTCTTTTACTACCAGAATCGTCTGGCGGCCCACGGCCTCGGGTTCGATGCCATCGCTCCGAAGGGGATGGCGCCGGCACGAATGCCAGTCACGAAGGCCCCGGAGACTGCCGCGATCCCGCGCCCCGCACCCTCCGCTGGCGGCTGAGGCCCGAGGAAACCCCCGTTGGGGGTGGCGCACAATTCAATCCACGGCTATCTTCCCGGCCCTTTCGAGCCGCCATGAGCCAAAACGAACCCACCACCCCGAAGTCGGATTCGTCCGGCGCCGCCATGCCCGATGCCACTCTTCGCGAAGAAGGCGCAGTAGGGAAGAGCGGCGACGGCAGCGCGAGCGACGCGAATGCTTCGTCTTCGTCAGCCACTCCCGAAAACCCGAGCGCGGACGTAAGCGCGTCCACCTCATCCGATGCCGAGTCGAGCGCCGACGATGGTGACGACGGTGAGGAGGGAGCGGAAGGCGAAGGCGCTTCGGCCGAAGGTGGCGTGGCCGCGGACGGCACTCCCGCCGCGCCGGGGAAGCGCAAGCGTCGTCGTCGCCGGAAGAAGAAGCCCGGCGAGGCCGGTGCAGGCGTCGAGGGCGCCGAGGGCGTGACGCGGGAGCTGGCAGAAGGCGCCGTCCCGGGTGATCTCCATCCGATCGGGCCGCCGCGTCCGCCGCGTCTCCAGCACGAGAAGCACGACAAGCACGGGGGACAGGGCAAGAAGGATCGTCCCGAGCGCGAGCGCCCTGCGTTCAACGTCGGTGACGTCGTCTTCGGCAAGGTCATCGAGGTCACCGAGGACGCGCTCTTCGCGGATCTCTCGGGCAAGGCCAAGGCGATCTTCGATCTTCGCGAGCTCCTCATCACCGAGGAAGAGGCGGAGGAGTACAACCGCGCGCACAAGGCCGACCGCAAGGCCGCACAAGCCGATCCCGAGGAGGCCGCGCATGCGGCCGCCGAGGCTGCCGAGAAGGCTGCCGCCGCCGCGGTCGACGCTCCCGCCGCCGAAGGCGCTGCCGCGTCCACGGACGAGGCGGAAGCCACGGCACCTCCCACCGAGGTCTCCCCTGGGCAGGCCGCTGCAGCGGCTGCTGAAGCCGCTCCCGCGGCGGAAACGACGGCGACGGCGACCACGGAAGTCACCGAAGCGGTAGCCGATCCTGCCGAAGAGGCGAAGGCCCCGCAGCTCCCGCGCGTCATCCTCGAGCCGGGCGCGCCGTTCGTCGGCCTCGTTCATAACGACGGAGGCCGCGGTGGTCTCGTGGTCCTCACACACCATCCGAAGCGCGTGTCGAAGGCGAAGCCGATGGTCGCCGAGGCGTCGCGTACCGGCGCCCTCGTGTTCGGTCTCGTCACAGGCACCATCAAGGGCGGCGTCGAGGTCGACGTCGACGGTCTGCGCGGGTTCGCACCTGCGTCGCACGTCGATCTCCGTCCCGGCTCCGATCTCTCGCACCTCGTCGGCAAGCGCCTCGCGTTCGCCGTCACGCAGTACGCCAAGCGTGGCCGTGACGTCGTCCTCTCGCGGCGTGCGCTGCTCGACGCCGAGTACAAGGAGAAGCGCGAGGAAGCGCTCAAGAACATCAAGTTCGGCGAGGTCGTCGACGGCGTGGTTCGCACCATCGTCCCGTTTGGTGCCTTCATCGACGTCGGCGGTGTCGAGGGCCTCGTCCCGCTGAGCGAGATGAGTCACAACCGCGCAGACGGTCCGAAGGACGTCTTCAAGCTCGGCGAGACGGTCAAGGTGAAGATCCTCCGCGTCGACGAGAAGGGAAAGCTCTGGCTCTCCCGCAGGTCGGCGATCGAGGATCCGTGGAGCCACGTCGCGAAGAAGTACGCGCAGGGCACGCGGCACACGGGCAAGGTCGTTCGGCTCCAGCCGTTCGGCGCGTTCGTGGAGCTCGAGGACGGCATCGACGGGCTCATCCACTCGGCCGATCTCTCGATCAAGCGGATCGAGCATCCCGAGGAGGTGGTGAAGATCGGCGAGGAGCTCGAGGTCGTCGTCTCCAGCGTCGACTCGCATCAGCACCGCATCGCGCTCCATCCCGCTCCGACGGGAGAGGCCGCGAACGAGGAGCCGCAGAAGATCGCGCCCGGCAAGATGGTCAAGGTCGTCGTGGTCGTCGTCGAGGCGAACGGCCTGGTCGTCCGCCTCCGTGGCGCAACCGGGCGCAACGCGCGCGGCTTCATCAGCGGCATGGCGACGGGGACTCCGCGCGGGACTGAGCTGCGCAAGCTCTTCCCGGTCGGCAAGGAGCTCGAGGTCAAGATCATCGAGATGGATCCTCGGCGTGGCGAGATCAAGCTCTCGATCAAGGCCCTCGCCGAAGAGACCGAGCGCAACGCGTACCAGCAGTACCGCGCGCAGGTGAAGCGCGAAGCCAAGTTCGGCACCCTCGCCGATCTCCTGGCCAAGCGAAACATCACGCCCAGCAAGTAGGTAAGCGCGCTTTCGCGCCGATTTCACCGAGTTTGCTCGCGCTCCGCTGGGGTGCGACGCTGTGGCCTGGGTATGGGTGTCATTCCTCTCGACCGGTTGCCGCGCCTCGTCGTCGAGCTCGACGCTGTCGCGCGTGACTTCCTGGCCGACGCGGCGCGCGCGGGGCACACCGTCCGCATTCCGCTCTCCGCGCCTCCGAATGACGAGGATCTCCATACCCTCGAGGTCCGCACGCCGGGTCATGCCGAGCCGCTGTTCCTCCTCGCGCGACCTGCGGGGCCCCTGACGGCCACCGGATATCCGCTTCGCCTCGCGCTGCCGCGCGCGCCCGGCAGCGATGCCCTGATCGGCCGCTCGGTCGCGGGCGGCAAGCTCCTCATCGAGGCGCGGGTCGGCGAGGGCGGGGCAGGGACCGTGTACCGCGCGCGACACCGCGACCTCCACATGGACGTCGCCGTGAAGATTCTCCGCGACACGTACCAGAACGATCCGGACTTCGTCGCGAGGTTCCACGCAGAGGCGCTCTCCGCGAGCAGGCTCGACCATCCGAACCTCACGCGCGTGCTCGACTTCGGGCAGGAGAAGGATGGCCTCCTCTACCTCGCCATGGAGTACCTCGACGGGACGAGCGCCCGTGAGATCCTCTTGCGCGGGGAGCCGCTCGGGCTGGAGCGCGTGACGTCGATCATGATCCAGGTCTGCTCCGGTCTGACGCACGCGCATGCGCGGCAGATCGTCCATCGGGACATCAAGCCCGAGAACCTGATGCTCGTGAAGGGGCTCGACAACGACGGTCGGGAGATCGAGCTCGTGAAGGTCTGCGATTTCGGGATTGCTCACCGCGTCGCGGTGAAGTCGGGCACCCCGGAGCCCGCCGGCACCCCCGATTACATGTCGCCCGAGCAGTTCGCGGGCGAGGCGCCCGATGAGCAGAGCGATGTGTACGCATGCGGCGTCGTTCTCTACGAGCTGCTCACCGGCGAGGTTCCCATCTCGGGAACGGTCGAGGAGATCCGGGCGCGGCAGCACGCGATGGACATCGACCGGCCGTCCAGCATCGTCCCGCAGCTCGACGCCCGAGTCGACGAGATCGTCTTCAAGGCCCTCGCGAAGCACAAGTACGATCGCTACGAGAGCGCTCGCGATCTGCGGTCGGACCTCCGCGCTCTCGAAGAGCGCGCGGTCGTCGCGGGCTCGACGGCGCCTCGCGCCCCTCGCCATGATTCGCTCCCGGATTGGCTCGAGCCCGGCCCGGGGTATCTAGCCTCGATGATGCCGTCGAAGATGCCGCCGTCGATGCCGCCACCGGCGATGCGCTCGCCGTCGATGCAGCCCCCGCGGCCCCCGTCGTCACACCCAGGCTCCGCGCACCCATCGTCTCCGCCGCTGCATCGCTCTCCCGCGATGGCAGCGCCTTCGATGGCGCCGCTGCGCCCCTTCGACGGCTCGTCGTTCGCGCCAGGCGACCCCGCCGCGGCGATCGCCCCCATGCTGCGGCTGCTCCTCGAGGCCAAGGCCGCCGACAAGCTCGCGGTGCTCGTCTCCACGCTCGAGCCGAAGACGCGGGCTCTCCTGAAGGAGGGGCAGCCTGCCGTCCTCGCTCGCCTCCGCTCCCTGCTCGACGCGATCGCGGCGGAGCCGCCGAGCCCGAACGGCGGGAACAGAGCGGCCGCAGTGAAGCCGCTGCTGGCGCTCTTCGGTGACCCCGCTCTCCTCGCGCCGCTCGCCGACAAGGCGCTCGAGGGCGTCGAGGACAAGGATGGCCTCGCGACCGACCTCATCCTCCGCGCGGAGAAGGCCGGCGCCTATGCGCTCTACGCAGCCCGCCTCCGCAACGGCGGGTTCGAGGCGCGTTCGCGCTTCGTCACCTTGCTCCATCGGATCGGTCCCGCTGCGATCCCCGTCATCCGGGTCGGCCTCGAGCGCCTCGAGACTCGTCTCCACATCGAGGGCGCGCCGGGCATCGTCCAGAACCTCCTCGAGGCGTTGCCGAGCTGCTACGACGGAGAGACGAGCGAGGTCGTCGCTCGGTACACGCAGAGCGACTCCCCCGGCCTCGCTGTGTCCGCTACCCTGGCGCTGCCGAGAGTCGCGGCCCGTCGCGCCCGGCCCATCCTCGTCGGCCTTCTCACACACTCCGACGAGAACGTCGCCCTCGCGGCCATCGCAGGTATCGCCCTCTTCAAGGCGGTGGGCGTCGACGTGCTCGAGCAGATCGCCCCGCTCGTGAAGGAGAGCGGGCCCACGCGGATCGCGGCTCGCCTCGCCGCGCTCCAGCTCACCGCCTTCGCCACGCCCGAGGCAGCCCTCCATGCGCGTGCGCTGTGTGCGTTCGTGCTCGCCGCTCCGGCAGTCGCCACGCCCGAGGCCGAGGACCTCGTCGTCGTTGCGGCGAGCTCGCTCCTGGCAGTCGGCGGAGATCGCGCACGCATCACGGAGCGAAGGGCGAGGAGCACGGCCTCGCTCCGCTCCCGGCTCGACGTGCTGCTGAACTCCGTGTTGTAGAGGACCTCCGGTCCCCTCGCTGCTTCGCAGCGAGCCTCCCCCTTGGGAGAATCGGCGCTGCGCGCCCAACGGCGTGCGCAACGCACGCCGTTTCCCGTGAGGGATCGCGAGACCGTCATGCGTGGAAGCTCAAAGGTTCACGCATCGTAGGCGTGCAATCGGCGCCGCCGCGGCGCCGTTCGCCCCAGGCGAATCACGCCGGCCAGGTCGCGAAACGGGGAGCAACCGTAATTCGAACCTAGGCAGCTGTTACGCTCTGGGCGGGGGCTGCGGGCGCGTAATCGGTGCCGTTTTTGAGCATCGAGTTGAGCGTGACCAGGATCTTCCGGGCCACCGCGATCCGCGCGACCTTCGGCGGCTTCACCCGTGCTGTGAGGGCTAGAAATCTGTCTTTGAAGGCGCTGACCCGACAGCGCATGTTGACCGTTGCGGCGATGAAGAGGACTTTGCGCACGCGGAAGCGTCCGCCGCGGATGTGGCGTTGGCCGCGCACCATGCCGCTATCGCAGTTCATCGGGGCTAGGCCTGCCAGAGCCGCGATCTGTCCCTTCGTAAGCGAGCCGAGCTCGGGCAGGTAGACGAGCAGTGCCGCCGCAATGATGGCGCCGATGCCTGGCACTGTCCGCATGCGTCTGGCCCGAGCTTTCAGGATGGCGTCGTCGTGGACGATCTTTGCGACGATCGCGTCTAGCTTCCGCACCTCTGCGTGGAGCGTCGCCACGAGCTTTTTGGCGTGCCTGAGCATCGCCGGGTCGTCGGTGTGCTCGAGGTGCTGTTTCGCGACCTGACGCAGGTCAGCCACCTGGTCGCGCCGTTGTACGGCTGCGCGGAGTCGCTCCTCGACGTCCGAGAGAGTTCGGGTCGTGCGCGGCTTGTTGACCTCGCCGAACTCAGCAAGTAGGCGCGCGTCGAGCCTATCGGTCTTCGCCAAGCGACCGCGGCTCTTCGCGAAGTTGCGCACGTGCAGTGGGTTCACCACCGCAACGCGATGGGACGCCTCGAGCGCCTTCGCAATGCGTTGCTCGTAGCCTCCCGTGGCTTCAAGCACGATGCCTTCGGGCTTCGACTCGCTGACCCACGAGACCGCCTCGTCGAACTCATCAGCGACCCGAAACCGCCGATGCCGACCACCGGCGAAGACATCGAGATGCTTCTTCGAGACGTCGATGCCCACCCACTGCCCTGAACTATCCATGAAATGACCCCTTTTCTCGTTGGAGAAATCGGGCCCTTCGCTCTTCCTTGTGACGTTCGAGCTCACCGCCTTGAAAGTGCCGGTGGCTCATGCAACCGTTCGAGCGCTAGGCCCGAGCGCGGGCGCGAGGGTCCTTGCTCCCCGCGTCTTTCCGGACTGGGCTCAAACGGCCTCTCGCGCCCGTCTCTGGCCTAGTACTTCTGACACACGCCAATTACACAAGGCTCACGAGCGGAGCGAGTGAGGGGACCGGAGGTCCCCACATGTTAGACTGGCGCCGAATGATCCCCGGGTTCGGCAAGGAACAGATCTCCATCGGCAGCGCGCCGGACAACGAAGTGGTCCTTCAGGGACCGGGGGTCATGCCCCGCCATGCGCGCATCGCCAAGCAGAACGGCCAGCTCGTCTACTTCGACGCCGGCGTCGGCCCGTCGCTCGCGAACGGCGCGCCGGTCGCGCCGAACCAGCCCGTCCCCTTCGACTTCCGCACGCAGTTCGTGATCGGTCAAGGCGTCGCGGTGCCGCTGTCGCATCCGTCGATCGTCCTGATGACGATGGCGCGTGGCACCGTCGCCGCCCCGCCGGGTCATCTGGTCATCGGACGGGAAGCCGCGAGCGCGTCGCTCGTCATCGCCAACTCCGCCGTCAGCGCCCATCACGCCACCGTGATGATGGACCGCATGATGGTGCAGGACGCCGGCTCGACCAGCGGCACTTACGTCGCCGGGCAGCGCATCGCCCCGAACACGCTGACGCCCATCGATCCGAACGGTGTGGTCGCGTTCGGTCCGATCCCGGTCCCGGTCTCGCTCCTCGGTCAGCTCGCGCAGGCCTTCGCCGGCGGCTCGGCGCACATGCGCGCGGGCAGCCCGGCTGCTGGTGCGGGTCCCGCCCCCGGCACCGCCGCCGCGATGCACGCGCCGCCCGGCGCAGGGCAGATGGAACCGGCGGTCCGCCCGAAGCACCGCACCGTCATCGGTGAGCTCAAGCTCGATCAGCGGGAGGGCGCGGTCATCACGATCGGCCGCACGCCCGACAATCAGATCGTCGTCCCGCACCCGCAGGTGAGCGCGCGCCACGCGCAGATCACCAACGCGGGAGGCCAGCTCCTCCTCGAGGATCTCGGCAGCGGCAACGGCACGTTCGTGCGTGGTCAGCGCCTCACGCGCGGCCAGAAGGCCCCCGTCGCGAACGGCGAGAAGGTCTACATCGGCCCGATGCCGGTGTTGATCCAGATCACCGGCCAGCAAGTGAACGTCGTCGTCGAGGACCAGCAGGCCTCGTGGGCGGGCAAGCCGCTCTACGAGATCGAGGCCTGGGATCTCTACCTGGAGGTCCCCGACCGCGACAACAAGGCCGAGATGAAGATCCTGCTCGACCACGTGTCGTTCAAGGCTCTTCCCGGCGACATGATCGCGCTCATGGGGCCGTCCGGCGCCGGCAAGACGACGCTCCTCCTCACGCTGAACGGCTACCTTCCGCCGACGAGCGGTCAGGTGCGCATCAACGGTGACGATCTCTACGCCGTCTACGACGCGCTCCGCGGAGTCATCGGCTACGTCCCGCAGGACGACATCGTCCATCCCGAGCTCACCGTCTTCGAAGCGGTGAAGTACTCGGCGCGCTTCCGCCTCCCGAACGACTACTCGGACGCCGAGATCAACGCGCGCGTCGAGCAGACGCTGAAGGACCTCGGTCTCGAAGCGCAGCAGCACCTCGAGATCGGAAAGCCCGAGAAGAAGGTGCTCTCGGGCGGCCAGCGAAAACGCGTGAACATCGCGCTCGAACTCGTCACCGACCCCGTCATCCTCTTCCTCGACGAGCCGACCTCGGGCCTCGCCGCTGACGACA
>JANXVA010000230.1 GCA_025351875.1 Myxococcales bacterium | reverse complement strand
ATGAAGCTGATGACCGATCCGCGCGTCATGAACTTGATGCAGGACGAGCGTGTGATGAAGGCCGTGATGCAGATGATGAGCGTGCCCGGCAAGGTCCAGACGTTCACCAACGAGCAGGTCGAGAAGCTGGCGAAGGCCATGAGCCTCGCGACCGAGGACGAAGTGAAGGACCTGAAACGTCAGATCCGCCGCCTCGAAGAAGAAGTCTCCCGCCTCGAAAAAGACAAAAAATAGCCGCTTCGCGCAGGTCCTCGCGGACCGCACAACGCCCGCAGGACCCCCAGTAAGGTGGGGCAGAGCCGCGCGAGACCAAGCGCTGCCAAGGAGGCGAGCGAGACGTACTCATGTACGTCGCAGCGAGCCGACGCCGGCAGCGCGCCGGTATCGCACGGCTATGCCCCGCCTTACCTTACGCGGCGCGCTTGTCGAGCCAGGAGGTGAGCATCGGCCACGTCGCGAAGGGCGCGTCGCGGCCGACCAGCAGATCGATGTGGCCGAGCGGCGCCGTCCGGTACGTCTTGTCCTTCGAGCGGCTCCGCTCGTACGCAGGGCGAACACTCGCCGGGGGCGCGAGGTCGTCGTTCGCGCCGGAGACGACGAGCAGCGGCAGATCCATCGCCTCGAACCTCTCGACGTAGTCGCGATGCTCGCCGCCGAAGCGCTTCTCCGTGGCCCACTCGAACATGTTGCGTAGCTCGGCGATCCCGGCGCGATCGAACGCGAGCCGGAGGTGCTGCTCGAGGACGTGGGGCTCGAGAGCGCCCGCATGCCAGCCGCGCAGCGGGAGCGGATAGAAGGGGCTGTCGGCGACGCGGCGGATGGTCCGCATGAACGCGCCGATCGGATAGAGGGGCGCGGACATGCCTATGTGCGGGACGCCGGCCCGCCGGAGCCCTTCGAAGAACAGCGCAATCGCCTGGAGCGAGAGCGACCCGCGCGTGAAGTGATACGGGCTGCCGATCGAGACCACGCCGCCGATGCCGCCCGCGAGGAGCGGGGCCGCGCCATAGCTGACGAGACCGCCGAGCGAGTGGCCCACGAGGAAGACGGGGCGGTCCCCGGTCAGGAGTCGAACCTCCTCGACGGCGGTGGGCAGGTCCTCGGTGATGTAGTCGTCGACGTGGCGAACGGCTCGCGCCCCGAAGTGACGCGATCGGCCGTGACCGCGGAGATCGAGGTTGAAGACGTCGTACCCTGAAACGGCGAGATAGTTCGCGAGGCTCCGGGCCGGCAGGTGCCACGCGTACCGGTTCTGGCCAAAGCCGTGGACCAGGAGAACGGGCGCCCGGGTACCTCCGTCGTTCGCGGCGAGGCGCTTTCGCACCATCGCGAGGGGGATCTTCCCGCTGGTGACCACGAGCTCCTTCACGAAGGTCGCACGGTCGTGGCGATCGATCGTCTGCTCGAGGGTCCGGCCGTAGAGGATCACGTGAAAGCCATTCTGGATTTGACCTTCGATCCCTCAGAAAGTGTAGCATCGAAATCAACGGGCCGGCCAAAGCGGCGGCGCCTTGGAGGCTTAGATGACGCAGCGCGGGTCGCGACTCTTCTCCCTTCGGCTTCTTTCGCTCGCGGTGCCCGTGGCCGCAGCAATGGTCCTGATTTCCCCGGCGGCGTCCGCACAGGGCGCCGCAAAACCGGGAGCCAAGCCCGCCAAGGTCGACCCCAAGAAGGCGGCCGAGGAGCAGAAGGCCGCCGAAGACGCCAAGGCAGCCGAGGACGCCAAGAAGGCCGAAGACGCCAAGGCAGCCGCAGGGCCGAGCCAGGTCGAGCCGCCTCACGAGGCCTGGGACATCAAGGATGTCACCGAGGTCGACGGCAAGAAGTACTTCTTCATCGGCGCGCGCTACCGCGGAAACATCATCCCGCAGTTCATGCTCAACCTCTTCGTCGACGAAGGCGCGACGATCTACTCGAACAACATCGCCATCGAGCTCGATATGCGGAAGGACGGCTTCTCGCTGATCCCCGCCATCGGCTTCACCGAGTACGGGACAGGCGGCGATATCCTCTTCAAGGAGAAGGGCTCCAAGGACATCGCCGGCAACTACTCCTTCGTGAACAGCAGCATGAAGGCCCTCTACCTGACGGCGGATCTCCTCTGGTCAGCGAAGATCAACAAGAACTTCGACTTCGAGTACGGCGCGGGGTTCGGCCTCGGGATCATCTTCGGCGATCTCGCGAACAACTGGGTCTACGAGGACGCCGCGGGCCCGCTCTCCGCGTCGAACGGCAAGCACTACTCGAAGTGCCAGAGCGGCGGCACGCAGCCCGGCTGCAACGCCGCCGAGCACAAGAACACCGACACGCTCAAGGTCGGCAACTACACCGAGCCGAGCTGGTTCAGCGGCGGCTCGAAGCCCGTGCTCTTCCCCTGGATCTCGATCCCGCAGCTTGGCCTGCGCTACAAGCCGATCAAGAACTTCGAAGCGCGCTTCGGGATGGGCTTCGGGCTCACGGGCTTCTGGTTCGGCCTGAACGGCGCCTACGGCCTCGAGCAGAAGCCGAAGGAGTAGGGGCGGATCGGCAGGACTCGTCCTGGCACACAATTCTATCGTGGCACACTCGTGCCACGGTAGGATCCGGGGGCGTCGTGGCACTGGCCGCTTCGCCCCCAAAACATGAGCGCTCAGCCGACGTTGCCGACGTTCACGATGCCCGCCCGCTACGAGGCGGTGGCACGCCTCGGCAAGGGTGGCGGTGGCGAGGTCTGGGCCGTTCGCGACCGCGTCACCGGGAACGAGCTCGCGCTCAAGGTCCTCAGTGAGGACGCGGGTGAGGCCGAGACGATGGCGCTCGTTCGCGAGGCGGTGACGCTCAGCGGCCTCGAGGGCCTCGGCGTCCCGCGCGTCGTCGCATTCGGCAGCCTGCCGGGGAGCTTGCGCCGCTTCCTCGTGCGCGAGCTCGTCGACGGCAAGAGCCTCGAAGAGGTGATGGAGAGCGGCGACGGCGAGTGGCTGCGCCCGGTCGCCTGCGCTGCCGATCAGCTCACCGTGCTCCATCGCGCGGGCCTCTTCCACGGCGACATCAAGCCCGCGAACGTCATCGTCGGCGAGGACGGGACCGGCACGCTCGTCGACCTCGGCCTGGCAACGCCCTGGCGTGAGGGCGGCGCGCGCGCGAAGGGCCTCACGCCGAAGTACGCCGCACCCGAGCTCCTCGTCGGAGACGCGCTCACCGTTCGCGGCGAGGTGTACGCCCTCGGTGCGACG
Organism: Myxococcales bacterium; assembly: GCA_025351875.1. Lineage (GTDB taxonomy): Bacteria > Myxococcota_A > Polyangia > Polyangiales > Polyangiaceae > Labilithrix. The sequence continues at coordinate 4,102 of JANXVA010000230.1, read as the reverse complement.
CTCCTCGACGCGCTCAGCGCGCGCGGCGACGAGCTCACGAACGCGATGAAGGAAGCGCTCGGAAAGATCGCGAAGCGAGCCACCGAGGAGGACCCTCAGTCGCGCTACCCGAGCATCGACGAGCTCGCGAGCGCCCTGAAGAGCGCCGCCAAGCTCGAGACACGCGCCTTCGACGAGGCCGCCGCATGGCCCGTGCTCGGTCTCGACGGAGCGGCGCATGCCCTGACGGCGGAGGTCGAGCGAATCGAGCCGGGTGCGGCGCTCGCCGTCGTCGGACCGAAGCGCAGCGGGCGGACGACCTTGATTCGGCGGCTCTCTTGGTCGCTCGGTGTCAGCGGTGCGCCGGTCGCGAACGTGGAGCCGGGACGTGCTGCCGGCGAGAAGGCGCGCGCGATCTCGTCGCGCGAGGTCGTCGAGCTCGAGCTCGGGGTGTGGGGCGGCATCGAGGCGCCGGTCGCCGGTCTCGTCGTCGTCGTCGACGATCTCGAAGGCCTCGACGACGACGCGCGCGCCGCGCTGAAGCGCGCCGTCCAGCGCGGCGCGAGGCTCGTGGCCGTCGGTGACGCGGACGCCGTCGGCGCGTTGTCGAGCAAGGGCACGGCCGTCTTCGAGGTGCCGCCGCTCGACGACGCCTCCGCCGCAGAGCTCGTCAAGCGGGCCGTCCCTTCCCTTCCCGACCGGCTCGCACGCCACCTGCTCGAGCGCGTCCAGCGCCGGCCCGGACTCCTCCGTTCGTTCGTGAAGCGCCTCGGCGGGCGCGCGGTCACCTCCGTCGAGGAGATCGACGAGATCGTGGACGCCTCCTCGCGTCGCAGCGTGCCGCCCTCGTCACGCTCCCGCGCCGACGGCCTCACCGAGCTCCGGCGCGCGCTCGATACGGGCCGTTTCGACCTCGCATCGGAGACGCTCGACACGCTCCACGCCCCGAACGACGACGCCGAGAAGACCGACTTCGCGATCGCCCGCGCGAAGATCCTCCTCGCGCGCGGCGACGCGCTCACCGCCGCCAAGGCGCTCGACGCGGTCGCGAAGATCGCGCGCGGCGGTCCCCACCATCGCGCGTGGCTCACCGCCCGCGCTCGGACGCACGTCCGCGCGGGAGACTTCGCACAAGCGGCGAAGCTCGCCGAGGAGGCGGCAAGGAAGCCCGCGACCGGACGCGACGCGTTCTCGGCCGACGCCCTCGCGGTCTGCGGAGTCGCGCTCGCGTATCTGGGCGAGGAGAAGCGCGCTCTCGAGGCGCTCGAAGAGGCGGTGCTCGTCGCCAAAAACGTGCACGATGCACGCATCGAGGCCGTTGCCCTTGGCTCGCTGGCGATCGCGCACCAGCGCAGCGGGAGGACGAAAGAGGCTCGCGATGCCTACGAAGCAGCGCTCGCGTCCGCAGAGACGGCCCACGACGCATGGACGCTCGCGACCACCAGGCTCAATCTCGCCGGCCTCGCCAAGGCCGATGGTGATCTCGCCCAGTCGCTGGTGCACCTCGAGGCCGCGCTCGACATGGGGCGGCGCGCCGGCGCGCTCATGGCGGTCCAGCAGACGCTCTTCAACCTCGCGAACCTCGATCTCTACCTCGGCCGCTATGCGCGCGCGGGCGCGTCGATCGAGCGCCTCGCCGATCAGCGCGACAAGCTCTCACCCAACGCTCGCGCGCAGCTGCTCGGCCTCCAGGCGGAGCTGGCGACTCGAATGGGCGACATCGATCGGGGCGCTCGCCTCTACGAGCTGTGCGCCGAGGCGTACGACGCCGTCGCGCGCCCGCTCGACGCGGCCGAGGCGCGTCTCGAAGGCATCCTCACGCGGCTCGGCTCGGAGGCCGCGCAGAACGTCGACGTGACCTCCCTCTCGCGAGAGCTGGACGCGCTTCGCGCGAAGGTCGGCGACGGCGGTCTCCAGGAGCACGAGCCGCTCGCGTGCATCGTGAGAGGGTCGCTCGCGCTCTTCCGCGGAGACGAGACAGCCGCGCGCCAGGCGCTCGACGAGGCGCACCAGCGCGCGACTGCGCTCGGCCAGCGCGAGTGGGCGTGGCGCGCGCTCGACGCGCGCGGACGGCTCGCGAGCTCGCAGGGCGCGACAGCCCTCGCGAGGCGCGACACCGATGCGGCGCTCGCGATGCTCGAGGAGACGGCCTCCAAGCTCCCACGCGATCTCCGCGAGGTCTTCTGGAACGACCCGCGGCGCCGCTCGCTCCGCCAGGCACACACCGCGACGATACCGGCGATCTCGACGTCGCCCTGGACGGCCACGTCGGCGTCGATGGCTCGCTCCCAGGGCATGCTCACCGAGCCGCAGAGGCCGGCAATCACCACGGCCCGCACGGCTCTCTCGGGCATCTCCAGCATGGGGGCTCCGCTGCCTTCCGACGACCGCCTCGCTCGTATCTTCGAGATCACTCGTGACCTCGCGCGCGAGCACGACCTCGATCGGCTCCTCCAGCGCGTCACCGATCATGCGGTCGGCCTGCTCGGCGCCGAGCGTGGGCTCATCGTGCTCGTCAACGACGACGGCGCCGTCGTCGCGCATACCGCTCGCGACAGCAAGGGCGAGGAGGCCGCGCAGAACTTCTCGCGCAGTGTCGCCGAGCGCGTCATCAAGGAAGGCGAGCCCGTGATCGCCACGAGCGCCCGCGACGACGAGCGCCTCGCGAAGGCCGTGAGCGTGCACCAGCTGATGATCCAATCGATCGCCTGCGTCCCGATTCGCGGCGCCCCGCCGGCGGGCAAGACGATCGGCGCGCTCTACGTGGAGACCCGCCTTCGCCCGGGCGTACGCTTCCGCGAGGAGCTCCCCACGCTCGCCGCGTTCGCCGACCAGGCAGCGATCGCGATCGAGGGCGCGCGGCTGATCGACGAGAACCGCCGGCGCGCCGACGAGCTCGAGATCACGAACGGCGAGCTCACCGAGGCCAAGGACAAGCTCGCGGAGCTCCTCGGTCGCCGTACCGAGCAGCTGCATACCGCACGGCGCGACCTCAAGCAGGCGCGGTCCGAGCTCCGCTCGCACTTCGGCTACGCCGGGCTCGTCGGGACGAGCGCCGCGATGCGCAAGCTCTACGCGCTCATCGAGCGCGTGCGCGACACGGACGTGCCCATCCTCGTCACGGGCGAGAGCGGCACGGGCAAGGAGGTGGTCGCGCGCGCGGTGCACATCGCAGGACCGCGCGCGAAGCAGCCGTTCCTCGGCGTCAACTGCGGCGCGATCCCGGCGAACCTCCTCGAGAGCGAGCTCTTCGGGCACGTGCGCGGAGCGTTCACCGGCGCCGAGCGCGACCGCAAGGGTCTCTTCCGCGAGGCCGAGAACGGCACCATCCTCCTCGACGAGATCGGGGAGATGCCGCAAAAGATGCAGGCGGGTCTCCTCCGCGTGCTCCAGGAGAAGACGGTGCGCCCGGTCGGCGGCGCCAAGGAAGAGCCGTGCAGCGCGCGCGTCGTCGCGGCGACGAATCGCGATCTTTCCGCGATGGTGGCGGAGGGCACGTTCCGCGAGGACCTCTACTACCGCCTCCACGTCATCGAGCTGAAGATCCCCGCGCTGCGCGAGCGCGCCGACGACATCCCGGCGCTCATCGACCATTTCCTCACGCTCTTCTCCGCACGCCACAAGCGGGATCGCAAGACCATCGACCGGACGGCCGTGCGCCGGCTCCAGGCGTTCGACTGGCCGGGCAACGTGCGGCAGCTCGAGCATGTGCTGCTCAACGCGTGGCTGCTCTCGGAGGAGAACGAGATCACGATCGACGACCTCGATCTTCCTTCCGCAAGCGTGCGTGCGGGGCCGCCCATGGCGCCGGCTCAGGCGAGCTCGACGACCTCCGAGCCTCGCGCGACCTCGTCTTCGACCAGCGCGGTGCGCGCGCGAACCCAAGAGGAGTACCGCGACGCCGAGAAGGAAAAGATCCTCGCCGCGCTGACCCGCTGCAACTGGAACCGCGTGCAAGCCGCGAAGATGATCGGCGTCCCGCGGCGAACGTTCTACCGACGCCTCAAGGAGTACGGGATCGTCTAGTGCTGAGGGCGACGGTCAGCGCGCGCGGCGTCGACGTCCCGCAGCGATGGCCGCGCCGAGCGCAAGCGCGATTCCGAGACCGCCACCGGCATTCGAG
>JANXVA010000190.1 GCA_025351875.1 Myxococcales bacterium | reverse complement strand
GCAGCGCGCGCCCGACACGCTGCTCCTCGCCGAGGCCTTCTGGATGATGGAGGGCTACTTCGTCCGCTCGCTCGGCATGCACCGTGTCTACAACTCGGCGTTCATGAACATGCTGAAGCGCGAGGAGAACGAGAAGTACCGACAGACGATCAAGAACGTCCTCGACTTCGAGCCGGAGATCCTCAAGCGCTTCGTCAACTTCATGAACAACCCGGACGAGGAGACGGCCATCGCGCAGTTCGGGAGCGACGACAAATACTTCGGCGTGTGCACCCTCATGTGCACGATGCCCGGCCTACCGATGTTCGGTCACGGACAGGTCGAGGGCCTGCGCGAGAAGTACGGCATGGAGTACCGGCGCGCGAAGTTCGACGAGCCCGTGAATCGCGGCCTCGTCGAGCGTCACGAGCGGGAGATCTTCCCGATCATCAAGAAGCGCTACCTCTTCAGCGGCGTCGCGGAGTTCGCGCTCTTCGACTTCATGTCCGAGGGGGCGGGCGGGGATGGTCGCGGCGGCGTCGACGAGGACGTGTACGCGTACTCGAACGGCGTGGGCACCGAGCGCGCCCTCGTGCTCTTCAACAACAAGTTCAAGGTCGCTCGCGGGCGCATCTACCAGAGCATCCCGACCCGCCGCGAGGACGGGAGCACATCGGCGCCGACGATCGGTGAGGCGCTCGGCCTCTCGCCGCGCGGCGCTCGAGCTCACGCGGCAGGCGACTGGATGGTCTTCCGCGACGCCTCGAAGCGCCTCGAATACCTGCGCCCGATGAGCGAGATCGACGGCGGGTTCTTCTGGGAGCTCGGCGCGTTCAAGTACCACGTTCTCCACGAGTTTCGCGGCGTCACGGCGACGAAGGAGATGCCCTACGACGAGCTTGCCGTACAGCTGGCCGGCCGTGGTGTACCCTCCATCGAACGCGCGATGCTCGAGCTGAGATTCCGCCCTGTCCACGAGCCGCTGCGCCAGGCGCTCGGTCACGGCCACCTCGCGTTCCTCGCGGCCGGGTGGGACGAGGCGAAGCGCGAGCCGACGCCCGAGGTGCTCCTTGCGCTGGAGGAGCGCATCACGCACGTGGCCGACGGGCTGGCGTACATGCGTGGCGGTCCGCACGCGAACGCCGACAGCGCCGTGGTCGAGCCCGTGCTCGAAGCGCTGCGCAAGCGGTTCGCGAGCATCCTCATGCGCGCGCACGCGCGGCCCAGCGATCGCAAGGCGATCCACGTGACGGGCGCGAAGGCCGACGAGACGAACGGTACCGACGGAGCGAACGGCCACGTGCCGGCGGCGGATGAGCCTGCGGTCTGGCCGAGCCTCGAGCTGTTCATCGCGTGGGCCGAGGTGGAGGCCGTCATCGATCTCCTCGTGGCGGACCAGCCGGAGCTCACGCGCGCGGACGTCCTGCTTCAGTGGGAGCTGTCCTTGCCGGTGCACGCGGCGTTCAGGGAGGATCACGATCCTTACGTCGCGCACCGGAACACCGCGCTCGTGCTCCTCGCCGTGACGTTGCCCGTCGCGCCGCTCCGCGAGGCGATGAAGCCCGCGCTCGACGAGCCTCGTGCGCGCACGTTCCTCGGCGTACACGAGGCGGGCGGCGTCGTCTGGCTCTCGAAGGAGGCCTTCGAGGAGCTCGCGCAGTTCATCGCCGATCGCGAGGGCATCGAGGGCCGCGCGAGCGTGGCGATGGCGGAGCGCGAGGTCGAGGAGGTGAGTCGCCTCGCCGAGCGCGAAGGCTATCGTGCGAACGCGATCGCGATGGCGCTCGTCGCCGACGTGAAGCTGGCGCCGAAGTCGCCGGAGAACGACCGCGTCGCAGCCAAGGGCGGCGTCAAGGCTCCTTCTTCCTGAAGGCGCACCATCTTCCGCGCGTGAGAATCGCGCGGTTGACGCCATGCGGGAAGACCGCGTCGCGTCGATTGCCTCAGTGCTTGATCAGCTGCTGTAGGCGAGCAAACATCTTCCCGTCCTGGCGTGCGTCGTAAGCCTCACGCTTTCTGCCGTCGATCACGAGCGGAAAGAACACCGGGTACATGTACGAGTAGCCGAGCTTGCCTTGGTTACCCGCTTCCTCCTCGACGACATTCTGTCGGTATCCCGGACTCCCATGGATGAACTTCAAACCCTGACTTTCCGGGATCTGCGGATCGTTCTGGATGTGCATGAGCAGCGGGACCTTGCCGCGTAGCGCGTCGGCCTGATCCTTCAACACGGCAGCGCCCGCGCTGTCGTCCAGCGCCGCGAAGTCCGTTCCCTGCGGGACGCTCCGGCCCCACACGTTCCCGCCGCACGAGTCCGAGGGGCCAGGGGAGTCGAGCGGAGAGCCGCAAGCGGCCGCGCGCGCAAAGGGGTCACGACCCCTTTTTTCTGAAGACGACCCACGCGACGGCGGAGCCGAACGACGCGAGCCCGACGGCGAGCGCGAGCAGGATCCAGACGATCTTCGAGTCTGAGCGTCCGGTGTCGGGTGGGCAGTAGACGAGGCGCGTCCCCTTCGCGCACGGCTGCTCGCATTTGACCTCGAGGCTCCGCTCGCGCGCCTTCTCCGCGCAGGCGCGATCGTCGATCTCGCACGCCACGCCGGTGCTCGAGCAATTCCGTATGACCGAGCAGGGCATCTCTGGACACTCAGGCTCCGCGTAGGCCGCCCCCGACCATGACGCGATCGCCACGATGAGGCCGAAGATCCGAGTTTTTACACGGAGGCTCGGAGGCTCGGAGCGTCCTGGCTGGCGTCGTGGCGCGCGATTACGCAGAGGTGCTCCATGAGGCGGCAGAGAAACCTCCGAGCCTCCGAGCCTCCGTGTGAAAAACAGGTTCGCCATCACGGGCAGGTTGCGAGGGTGGTGATCCACGACTCGACGGCGGTGACGCCTGCTTCGTCGACGAGGCGGGAGGCGAGCTTTGGCATCCGGCGTTCGTCGAGGGTGCGCATGCGCGAGAGGAGGACCGAGCGCGAGGGATCGCCCGGCGCGAGGAGACGCGCGTTGGTGAGGCCGAAGTCGCCCGCCTGGGGCTCACGACACAAGCCCGTCTTCGCGAGCGGGGTGTCCGAGCGGAGGTCGAGGTCGACGACGGTGCCCGTGGCGCTGCCTTCGCGATGGCACGTCGAGCAGTTCGAATGAAGGTAGCTGCGCGCGCGCGCCTCCGCGGTCGCAGGCGGCGGTGCATCGACCGGGACCAGCGTGCCGAGCGCCGCGTGATCGAGCGGCGCGTCGAGGCTCGCCTCCAGACGCGCAAGCGCATCACCACGCCCTGCGAGCTGCTTCGCTTCGAGACCGAGCGTGTAACCGGCGGCGGGCGTGTGACAGGCCGTGCAGTCCGCGTTGCTCGGAAAATACCAGCTCTTGCCGCCTGGAAGCTTTGCCTCGCGGTTGCCGCTCACGAGCTCGGCGTCGGTGCCGGCCTCGTTCCACGCGTACGAGTAGCCCGTCCAGTCCTCGAGGTCATGCTGCACGAGCAGGCGCGTCTCGACGCGCTTGCCGTCGACCGCGAATGTCTTCACGGCGACGGTGCCGACGGGAAAGACGAGATCCCCGTCGGCGCGCGCCGTGATCTTCGCGCCACGCGGAACGACGACGAAGCGCTCCTTCGTCGCGCCGTCCGACCAGAGCGGCGTCGTCACGTCGTAGGCAATCGCTCCCGCGGGGATGCCGGACGGCGCCGTGAGGTCCCAGCACTTCGTCGCGAGCAGCGAGGTCGGAGTCGGTGCCGGCAGGCTGCCGTCGACGACGCGCAACAGGCCTCCGCGCGCGGGCGCGACGACGAGCTCGCCGTCGTCGCTGCGACCGATCGGGCCGTCGACGCCGAGGTCGACCTTCGAAGCCTGGGCGGGCCCCGAGGGTCCGAAACGATCGATCGCGACGAGGACCCCATTCAATGCAGGATACACATATCGACCCACGAGTGCGGACACGAGCTTTCCCCGGTAGACGTGCCCACCCGCGAACCCGACACGCCGCTCGGGCGCGGCGAGCGAGAGCATCGGCCTGGCATCGGTGACGCCGCCACGGACGATGCGGTGCACGTACGTCGTGTCTGCGCGCGCCGAGAAGTCCGTGAGCCAGAGGTCGCCCGTCTCGGGGTCCACGTCGAGACCGCGGGGCTCGTGGACGCCTCGAACCCATACCGCCGCCAGGTCGCCTGCCGATGTGACGAAGGGATTGTCGGGCGGGACCACGTATGTATCGCCCGATACGTCGAGACGCAGGATGCTCCCGAGCAGCGTCGGCGGGCCGCCCGGCGCAGGCTCCGCGTCACCGAGCGCGACGAAGAGGAGCCCGTCGCGTCCGAGCGCGAGCGCCGCGGCCTCGCCGGTGGGGCGACCACCCTGCGACGACAAGAGGAGCTTCATGCTCGCGAGATCGAAGGTGAGCCCGCCGTCCGCGCTCGTGAATCGAAGGAGCTCGAAGGTCGTTGATGCTCCCGCGACGGCAGCGACCCAACGCGCGACGAACGCCTGCACGGCACCGCTCGCACTCTTCGTCACCACGAAGTCGGTGCCGGAGGCCGCGCCAACGCCACCGACGCCGATCGCAGCCGCCGCATCACCGTCGAGCCTCCCGAGCCTGCCTTCGGTGTCGAGCGCGTAGCTCCGGCCGGCGCCGCTGCGTATGCGCACAAGCGCTGCTGCGCGCATCGTCGTTCCCGCCGGCTCGGTGTGAAGCGCGGGAGCGCTCGCCTTCGCGAAGGCCACACACGGCGAGCCAGCAGGTTCCTCGGCGGCCGCCGAGCACGAGCCTGCGCCGACGCTCGCGGCCAGCATCGCGGCGGCGACCACGCCGCTGAGCGCTCGCTTCACGTCGTCAACGTATCACCGGCGGTGAGGTCTGCTTCGGCGTCGACGTGGTCCTCGTCCTCGTGGCTCAGAGCGAAATGGACGAGGTTGAGACGCACGGGGGACACGTCTCTCCGCGAGCGAACGCGAGCCGCCAAGCCCCGGAATCCCCGGGCTGCCGCGGAGCTGGGCGGCGCAACCTGGCCTCACGCGACGGTTATTTGCGGGAAGCAGGGTGTGCGCAGGGAAAGTCTCGGGTGCGCCGCCCGTAGAACCTCCGCGCGGGTAGGTGTGGGTGCTCCGGGAACGTCCGTTGCACCGGCCCGCCGCAGTGCTAGGAGGGGTGCCCATGAAGCTGGACCGTTTGGCGTTTTCGCAGTCGTTGAGCCTGGGCGCTGCCCTCGTGGCGACCGTCGCGCTCGCGTGCGGCTGCAGCTCCAGCTCGATGCCCTCCGTTCGCACCGCGAGCGCGGCACCTCTGAGCGCCGAGGCCGCCAACATCGCGGGGACGACGAACCTCATGTCCGCGCAGCTCGCGGGCCCCGCCCCGAAGGTCGGCAAGGCTCATCTCGCGAGCGACGATCTCGCGCAGCCCGCGGACCTCGAGGGCGGCTCGACGAACAGCGTCAGCGAGCTCGACGGTCCGAAAGAGGCGCGTCGCTCGGATGGCTCGCATCGCAGCGGCGGCTTCGGCTCTTCCAAGTAGTCCGGCGACGACGATTCGTCGCGACGACCAAGCACGCGGCGAGGAACGCAAAGAGCCACCGGCCGCCCGTGACGGGCGAGGACGCCCTTCGCGCGACCGAGCAGCCGCTTGGATCGCTCGCCGGCGACACAGGCGCTCTGACACCGCTGTCGGCGTCGCTTGCGCCTGGGTCGACGGAGATGTTGCCCCCGCCGTCGGCACCCGCGTCAGGGCCCGGGCTCGTCGGGTCGGCCCACGTCGGGGTCGCGTAACCGCCGGCCGCGGCCGCGTCCTTCGCCGTGCTCACGAGGAGCGCAGCGATCGAGTCGGTCCTCCCGTAAATCGCATCTGTGCACTGACCGGCCGCGTCGACGGCGCGCGAGAGGACGCCGATCACGATCGGTGGCCCCGCGGCGAGCGAGCTCGGCTCGTAGGCCCCGGAGCCCGAGTCGCCCGAACAGAGGCCGTTGCCCGCAGAGAGCTCCGCGACGGTCATGGCGAAGTCTGCCGGGTCGCAGCCGAGCGTGGCGTCGCCGGGAATGCACACGATCGGGATGTTGGCGCGCTTGCGGCGAGTGCCGTCATCCGAGGCAGTGGGCGACGAGATGCCGTAACCGATCGCCGTGAGCTTCGTGCCGTACTTCGCGCGATCGGTCAGCGCCGGGTCGATCGCCGGCGTGGCGGGGATCGCGAGCGCCGCGGGCACGTTCTCCTCGAGGATGATGAGCGCGACGTCGTGCCCGCAGAACGCGGTCTCTGTGGGAACGACGATCTTCGACGCGTGGAACGAGGCGGTGTCGAAGGCAGCGTCGGCGTCGAGCGACACCCGGATCGTGCTGGGCGCCACGGGAGCCGAGAACGTGTCTTTCGTACAGTCGACCGAGGCTCCGCCGCTATCCGGTGCCACGCAGTGCCGGGCCGTGAGAACGAGATTGGGCGCAATCAGGGTGCCCGAGCAAACGTCCGCGGCGCTGAGGACCGCGACGGCAAAGGTGCTGCTCGTATCGGCGCCACCGCCTTGAATCGCGTCGGAACGACGCTTGGTGTGGGCACCGTCACCGGCGACCTCGTCACGCCTGACGGACGTCTCTCCGCACGCGGCGACGGCGAGCGCCCCCAGCAGGACCGCGCGACGAAGGCTCACGGAGCGGTGACGCGGACCTTCACGCGCGACGGGTGGTAGGAGTTGTCGAGCTCGCCATCGACGACGCGGAGCGAGTCGGTCGCGCTCGCGGACCCGAGGAGCGTCTGGTAGCTGGGCAGCGAGCCGTCGAGCAGTCGAGCGATGAGGTTTCCCTGCATCTCGCCGCTCTTGTACTCGGGAGCCTCGATGCCGTTGGTGATGAGGTCGAGCACCTTCGAGCCGCCCGCCTTCAGCGTGAAGAAGTCCTTCTCGTAGTAGTTGAACGAGACGCAGCTATCGAAGAAGAACAGCTGGTAGGTGCTCGGGAAGCTCGACGCGGTGAAGTTCGAAGGGTCGAGCGGGCCGTAGCCGATGTACGAGTGGCCGTTGTAGACGACGACGTCGCCGCGCTTGAGCGCACGGCGATGGGGCTCGGGATCCTCGTCGGCGCCGAAGAGCGTCTCGATGCGGAGCGTGAAGTCCCTCGGCGGTCCGTCGCCCACGGCGACCTTCACGCGCTTCTCGAAGGTAAGCCAGTGGTTGTCGAGCTTCGCGGCGATCTTGGCGGTGAGCTCCTTCTTGTCCGCGGCTTGGAGGCCGTCGGGGTATCCGGTGCCGTAGACCGTCCACTGGACGAAGTCCTGGAACTTCAGGCCGTCGATCTTGCGACCGGCGACCATCGCCGACGTGAGCGTCTCGGCGGGCTCGATCTTCTTCAGCTCGAGCCCGGGGTGCTTGGTGAAGATCACGCCGAGGGTGTCCATCCACTCGTAGTAGCCGTCGTCCTTCGACGCCTCGACGCGCTCGTGCGCGAGCCGGCCGTTGACGAGCGCGATGGTGAGCGCGTTCGGATCGGTGCCGCCGCTGAAGAGCTTGTCGTACTCGGGGTAGGTCGCCTTCGCGGCGGTCGCGGCGCGAGCGAGGCGCATCGCGGTGGGAAGGAAGAGGCGCTCGGCGCGCGACCTCGACACCATCTTCGTCTTGTTCGTGAGCTTGTCGCTGTCGGCATCGATCGTGCGCTGCTCGCGATCGATCGCGTGGCGGCACGAGGCCTTGGTCGGGTCGAAGTCGTACCAGAGGAGCCCGCCCTCGGCGTCGTCGCGCGCTTCCTTGTCGCCCTTGGTGCAGTCGGGGACGATCTTCTTCCACTCGTAGTCGGCGCCCTGCGCGAGGAGCGCGAGCGAGAGCGAGGAGTGCCGCGAGAGCTCCACGGGGATGACCGCCTCGTCCTTGTACTTGTAGGAGACCTCGACCATCTGCTTGCCCGGATCACCGGCGACGTTCGTGTCGATGACGAGCACCTCGCGCTTCCGGAGGCTCAGCGGGTCGACATTCTGGAGCTCGCGCGTGCGCACGGCGACCTTCGAGGCGAGCAGCGCACCGAACGCGGTCTGGGTCTGCTTGCGGGTCGCGGCGAGGACGTCGGCTTCGCTCGTGGTCGGGTCGACGTAGACGACGCCGTCGAACGTGAGGATGCGCTGACGGGCGGTGAGGCTGGTGAGATCGTCCTCATCACCTGCGGCGGAGTCGTCGCTCGGGGACGAGCAACCCGCGACCACGGCGACCGCCGCGGCGAGCGCCGCGCGAACTCCCCAGCGCGCCCCACCCCAGCGTCCTCCAGCCATGGGCTGGGTAGGTGCAAGTCACGAACCGTCCTACATCCAACCACTTGACGCGGACTTGCGGGCCAACTCAGCGGTTTCAGGTGGAGATCTGTGGATCCAGCGATCCAGGTGCCCGAGAATCCTCGCGATGGACGTCGTCTACGTGGCTGGCGTCCTTGGCCTCATCGGGCTCGCCGTCTGGGCTTCCACCCGCCAAAACGAGATCTTCCGCGTGGCCGTGCGCGGCGGACGCGCGACGGTGATGCGCGGCAAGGTCTCGCCTGGGTTCCTCTCCGACCTCCGCGAGATCGTGAGAGGCGTCCAGGACGGCACCGTTCACGCCGTGAAACGAGGCGGCGAGCCTGCTCTCGTGGTGTCGACCTCGATCGACGAACGCACGGCGCAACGCCTACGAAATGCCTTTGCTACACACCGCGGCAGCTCCGCGAGCACCGCGCGCCTCTGACAACCGACACCCAGGCGTGAAAATCGGCGCCGTCTGCCGAAGGCGAATCACGGCGAACAGGCCGCGCCTCGGGGAGGCTCAGCGAAGCTGAGGGGCGGAGCCCGACTAGCAGCCTGCGAGGATCATCGCGGGCATGGAGCGACGCGCGTTCCGCGAACGACGGAAACGACGGAGCAACCGGGCGATGGCTTGACCGAACATGCGCCCCTTTTGCGCCCAATCGGGGGAAAGGTCAAGTGTTCGCCGACGCGCTGCGGCGCAGCGAGAAATTGAAGCGTTGTCAAACAGTTGGACGCCGACGCAGGGAGCCTCACCACACGTCGATGATCGTCATCTCGCGGAGGCCCGACTTCCCACGGACCTCGATCACGTCGCCGTGGAGACGACCGAGCAGCGCCTTGCCGAGCGGGGATTGAGGCGTGACCACCTGCACGCTCGCGCGCGTGCCTCCTTCGAGCTCGAGGTCGAGGCGGACGCCGCCTCCGTGCGGCGACATGAAGAACATCGAGTGCGCGCCGTCGTCGTCCTCGAGCGTGATCACGGCAGTCGCGCAGATGGGCGTCGCCTTGCCGATGTCCTTGAGCTCGATGCCGACGAGGAGCTTGAGCGCGTTCTCGAGCTCGGCGACGCGCGAGGCCTGACCAGCCGCGAGGTACGACGCCTCGAGGGCGCGCGTGTCCTTGTCGTTCTCGGGCTTTGCCTCCGCGTGGGTCGCGGCCTCGGCGGCGTCGTAGGCAGCCTTGCGCATCGTGGCGATCTCGGTCTCGACGTGCGCGACGAGGCCGGCGAACAGCGCCTTCTTCTTCTCTCGGCTCAAGGGATCGTGAGTGTATCCCGATGCGTGGCTACGAGCGGCGCTTGGCGGCCTTTCGCTTCGCTTCTTCGCGCTCTTCGCGCTCTTCGCGCTCGCGCCAGGCCTCCGGAGGCTCCCACCGCTCGGCCTCCTCGGTCGCGACGCGAGTGGCCCATTCCTCGGCATCGCTACGCCCCGAGCGCTCCGCGGCGCGGATCGCCTCGGCCTGCGCCTGCTCGGGGGTGACCGCGCGCACGCTGCGGAGGATGTCCTCGCCGGCGATCCGCACGCGCGCGGCCTCGGCGTCCTCGTCGAGATCGTCATGCGCTTCCGCCTCGCCGGCGAGTCGCTCGGAGGCGCGTGCCATCGACGCTTCGGCGCGAGCCGAGGCCGCGTGACACGCGCGCGCCGCATCGGCAAGCTTGCTCCCGAAGAGGAACGACAGCAGCGTGAGGATGAGCGGGACGACGATGCCGACGGCGAACCAGACTGCGACCCGCGCGACGAGCAGCCCGAGCCAGCCGAACACGCGCAACGGAAACGGCGGCCGACCTTGACGACGTCCGCGCCGCGGGGGACCTCCGCGCGCGAGCGCCTCCTCGATCGACGACGCGCGCGTGTCCGGATCCGGATCGAGCATCGCGCCGAGCGTGCGCACCAGCGACGGGGGCGTCGATGGGGGCACGGCCTTCGCCACGTCGATCGCGAGCCCCTTGTGCGGCAGATCTTCGGGCTCGCAGCCGGTGAGCATCGTGAGTGCGGTGGCGCCGATGCCGTACACGTCGGAGGCGGGTGAGGCGCGGCCCTGGAACTGCTCGGGCGCCATGTACCCGAACGTGCCGACGATCGTGCTCCCGCCGGCGACCTTGAGCCGATCGCGCACCGCGCCGAAGTCGACGAACGCGAACGAGCCGTCCGGGCGGCGGATCACGTTGCCCGGCTTGAGATCACGATGAATGATCGGTGGCGCGCGCCCATGGAGATACGCGAGCGCGCGCGAGGCGTCGGCGAGGAGTCGCTCGACATCCGACACACTACCGATGAAGTTCCTCTTGCGCAGCGCCGCGAGGCTCTCGCCCTCGATGCGCTCCATGACGAGGACGAGCGCCTCGTCCTCCTCGAAGTGCTCCACGTAGCGCGGAAGGAGCTCGTGCTCGAGCGAGGCGAGCGTCGTCGCCTCGCGCTCGGCGAGCTCGACGTCCTTCCAGGCCTTGGCCTTGCCGACGCGGAAGCGCTTGATGGCGACGAGCCGGCCTTCTCGCTTGTCGACGGCCTCGTACGTCTCGCCTTGCGAGCCCTCGCCGAGGGTCTTCAGCAGGACGTACCGACCGCCTCGGAGCTCCGTCGCCGGGGTCATCGCCCTCGAGAATACAGGATGTCCCAAACGTGCGGCGCCGCGCCCGAGTTCCGCTATGCTGCGCGGTTTCTTCCGGAGATCAGCACCATGCGTAAAGCCTTGTCTTTGTCCGCCGCCGCCCTCGTGATGCTCGTGAGCGCCAAGGCCTCCGCGAGCTTCCACCAGATGAAGGTCGTCGAGGTCTTCGCCGGCTCCGTGGCCGCACCGAACGCGAGCTACGTGCAGCTACAGATGTACGCGGCGAGTCAGAACTTCGTCGGGGGTCACGTCCTCCACGTCTACGACGCCGCGGGCGCCGAGATCGTCGCCGCCAAGGTCACGCTCTCCGGCAACGTCGCGAACGGCACCAACCAGGCGAACATCCTCATCGGCACGTCGTCGGTCGCCGCGGCCTTCGGTGTGAGTCCCGACTTCACGCTGCCGCAGAACCTCGACAAGACCGGCGGCGCGGTGTGCTTCGAAACGATCGACTGCTTCTCGTGGGGCACCTTCGCGGGCGCGGCCGCGGACGGCTCGATCAACCCCTTCCAGCTCGTCACCGACAAGGCGGCACGGCGCTCGATCGCCTCCGGCGATCCCGCGCTCCTCGAGAGCGCGGACGACGGCAACAGCAACGTCGCGGACTTCACTGCGGTCACCCCCGCGCCGAAGAACAACAACGGCTCAACACCCGACGGCGGGACCACGCCCGTCGATGCCGGTGTCGACAGCGCGACGCCGCCGGCGAAGGACTCGGGCGTCGGCACGCAGCCGTCACCGAACAACCCGACCGTCACGCCGGACTCCGGCACGGCGTCGTCCTCGGGCGGAGGGTCGTCGGGTGACGACGGCGGCTGCAGCGTCACGACGCAGTCCGCGGACGGCTGGTCGACCGGACTCGGCCTCCTCGCGGCGGCGTCGATGCTCGCGATGTCGCGACGCCGTCGCAAGAAGGACTGAGCAGCGCGCTCGCGCGGTCAGCTCTTCTTGTCGTCGTCGCGCTTCGCGCGCTGATCACGGGCCGCGTCGGCGATGATGCGGCCGATCTGCCCCTCCAGCTCGGGCGGGAGCGGCGGGAGATCCTCGTCGTTCTCCTCGAGCTTGTGGAGGACGTGCACGGTGGCCATCCGCTGCTCTTGCTTGGCGCGCGTGCGCACGCGCCTCGCCACGACCTCGCGCTCGCGCTTCCACCTGGAAAAGCGGCTCTCCACGGGTCCGCGATAGAGCCACGCGAGCATCGCCCCCTCGGCGAGGAGGTTCGGAACGAAGCGATACCAACCCGCGTAAATTGCGTAGACCACCGTGAGCGCGACGGTCCCCCACGCGAGCACGATGCCGCGGATCGGGATGACGAAGTAGATGCGGATCACGCGATCCGGAAACCACAGACCCCAGGCGACGGTCATCGCCTCGAGGAGCGGCCAGCTGCCGACGTAGGTCTCCTCGAGGAGCGGCGGATCCAGCACGGCGACGATGCAGGTGCCGGCGGCCGCGACGAGCGCGATGCCGAAGTACACGGCGAGGAAGCGCCGCGAGCCCCACGCCCCGGCGAGGTCTCGCCCGAACCAGTAGAGGAAGAGGCAGCCGAAGAGGAGCGCGAGCGGGCCCGGCTCGATGACCGACCACGTCAGGAGCCGCCAGACTTGCCCTTGGAGAACGCGATCCGGGACGAGGGCTCCCAGCTCCAGCAGCGGGAGCACGTGCCGGCTCACCAGGGCGACCGACAGCGACGTGACCACGGTGAGCGTGAGCACGAGACCGACGCCCCACGGAATGCGGCCGCCGAACGAGAGGCGCTCGAGAGTCTGATTCGGGCGCGGCATGGAGAAGACTTTTCCTCGTTCAGGGCCAGCCGTCAACGCGCGTCCGATCGCGTAGGCTCTTGCCGTGGGACTCGCGCGCGAAGATTCGCCCTATACGACCGACGATCGCAACCTCGAGCGGGCGCTGCTCTTCAATTTCGTCATCCACGCGGTGGCGATGCTCGGGATGGCCACGCTGCTTCTCCCGACGATGCCGGGCGGGACGCAGACGAACGATCTCGATCGCGTCGCGGCCATCGCTGCCCATCCGTGGCTGTTCCGGCTCGGGTGGTTTCCGTGGCAGCTCTGCGCCCTCGCCGATCTCCTCCTCGCGATCGCCATGGTGCGCGTGCGCTGGTTGCCTCGTCTCCCCGCGATCGCGGTGCTCGTGCTCACCACGGCGGCGGTGATCCCCGATCAGTACGCGCAGGCGGTCTGGATCACGCGCGGCGTCGAGCTGGCGCGCACCGACAGCGCGGCCTATCTCGCGCTCGAGCGCGAGATCTTCCCGCTGACGGCCGGGCTCGGTGCGCTCCTCTACACGTGCGCCGCGCTGGGTTGGACGTGGTGCTTCGCGCGCGCCGGCACGTGGTCGAGGACGCTCACGCTGCTCTCGATCCCGCTCTGGGCCACGATGGTCGTGGCGGTGGTCGGGCCGCTGCTGCCTCCCGCGTACCGGCCCAGCCCGGCGTTCGTGTCGGCCGCGAACGGGCTCGGGTTCATGCAGCTACAGGTGTGGCTCGGTCTCGTGACGGAGGAGGTGCTGAAGCGCGCGCGACCGACCGAGCCCTACGGTCGCCTCGCGCGGTGGCGGTATCCGCATAGCGGCGTCGTGGGGCGACTGTTCGACGTCTTCGCGAACAGCCGCCTCTTCGGTGCGCTCCTCGAGCCGCTGCCGGAGGCGGCCATGCGGAGCGACATCACCAACGTCGTGTACGTCAACTACCTGGTGCCCGCGGAGCGCGCCGCGGAGATGGTGCCGCACGGCCTCGAGCTCCAGCGTCTCGGCCCCGACGGGAAGTATGCACTCTTCACATTTCTCACGTTCCAGCACGGCAACTTCGGCTTCGGCTTCCTCGGGCCGCTACGGAAGCTCCTTCCCTCGCCCGTGCAGACGAACTGGCGCATCCACGTGAAGGACCCGAAGAGCGGGCGTGAGGGCATCTACTTCCTCACGAACTCGATCACCAAGGCCGCTCCCGCCCTCGCGGCGCGCCTCCTCACCGAGGGCATGCCGATGCACGTGCTCGCGCGCGGCGCGATCGCGCGCCAGCCCGACGGCGAGATGCGCATCGAGCTCGACCCCGGCGACGGCTCCGCGCCCGACGCGATCATGAAGCTTCGACCTGCGAAGGCACCCGAGCTGACCGGCGCGTGGCGCGAGTGCTGGCCGGACTATCGCGCGTTCCTCGCCTACTGCGTGCCGCAGGACCGCGCGATGTCGAGCCAGCCGCTCCGGCGCCGCGTCTCACGGCAGGAGATCGACCTGGGGATCCCGATCGACGCGTGCGAGCCGCTCGAAGGCTCGGTCGCGTCGCGCGCAGCGGAGGCGATCACAGGCGAGCATGCCGAGCCGCTCTGCTTTCGGGTCCCGACGGTGAGCTTCGAGTTTTCGCTCGAGGCTCACGACCCCAGCGCGTAGGCCCGAGCGACGCCGTGTTAAGCTCCGGGCGATGTCGTACCGAGACGAGAACGAAGCGCTTCGGGCGGCGCTCGCCGCGAAGGACGACGAGATCGCGCGCCTTCGTCGCGAACGCGAGGCGCCGGAGTTCGTTCCGTACGTCCCGAACGCGCCGGGCTCACCGACCCCGCTGGTCCCCACGAGCCCGTCGCGCCGGGAGCTGGAGCTGGAAGCCGAGCGCGAGCTGATTCGCTTGCAGAGCTCGGTCTACACCGGTCAGGCGACCCGACGCGCAGCGGGTCCGAGGTACACGCTCATCGCCGTCACCTGCGGGATAGCGGGTATCTGGTCGTTCTGGCGCGCCTTCTCGAAGGCGGAGCCCATCATGATCCTCATCTCGCTCGTACTCATGGTCGTCGGGCTGGCGTTCGCGCGACGTGGGACGGACGCCGGCTACGGGCGATGAGCGGCTACGCTCCTACCCTCGCCGAACGGGCCTGAACCAGTACTCGTGCGTGACGAAGCGCACGCCGAACGCGCGCTGCTCGTGGCGGCCGAGAATGGTCGTGCCTTCGAGGACCGAGACGTCCATGTCGGCGGGTGCGCAGTCCGTGCCCGCAGCCCAGAGCGAGAGGCGCTCGCCGAGCGGAGCGCGAAGGGCCAGCGAGCCGAGCACGTACCAGATGCCCGCGCCGTCGCCCTTGCGTGACGCCGACGTGAGCGCGACGGCGAGGCGACCGTCGCTGTCCTCGGCGATGCGATCGAGGCGAAGGATCCCGGCGACGTGACCGCCGGGGAGTGGGAAGGTCGCACTCATGAAGCGCGCGCCGCCGCTCTCCCATGTCGCGTAGGCGACGACCTGCATGACGGCACCGCTGCCGGCGTACTCGCGAATGACGGCGCGGGCGTCGCCTCGTCCGTCGCGCGCGGGGTCGAGCGCGAGGATGCGCGTCGCGATCGTTGCTTCGCGAAGCGGAAGGACGAACTGACCGATCCATTGCATGAGCGGCCGGACCAGGCGCCACACGAGCGAGATCGGGAACCGCCAGTGGCTTCGAATGTGGAGCTCGAGGCGCGCGGTGTCCTCGAAGAAGACGACGATGGCCGGATGGACGCGCGCGACGTCGATGTCCGGGTTCGCGAGATCGCTCATGCGATCGACGAGGCCGCGTGGAGGCGAGCCGCTCGCGCCGTCGCTCGCGACTGCGCCGACGCGCGCGAAGTAGTCGGCGCCGACGCGGAGGCCGCCTCGAAAGCGCGCGAAGCGTGGCCCCTCGGCGCGCCGATCGTTGCTCAAGGAGCCGCCATCGGGATGGACCGCAGGATAGCGGTGGAATGGACCCAGGGGGATCCAGCGGAGACGGAAGGCCGAGGGGTGGTTCATTGATTTCAACGACTTGAGCGCGTCCGACAGCGGGCATGAAGTGTGCTGGTGTAGGTGTCAGGAGACTCGACATGCGCCTTCGCTCAATCTTGGCTGGCCTGCTCGTCGGCCCTTCGCTGCTCGCATGCTCGGCGATCGCCGCCGACACCGGGACCTCGGAGTCGAATCACACCGAGGGCAATCCGACGTTCGCGCAGTACGCGTGGCAGTGGTCGGACGAGACCGAAGACGAGTTCCGCAAGAACGCGGCGAACACCTCCTCGCAGTGGGACGGCGCGCCGGAGTTCGTCGCGATGGATCATCCGATGACCCTTCGCCTCCAGTACTGGGTCGATCAGCTCGACAGCGCGCTCCGCGCGGCGAACCCCGAGGCCCTGCGCGCCACGCCGAAGCCACACATCATCATTCGCAAGTCCCCCGAGCCGAATGCCTGGGTCAGCTTCATGCCGATCCAGTGGAGCGTTCGCACGCGTCACGCCGGCGGAGCGGTCGATAGCGGCGTGCCGATGCCGGTCGAGGGTGATGCGGCGGCGGGCGATGCCGCGGTCGACGGGGGCGCGGCTCCCGCGCCTGCAGCGCCGGCGCCCGCGGGCGATCTCTTCCTGCTCAGCACGGGCCGCGTATCGTCGGGGGAGGCGAAATCGTTCGATCGGCCCTACGACGCGCAGAAGCTCGGCGAGTTCATCAAGTTCTACAACGACGGGTTCGCCAAGTGCCGTCTGTCGATGGAGGGCGAGGGCCTCGTCCTCGGGCAGGCCTGCAAGCGCTACTCGAACGTGAGCGCCGACCGCGCCGAGCATCTCGCCTACTACGCGACATCGAAGTACGTGACGATCACGACTGGCTATCTCCTCGAGCTGCTCGACGAGGACCGCGTCATCTCGACGATCGCGCACGAGCTCGGGCACTTCTATCGCTCGCACGCGACGATGCCGAGCGATGCGGTGAACTACTTCTACACGCTCGACGACGCGAACCACGCGCAGAAGCCCGCCCCCGATCCGCGTAGCCTCGAGCAGACGCTCGGCGTGCGCGAGAAGCTCCGCGGCGAGGACTCGTGGAACCTCGACTTCAGCGAAGAGAACAAGCTGATGACCGAGAAGAACCTCGGCTTCTATACCAACGAGCAGGAGGCCGACGAGATCGCGCTCGAGCTGATGGCGAAGGTGGGCGTGCCGGGTGGCGTCATGATCGACAAGCTGCTCGTCGTGCAGAAGGCGAACGACGGCTTCACCGACACGGGCGTGCTCAAGTGGGCGGAGTGCGCGGCCCTGCGCGAGCGCGGCTGGCGAGACGAAGCAGGCAAGCCGGTGTCCGTGCCCATCGGCAATCTGAGCGACCCGCACCACTCGCTCTGCTTTCGCGCGTTCAACGTGTCGCGCGAGCTGAACGCGCATCACTACGCGACGGCGGTAAGGCCGACGCCCCCGGGCGACGCGTGGTCGACGATCATGACGCGCCTCGGCGCGGAGTTGAACCCCGCGCCTCCGCCGCCTCCTCCGCCTGCCCCCGTGGGCGATGCGGGCGCGGGCGACGGCGGGTGAGCCGAGCGAGCTACCTCGTCTTGCCCCACTCGGCGAGGCCTGCGCGATCGAGCAGGCGCTGGTAGAAGGCCCAGGTGTAGGAGTGCGAGATGCGTCCGGAGTCGGTCGTCGACTGCGGCGGCTCCTCGCTCAGCGGCTTTCCGTTGAATCGCCACGCGCGCTTCTGATCCCAGAACGAGAAGTGGAGCGGCGGAGGCATGTCGAGCGCCGCCGGTTGGTTCGCGGGCGGGGCGGCGTCGGTGATCTCCGCGCTCATCGCGGCATCTGTTGCGCGGGGCGCGGCCGGCGATGGAACACGGCTGCCCGCGCATGCCGCGAGCAGCGCCACGAACGGGAGCGCGAGCGCGAACCGACGGCGGGTCAAGCTACTCGGCAGTGGCGGCGTAGCTCTCGTCCAGCTGGATCGAGACGCCCGACTTCTTGAGCCACCAGAGGACGCCGATGACGAGGTTGCGGCGGTCGTCGACGAACGACGGCTTCTTGCCCTCGAAGGCGTGACCGACGAACTGGAACGCCCAGCCGGTGGTGAACATCGCGGCGGCGAGCGGGAGGCCGACGATCGTCGCGCCGATCGGAAGGCTCGCGGCGATGAGGGGGATCCCGACCTTGTGGCAGGCCTGGTTGCGAGGGTCGGAGTGGTCTCCCTCGTACTTGTGCATCAGGTCGGTCCACTCGGCGTTCAGCTTCATCAGCGGCATCGTTCCAGGCTCCTTCGAGGTCATAGAATGCGAGGTATTGCTCGCGTTCGCTACTCGCGTTCTCATGGGCCATGTCCGCCCGTCCGCTGCGCGCAAATACCCGCAAAAAACCGCAGCAAGAGCGCTCGCTCGCGATGGTGGCCACGCTCCTCGAGGCGGCGACTCGCGTCTTCGTGAAGGAGGGGTACGCCAAGGCGACCACCAATCGCATCGCGAAGGCGGCGGGGGTGAGCGTGGGGTCGCTCTACCAGTACTTCCCGAGCAAGGACGCGATCGCGGTGGAGCTGCTGAGGCGCTACCGCGATGGGCTGGTCGAGCTGGTCGCGACGAGGCTGTCGGGGGCGACGTCCGAGACGTTCGACGCCGTGGTGCGCGATCTCATCGGGGAGCTCCTACGCGCGGAGGGCATCAACCCGGCGCTGCACCGCGTGCTCATCGAGCAGGTGCTGCGGACGAGCGCGCGCCGCGAGATGCTCGGCTTCGAGGAGCGGCTCGAGGCGGTGCTCGCGGAGGCCATGCGCGCGGCGAAGATCGAGCTCGCGGATCCCGACCTCTCGGCGTTCATGATCGTGCGCGTGGTGCTGTCGGTGGTTCAGAGCGCCGTCGTGGACCGACCGAAGTACAAGACGTCCGCGCTCGCCGACGAGCTGACGGAGCTCGTCGTGGGGTACGTGGCGCGCGCGGGATCCTAGCGCGCTGGGCGGAAGCGGCCAGGGTCGGCTACGATGGCGTGATGCGCGTCTCGGGAAGCATCGGATCGGTCGCGGCCATCGCGATCAGTCTCGTCTCACCGTGGGTTGCGGTCGCGTGCACGGGCGATGATCCCACGCTCGAGGGCGCGGCCGAGACGCCCGACGCCTTCGTGCCGTCGAACGACGGTGGTGATGGACGCGACGGAAGCTCGACGGGCGACACCGCGCCGCCGCCTGAGACACCTCCGGCTGCCGAGAACAAGACGAGCTGGGCGTACTACGTTGCCACCGAAGGCTACGAGCAGATGCCCGTTGCCGTGGGCGACGACGGATATTCGTTCGTCGCGACCAAGTACACGGCCGCCGTCTCGGGGCTCCCCGCTTCCGGCAATTCGTCCCCGATGATGCTCGCGCTGCTCGACGTCAACGGGAAGCAAGTGTGGAGGAAGGGCGTCGTGCCCACCTCCAGCGCAGCCACCTTCGAGCCCGCGGCAGTCGCCATCGACGCTGACGGCGATCTCTACGTGGCGGGGACGAGCAACTCGTTCGCCGACTTCGGTGGCGGTGTGACGCTGAAGATGTCTGCATCGTTCTCCCAGAGCTACGGGTTCGTCGTGAAGCTGCGCCGCTCCGACGGACAAGGCATCTGGGCGAAGACCTTCCAGTCGCCCAGCCAGGCCACCCTCAGCGCCCTGGCTCTTCGCGGGGACACGCTCGCGATCACGGGTCATTTTGACCAGTCGCTCGACCTCGACAAGCTCGGGGGCGGCAAGATCACGCTCACGGAAACCAACCTTCCGAGCTTCGTCGCGGCGCTCGACCGCGCCACGGGAACGGCACGGTGGGCGAAGTCCGTGAGCACGCCGGTCACGTCGGGTCCGGCCGTAGGGGATACGACCGGCATCGCGCTCGACGACGCGGCGAACGTCTACCTCGGAGGCGCGTTCCGCGGAAGGCTCTCCGGCCTCGGTCCGGACCTCGTCATGGTCGGTGACGCAGTGAATGGGTTCGTCGCGTCGCTCGACGCCGCGACCGGGGCGCCGCGCTGGGCGCGCGGCTTCGGGAGCGCCTCGGCAACGACCGCCGTGCGCGTGCTGGGTGTCGCTACGGCGCAAGGCATCGTCGCGATTGGCGGCCAAGTGCCTGCGGCCACGGACTTCGGGGATGGCAAGCCGGTCGGCACGAGCGGCACCGACGACGCGTTCCTCGCAGGGTTCGAGCCCGCGACCGGCGCGCCGAAGTGGAACGTGGTGCTCGGCGGAGACGACGGCGATTCCGACGGCGAGGCGATCAACGCGCTCGCCGTCGATCGCTTCAATCAAGTGGTCGGCGTGGGCGACTACCGAAAGACGTTCTCGGTGAACGGCACGACGCTCCTGACGCCGCCGACGGTCCCGGGCTCCAACCCGGCGAGCCCGGCGCGCTGCTTCTTCGGGGTGAAGGTCGACGCCGCTGGAAAGCCGCTCTGGGTCAAATCGATCGCGTCGACGGTCGTCTTTTCGGGCAGGAGCGCCGCCGCGCACAAGTCGGGCTCGTTCGTCGTGTCGGGAAGCGTGAAGGGCGACAACGTGAACCTCGGCGCCGGTCCCCCGGTGAGCACGGGGACGTCGAACACGAACCTCGCGGTCCTCGGCTGGAGCCCTTGAGCGATCCAGCGACGAACACCGCGTCGCCAGCGAGACCGTATGCGGCGCATACCCGCGGAGCTTCTCGAACGCGAACGCTCCGTCTTGGCTACGAGGTCGGCGCGGCGACCGGCTTGGCGTTCGCGAGGTGCTGCGGTAGGTTGAGCGCGAATTACTCCGGCGTCGTCTAATGGCAGGACAGAGGATTTTGATTCCTCTTACGAAGGTTCGAATCCTTCCGTCGGAACCACTGCTTGCGCGTTCGGGGGTCGGGGGCGAGACCGGCGCGATGCACGTCGAATCGCGGCTTCCGCCCGAGGATTCCGAGACACCGCCAGAGGATTCCGAGACACCGCCAGAGGAACTCGAGACACGCGCGGCGAGCTCCGGGATCGCCGTGTCGAGCGGCGCGAGCTCGCCGAGGCTCAGCTCTTCCGCACGCCGTGCCGAGCGCCGATAGCGGTTCACCATCTCGGACGACCGGTGCCCGGTGCGGTCCATGACCCACGTCTCGGTCTTGCCGTTCGCGAGAGCGCTGGTCACGAACGTCGCCCGGAGATCGTGCACACGAACGGGCAACCGGTTCGCGGACCGGGCGTAAAGCTCTGCGCGTGACACGCCCGCCGCGCGCAGGTCCGCGCGCAGGAGTTCGGCCGCGGGTTTGCCCTCGAGCCCCTCGCCGACGTCGTCCACGAAGACCTTTGCTTCAGGAAGGGCCTTCGTTCTGCTGCTTCCACGCTTCGAGAGCACGAACGACCGCCATGCCGAGCGCCCACGCGCGCGGATCGTCCGTCTTGTTCTCGTCGAGAGTGACGACGCCGCGCTCCAGTTCGAGGGCCGACCAGATCAGCGACATCGCTTCGCCCTCACGCGTGCCTTCGCGCGCGAGGAAGCCCCAAAGGAGACGTCGCCAGAGCGGGACCCCCGCGAACGCGAGAAGCGCAGCGTCCTCGGCTGGGTAGAGCCACTGGTCGGCCTTGGTCTTGCCGGGCTTCGGGCGACGTGACGGTCGAGCGCCACGCCGCCGGCCCTTCCAGCCCGGGGTCGGCGGAGTAGCGCGCGGCGTCGAAGTCTCCAGGTTCGGCGAGGAATAGCCGGGCAACCACCGTCGTCGTGGGCACGGCATTCCCGGTCGAGCTCGGCGCGGCGGGAGCTGCGGCCCGGGCGTCGGCGGTGGTGGCGGCGGCGGGCGCACCCGCGGCATCCGCGACGGCGGTCGGGCCAGCAGGGGCGACGGGCCCGACGTTTCGCTCGACGCGAACGACCAGGAGCGCCTCGGCCCCGACCTGCTGCGCGAGACCCGCGAGCAGACGACGACCCGCGGCATCCTCACCGGTGATGCCGGCACGGACCTCGGCGAGCTTACGGAGCTCACGCGAAGCGGTGTAGATCGCACGCGCGAGTGCGAACGCTTCGTCACGCGAGGAACCGATCGCGAGCACCGCGATGCCCTGCCCGCTCGCGCGTGCAGGCGGAGCCGAGTCGGAGGGCGCGCCCGCGGGCTGGGCCGGCGCGAGGCTCGGCAGCCCGAGGACGAGCGACGCCACGACGAGGGAGGCAAGGCGCGCAGTCCGGGCCATCCGGGTCAGCTCATTGGTAGCCGACTCGGGTCGCGTCAACGCGCCTGTCGCGCTTGCGCTGGGACGTCGACCGAGAGGAGCTCGCGCGCGCACGGCGTGACGACCTCGCGGAGACCGCGCGCGTGCACGGCGGCGACGCGCGACGGCGACAGCACGCCGAAGATCTCCAGCTCCGGACGGTGCACCGACTCCGCGGGAGCAGCGCCGCGCGCGCTCGACCTCCACGCCCACCGCCGCGC